>DASSGA010000130.1:0-6843 GCA_035693805.1 bacterium | reverse complement strand
CGTTCCGCAGCCGGATGCGATCGCCGCCGGTCTCGGGCACCCACGGCCCGCCGTTGACGGCGCCCTGGCTCGTCTGGCCGCGGGCCGGGCGATCATTCTTGCCCCGAACTCCACGAACGTCTGGGCCGCCAATCCGTTCTGTGCGACGCCGACGTCGTTTCGCGTCGCCTCACGCGGGCGCACGTATCACGGCATCTGCATCTGGGATGCGTTGGGCATTCCGGCGGCCCTGGACGCCGATGCCACGGTAGCCGCCGCCTGCGGTGACTGCGGAGACTCCATGACGCTGGAAGTCCGCCACGGCAGGTTGATGCGGGCCGAAGGCGTGGTGCACTTCGGCGTGCCGGCGGCGAGATTCTGGGACAACATTGCCTTCACCTGATCCACGATGCTGCTCTTCCGGTCGGAGGAGCACGTCGACCGGTGGTGCGTGGGGCGGGGGATGTCCCGTGGCGCGATCATGAGGCCCGAGCAGTGCTGGCGGCTTGCGCGCGCGTGGTACACTACGGTCCTCAGCCCCCAGTGGCGGCGCAAGACCGTCGATGAAGCCCACGCCCTCTTTGCGCATATCGGTCTCACGGGCCCGTTCTGGAACCTGCGGGGAACTGGATAGCGCGGCTCTTTCGTCCGGCGCGCCTCAGCGAGTGTACGCGGCGCCTCCGGCGGCCTCCGAGGTGAAGCACACGCCGGACCGATTCGTGCGCTGTCGATAGATGCTTGCGGCCGCCTCGAGGAAGGGATGCCGCTCCTTCCGGCGGACGAGCGCGAGGACCGCGCCGCCGAATCCCGCGCCGGTCATCCGCGCTGCTATGCACCCCGGGGCATCCAGGGCCGCGGCGACCATCGCGTCGAGCTCGGGGCAGCTGACCTCGTAGTCGTCGCGCAGGCTCCGATGCGAATCCCCGAAGATGTTCCGCAGATGCTCCGGATGTCCGCCTTCGAGCGCCCGCGCTGCGGCGATTACCCGCGCATTCTCGGTCACGACGTGTCGCGCCCGTCGGTCGAGAGGGGGTGGTAGTTCGTCCAACGACGGCAGGTCATCCAGCGTCACGTCGCGGAGACTGGTGATCCCCGGCCGGCGTGTGCGCAGGCGCCGCACCGCCTCCTCACACTCCCGCCGCCGCGTGGCGTAGCCGGAGTCCTCGAGCGAGCGCCGGATGCCTGTATCGCAGACCGCCAGTACGACGTCCGGAGGCAGAGGGATGTGGTGCGTTTCCAGCGACCGGCAGTCGAGGAAGAGGGCGTGGCCCCGGCGGCAGAGGCTAACCGCGAACTGGTCCATGATCCCGCAGGGGACACCCACGAACTCGACCTCGGCCCGGTGGCAGAGCAGAGCGCGCTCGCGGGGACGCAGAGGTCCGCCCGCGGTCTGCTCGAGGACGAGGGAGGTCGCCACTTCAAGGGCGGCGGATGAGCTGAGCCCGGAGCCGATGGGGAGATCGCCGCTGATCAGCGCATCCACGCCTGCCAGGCGCACCCCGTGGTTGCCGAGTGTCACCGCCACGCCCTGCGGGTACCGCGCCCAGCGCGGGACGGCGGCCTCCTCCGGCGCGTCCACCGGGAATTCGGCGCGTTCCTCGTAGGCTGAGGCGTAGAGCCGGATGCGGTCCCCGCCGTTTGGGGCCGCGACGATCCGGACATACCGATCGACGGCGACCGGCATGACGAGGCCGTCGTTGTAGTCCGTATGCTCGCCGATGAGGTTGACGCGACCGGGCACGGTGGCGGCGATGCTTGGCTGCGTCCCGAACCGTGCGGCGAAGGCGCTGGACTCCATCACCCCTGTGTTCGCTCACCCCGCGCCCCCACTCCCCCCAGAGGAGGGTCGCGCTCGATCTACTTCGAAGATGCGAAGAAGGGAATCATGGCCAGCACGAGATTCGGCTTCGGATTGTGGACAATCATGCATCAGGGCGCCGATCCCTTCGGCGCTCCGACCCGGCGGCGGCCCGACGCCCTGGAGGTCATCGCCGGTCTGGCCGCCCGCGGCGTGCACGCCTTCGAGCTCCACGCCGAGGACCTGATCCCCCACGGACGGCCTGCCCCGGAGCGCGACCGGCGGATCCGCGAGGCCCGTGTCCTGATGCAGGACACCGGCATCGCCTGCAACGCCTGCGGGTCCGATCTCTTCACCGATTCCCGCTTCAAGGACGGAGGCCTGGCCAGCAGCGACGCCGCCGTGCGCCGGGAGGCGCTGGCCCGGTACACCGCGGCGATCGACGTGGGCCATCTCCTCGGCGCGCCGCTCTTCAACATCTGGGGAGGCCGGGACGGTGCGGAGGTCGACGCGGGCCGCTCCCCGATCGACGCGCTCCGGTGGCTGCGCGATGGGTTCAACGCGCTGGCCGCCTACATCCGCGATCAGCGCTACGCAATGCGCCTGTCGATCGAACCGAAGCCGAACGAGCCGCGGGGCGATCTGTACCTCGCCACCGTGGGCCATGCCCTCGCGCTCATCGCCACGCTGGATCATCCCGAGGGCGTGGGGGTCGTGCCGGAACTCGCGCACGCCCTGATGGCGGGGCTGCATCCGGCGCATGAGGTGGCGCACGCCCTGCACGCCGGGAAGCTTTTC
Organism: bacterium; assembly: GCA_035693805.1. Classification (GTDB taxonomy): domain Bacteria; phylum Sysuimicrobiota; class Sysuimicrobiia; order Sysuimicrobiales; family Kaftiobacteriaceae; genus Kaftiobacterium. Next base: position 4,268 of record DASSGA010000130.1, on the reverse strand, counting down.
GGGATCCACCTGAACGCGCAGCGGCCGCTGCGCTTCGATCAGGACCTGCGCTTCGGCGCCGCCAACCTGAAGGACAGCTTCTTTGTCGTCAAGTTGCTCGAGGACGTACGATGGCCGGGCGTGCGCACCTTTGATGCCCATCCGCTGCGGACGACGGGGGATGAGGCGGTCTGGGAGTTCGTCACCGGCTGCATGCGCGCCTATCAGATCCTGACCGACAAGGTGGTGCAGTTTGGTGAGGACCCGGAAGTGCAGGCGCTGCTGGCGGCCGGCGTCCCGGCGTACGAGCGACTGGACCACGTCCTGTTCGAGATTCTGACGGGCGTGCGCCGGGCGGGCGGCTGATCAACCCTTCAGCGATCCCGCGAGCAAGCCCCGCATGAAGTAGCGTCCCAGCACGATGTACAGGATCATCGTCGGCAGCGCGGCCAGGAGCGCCCCGGCCATCTGCACGTTCCACTCCACGATGTAGCTCCCCGCCAGATTGTTCAACGCCACCATGATCGGCTGCACCGCCGGGCGGGGTGTGACGATGACCCCGAAGAGGAAGTCATTCCAGATCGACGTGAACTGCCAGATCATCACCACCGCGAACCCCGGCATCGAGATGGGGAAGATGATGCGGCGATAGATACCGAGCATCCCCGCGCCGTCGATCCTGGCCGCCTCCACCAACTCTCCCGGCACGGTCGCGTAGTAGTTCCGGAAGATTAGGGTGGTGATGGGCAGGCCGTAGACGACGTGGGTGACGATCAGCCCGGGGATCGACCCGTACAGTCCCACACTGCTCAGCACCCGCACGAGCGGGATGAGGATGCTCTGGTAGGGGATGAACATCCCGAACAGCAGGAGCGCGAACACCGCATCGGCGCCGCGGAACTTCCACCGCGCCAACACGTACCCGTTCATCGAGCCGAGCAGGGCGGACAGGAGCGTCCCCGGGACCGCCAATCGCACGCTGTTCACGAAGTTCTGCTGCAGGCCGCGGAAGCCCTGGCTCTCGCTGCCGAACCAGGCCGTGGTGAAGCTGTCCAGCGAAACACGCGCCGGCAGGTCCCACATCCGGTAGAGGTTGACTTCCTGGAAGCTCTTCATCCCTGTGATCACGAGGACGTAGATCGGCAGCAGGTAGAACAGGGCCAGGGCCGCGAGGATGGCGTACGTCGCCCAGCGCAGCCAGGGAATGGGCCGGGGCGCGGCGGGGGCGAGCGCGTGATTGGCTATCGCTGCGTCTCCGTGCGCAGACTGTAGACCAGGTAGGGCACGATCAGCACGGCCACCATGGCCAGCAAGATGATGGCGATGCCGGCCCCCTGCGCGAAGTTGTTGCCGCGGAACGTCGTGTCGAACATGAAGAACGCCGGCACGTCGGAGGAGAACCCCGGCCCGGGTCCCGTCATCGCCACGACCAGGTCGAAGATCTTGAGTGAGATGTGCCCCAGGATGATCACCGCCCCCAGGGTGATCGGGTTGAGCAGGGGCACGACGATGTGGCGGTACACCTGGAAGCTGCTGGCGCCGTCCACCCGCGCCGCCTCGCGGAGCTCCTCGGGGATGCCGCGGAGCCCCGCCAGATACATGGCCATCACGTAGCCCGACATCTGCCAGGTGGCGGCGATGACCACGGCCTTGATCCCGAACTTGGGGTCGGTGTACCAGCCGCTCTTGAGGAGGCCCAGTCCGATCCGGTCCAGCAGCAGGTTAATGCCGGTGCTGCCCAGCTGCACGCTGCCCGGGTTGAGCAGCCACCGCCACACGACGCCCGTGACGATGAATGACAGCGCGAGCGGAAACAGGAAGATGCTGCGAAACACGCCCTCGGCGCGGATGCGCTGATCCAGCAGGACCGCCAGGAGGAAGCCCACCGAGAGGCAGCTCACCAGGAAAAAGGCCGTGAAGGTTACCGTGTTGCGCAGGTCGATCTGGAAGCGCACCGTCTCGAAGAGTCGCGCGTAATTCCGCAATCCGACGAAGGTAAAGTCCGGAGCCAGGGCGTCCCACTTCGTGAGCGAGGCGAACGCGGTGAAGCCGATGAAGCCGTAGACGAAGACCGCGACGGCGAGGATGGAGGGGGCGATCAGCAGGAGTGAGGCCACCCGGTCGCTGCTGGGCCACCGGCGACTCCCGCTACGTATGCGGCGAGGCAGCCCGCTGCCGGACTGCCTCGCCGCCGCTTGATCCTCGGTGCTGACTATTTGCAGACGCCGGCGTCCTTGCATGCCGCCTGGAGCGACGCCTGCGTCTTGGCCACGTCGCCGCTCGTGACGAACAGGGCCATGATGTCCTTGTACTTCACGGCCCAGCTCTCAATCGCCGCGGCGCCGTGCACCACGCTCGGTACGAGCGCGTTGCTCTGCCAGTCCTTGGCCGCCGACTGCAGGTAGGCGTTGAACAGCGTCTGGTTGCAGTCGGTGCGGGCACAGATCGAGCCCTTCTTCGGGTTGAAGGCCTCCTGGCCCGCCTTCGAGCCGGCCACCCTCAGCCAGTTGAGGGCGTTGTCCCGGTCTTTCGCGCGCTTGGGCAGGGCGAAGCTGTCGGACAGCGCGTCGAAGACGCCCGCGTTCCCGGGCGGCGTGGCCCAGCCGTAGTCACTGTAGTTCTTCGACTGGAACCACCCGTTCTGCCAGTCGCCCATGATCTGCATCGCGCCTTTGCCGTTGATGAGGTACTGCCCGGCGCCGTCCCAGGTCAGGGCCGCGTGGTCTGTGTTGGTGTAGCTGATCATCCTCTTGTAGGTGTTCAGCGCCTGGGTCACCCTGGCGTCCGTCCACTGCGTCTTCCCGGTCCACAGCCCGGCATAACCCTGGGCGCCGAGGGTGCCGATCAGCACGGCCTCAAAGGCGTGCCCGGACTCCCAGCCTTCCTTGTCGCCCAGTACGAACGGCACGATGCCCTTGGCCTTGAGCGTGTCCGCGATCGTGAAGAACTCGGCGAAGGTCTTCGGCGGGGTCAGGTTGTTGGCCGAAAAGACCTTCTTACTGTACCAAAGGACGTTGGCGCGGTGGATGTTCACCGGCACCGCCCAGTAGTGGCCCTTGTACTGCAGCAGCGTCAGAACGCCCTTGGGCAGGGCTTTGTCCCATCCCTCGGACTTGTACAGCGCGTCGAGGGGCTCCAGGAACTTCTCCGGATCGTAGGTCTGGATCTCGAGCCCGGCGTGGACCTGGAACGAGTCGGGCGGATCGCCTCCGGTGAGCCGCGTCGCCAGCACCGCCTTGGCGTTCGTGCCCGCGCCGCCGGCGACGGTGGCGTTCACGATTTCGACGCCGGGGTAGCGCTGCTTGTACGCCGCGAACATCCCCGCCAGGCCTTCCGCCTCGCCTCCGGCGGTCCACCAGCTAAAGATCTCCAGCTTGTTCGTCCCAGCTGCCCCGGCCGATCCGATCGGGATGACGGCCCCGATCAACAGCACACTCAACACCGCGAGCCAACGCATGTGCCGAACCATCTTCCCCCTCCTTGAGGTGGCCTCAGCCACCTCGATCGGTCCTTCCGCCGCCCGCGTACGGGACGCGAGCCCCCACCTCCTTTGACCGCACCCGACATGGGATCGATTCGTTATTACTACACGGCGCGGACCGCCACCTGCGGCACCAGATGCGCGACCAGTGCGGCGTCGACCATGCCCGGCAGCAGCGTCGCGACATCGGCCGCTGCGGCCGCCACGCCGGTGCGCACAGCCTGCAGCAGGGAGAGGCCCTGGAGCATTCCGGTGGCCAGTCCTGCGGTCAGGCTGTCGCCTGCGCCGATCGTGTTCACCCTGTCGACCTGGGGCGGCGCGATCTCCCACGCCTCCCCGGCGACGCACAGCAGTGCTCCCCTGTCGCCCAGCGTGATCAGCACACTTCCTCCGGTGATCGCGCGCACCTCCTCGGCGGCCTTCCTCACGGCCTCCAGGGTGTCGAGCGGCCGTCCCACCGCGCCCTGCAGCTCGAGCTGGTTCGCCTTGACGAGATACGGTCTCGCCGCCACGCCCAGACGCAGCGCGTCCCCCGCCGCATCCAGGATCACAGGAATCCGCTGCGCCTGCCGGATGACCTCGGCGTAGAAAGTCGGCGGCACCCCCGGCGGCAGGCTCCCGGCGAGGATGACGATCCGCGCCCCCTTCAGCCCGGCCCGCACACACTCCCAGAGTCTCTGCACGGCGTCGCCCCCGGCCGGTGGACCGGGCTCATTGATCACCGTCTCCGCGCGTCCCGGGTCGATGATCAGGGTGCAGACCCGCACCGGCCCTGGCACACGGACCGCATCCAGGGGAACATCGTGCG
>DASSGA010000129.1:0-16367 GCA_035693805.1 bacterium | reverse complement strand
TCCTGCTGTACGGGAAGTTGCATGGAAGTTCTTCGCAGGGGAAGTGGGCAAACGGCCGCCGTCCCCGGCGGGGGAGCAGCGGCCGTCGCGTTGGTGCTATCTGGCTGCCCCGGGGTTAGCCGCCCCCAGGTAGGCCGTCTCCGGCTACCATGATGGCATTTCCGCCTCCGGGCAGTCCGTCCCCGGCGCTCGCCACGGCAGCGAGTCCCAGCAACAGAGCCAGCAACGTGGCCACGATGATCTTCCGCATGAGATCCCCTCCTCAGGTGGGCTATGGAATTGGGGCACCTACCGGCTTGGGGCCCCGCCGAGCCCCGTGGCCCCCTTTCGGCGTGAGGTTGTGCAATCCTGTTCTTTGCGATACTCGACAAAACACGAGCGTAGCTCTCCAGAGACCCCCCTTCTCAAGGGGCATTGACTGCGAGCCGGGAGAAGCGATTCCGACACGGGGTGGAGGCGGCCGGTGACGAACAACTAGGGGCTATGACTTCATACGATGCGGTCATCATCGGGGGTGGCCACAACGGGCTCGTCACCGCCGCCTACCTCGCCCGGGCCGGACGGCGCGTGCTCGTGCTCGAACGCCGGCCGGTCCTCGGCGGCGCGGCCGTCACGGAGGAACCCTGGCCGGGCTTCAAGATCTCGACGGCCGCCTACCTGTGTGGCCTCCTCATGCCCCGGATCATCAGCGACCTCGGCCTCGAGCGGCACGGCTATGAGATCCTGCCCAAGGATCCGGCGTTCTTCAGCCCGTTCCCGGATGGGCGGGCGCTCTTCGTGTGGCGGGACGACCGCAAGACGGCGGAGGAGATCGGACGGTTCTCGCGGCGCGACGCCGAGCGCTATCCAATGTACGAGGCGCTCCTGGAGCGCCTCGCAGGGTTTGTCGACCCCTGGCTCCTCCGGACCCCTCCCGACCCCGTGCGCCGGCGCTGGCGTGACCTCGCCGGCTTTGCCCGCCTCGGCTGGGATGCGCTGCGCTTCCCTCCGCGTGACTTCGTGCAGGCCGTTCGCATCGCCACCCAGAGCGCGCGCGACTTCCTGGACGGCTGGTTTGAATCCCCCGAACTGAAGGCCTCGCTCGCCACGGACGGCGTCATCGGCGCGCGCGGCGGCCCGAGCACCCCGGGGACGGCGTACGTCCTCTTCCACCACTGCATGGGTCAGGCTGCCGGCAAGCGCGGGCTGTGGGGGTTCGTGCGCGGCGGCATGGGCGGGGTCGCCGAGGCCATCGCCGCCTCCGCCAGGCAGCAGGGTGTCGAGATCCGGACCGAGGCGGAGGTGGCGCGGATCCTCGTCCGGGAGGGGCGGGCCGAGGGCGTCGTCCTGCGCAGCGGGGAGGAGGTCCGGGCCCCGATCGTCGCCAGCAGCGCCGATCCCAAGGTGACCTTCCTGCGCCTCGTGCCGTCCATCGACGGCGACTTCCGGCGGGAGGTGGAGGCGATCCGCACCGAAGGCGTGGCGATGAAGATCAACCTCGCCCTCGACGGCCTCCCCGAGTTCACCGCCGCCCCAGGAGGATCGCCGGGGCCGCAGCATCGCGCGACGATCCACATCGGCCCGACGATGGACTACATCGACCGGGCCTGGCAGGATGCGCAGGCGGGCCGGCCCTCGGTCGCCCCGTTTCTCGAGGTGACCATCCCGACGACCTACGACGCATCGCTGGCCCCGACGGGGAAGCACGTCATGAACATCTTCGTGCAGTACGCGCCGTACCGGCTGGCCGACGGGCACTGGGATCACCTGAAGGAGGCCTACGCCGACCGTGTCATCGACACGCTCGCGCAGTACGCGCCCGGCATCAAAGACCGCATCATCCACCGTCAGGTGGTCAGCCCGCTCGATCTGGAGCGGGACTTCTCGCTCACCGGCGGCGACATCTTCCACGGCGAGATGACCCTGGATCGCCTCTTCTTCATGCGGCCGGTCCCCGGCTGGGCGGACTACCGAACCCCCGTCAACGGCCTCTACCTTTGCGGCTCTGGGACGCATCCGGGCGGTGGCGTGATGGGCGCGCCGGGCTACAACGCGGCCCGCGAGATCCTTGCCGATTGGGGTCGGACCCCCGCCCGATAGGCAGGGCTCGTCGCGGCCAATACAGTGGCCCTGGAGGGTCCGGGCCGATGCGCTGTCCCCAATGTGGTTTCGACAATCCCTCGGGCGCGAAGTTCTGCGGCCGCTGCGGCACGATGCTCGGCGTACGCTGTCCCCGCTGCGGGGCGGCGAACCCTCCGGACTTTGTCTTCTGCGCCAGTTGCGGCGCTCGTCTCACCCCCGAACGAGGGCCCCTCGCCGGCAGGGAAGAGCGCAAGGTCGTCAGCGTGGTCTTCGCCGACGTGGTGGGGTCCACGGCTGCCGCAGCCGGCCGCGACCCCGAAGAGATGCGCGGCATCCTCGGCCGCTTCTTCGAGGCGATGCAGGGCGAGGTCGAGCGTTTCGGGGGGACCGTTGAGAAGTTCATCGGCGACGCGGTGATGGCGGTCTTCGGGCTGCCGCGGGCGCACGAGGACGACCCGGAGCGAGCGGTCCGATGCGCCCTGGCCATGGCCGAGCGCCTCGCCTCGTTGAATGAGGAGTTCCGCCCGCTTCACGTGGCGCTCCAGATCCGCGTGGGAGTGAACACGGGCGAGGTCGTCGCCGATCCTCAGGCCGCGGAGAAGGGCGAGTTCCTCATCACCGGCGACGCGGTGAACGTCGCCGCCCGCCTGCAGCAGGCGGCGGATCCGGGCGTCATCCTCATCGGCGAGCGGACCCGGCATCATCTCCGAGGGGTGATGGAGTGCATCGAGCAGCCGCCGCTGACCGTCGGCGGCAGAGATGCCCCCGTCCCCGCCTGGCGGGTCCTGGGGCTGTTTCCCCAGCGGCGGAAGCGGGGATTGCTCGGTTTGCGGGCGCCCATGATCGGGCGTGGGCAGGAGATGGAGCTTCTCACGGCCCACTTCCGCAAGGTGGCGGGGGACCGGCAGCCCTATCTCGTCACCATCGTCGGCGCGGCCGGGGTCGGGAAGAGCCGCCTGCAGGAGGAGTTCACGGCCTCGCTCGCGGCGTTGCCCGCGGCGCCGGCCATCTTCAAGGGGCGGTGCCTTCCATACGGCGACGGCATTACCTTCTGGCCGCTCGCTGAGATCCTGAAGACCGAGTGCGGGATTCTCGACAGCGACACGGCGGAGGTTGCGCGAGGAAAGCTGGAGGCGAGCGTCCAGCGCTGGCTCCCCGGACAGCCCGTGGCGCGCCGGACCGCCGAGGCATTGGGGTTTACCATCGGCATCCAGTTCCCGGGCAGCGTGCTCGCATCCCTGGACCCGCGCGCGGTCCGCGAGGAGATCCTCCACGCCTGGCGGGAGTTCCTGGAAGCGCGCACGAGAGGCGGTGCGCTCGTGCTGGTATTTGAAGACCTGCACTGGGCGGATGAGAGCCTGCTGGACCTGCTGGAGTATCTCGCCGACCGCCTCAACGCGCCCACCTTGCTCCTTTGCCTGGCCCGCCCGGAGCTCCTCGACCGCCGCCCGACCTGGGGTGGGGGGAAGCGGAACTGGGCCATGGTCAGGCTCCGTCCACTGCGCGAGGAGGAGAACCGTCGCCTTGTCTCGGAGCTGCTGCGCATCGAGGACCTGCCGGAGAATCTGCGGGCCACCATCGTCTCGGCGACCGAGGGCAATCCGTTCTTCACTGAGGAGATCCTCCGGATGCTGATCGACGAAGGCGTCCTCGTCCGCGAGGACGGCCGGTGGCGTGCGCCCGAGGGGCCCGTTGAGGTGCGCGTGCCCGAGAACGTGCAGGGGGTGCTCGCGGCGCGTCTGGATGCGCTGCCCGGCGAGGAGAAGGACCTGCTCCAGCAGGCCAGCGTGATCGGCCGGGTGTTCTGGCTGACGCCGCTCTTCCGTCTCACCTCGCTCCCGGGAGGCCGGCTGGGCGATCTCCTCGATCGCCTCGAGCAGCGGGATCTGATCGAGGAGCGCGATCATGCCGCCTTTGCCGGAGAGCGCGAGTTCATGTTCAGGCACGTGCTCGTCCGCGACGTGGCCTTTGGGACCCTGCCGCGGGGGCGCCGAGCCCATCCGCATGCTGTTGCGGACTGGCTGGAGGGCGTGGCCGGGGAGCGCATCGACGAGTTCGCGGAGCTGGTTGCCCATCACTGTCACCAGGCGGCGCTGCTCGGCGGTGACCTGTCCGCACAGCAGCGGGCGTTGAGGTACCTGCTGCTGGCGGGCGACGTCGCAGCGAGGAAATACGCCACCTCCGCTGCGCTGCGATCCTACGAATCGGCCCTGGCGTTTGCGTCGACGCCGCTTGAGCGGATGACCATCTTCGAGCGTATCGGCGACCTCCAGACGGTCCAGTGGCTGGGCGACGCCGGATGGGAGTATCACTGGAGGGCTCTTGACCAGTGGAGGCAGGCCGGGGCGCCCGACCCGATTGCCGGCGCGCGTCTCTATGCGAAGCTCGCCGAGAACCCCACGCGCTGGCGCGGCGCGTTCCACGTGCCTCCGCCCGAGGGCGAGATCCTGCGCTGCATCGAGGACGGCCTGCGTCTCCTGGACGGGCTTCCCGACTCGGTAGAGCGCGGCAGGCTGCACGCCGCCCGAGGTCTGCTGCCGAACTACACGGGCCGCGAAGTCGAGTCCGAGATCCGCGAGGCCCTCGCTCACTCCCTGGAGGCGGCGAGGATCATGGAGCAGCACGGGTCGGCGCGGGATCTGTCGGCCGCGCTCGATGCGGTGCAGGGTGCGTACCGCCAGCTGGCCGACTACCCGGCGGCGCTGCAGGCCAATTTGCGCCGGTGGGCGCTGCGTCCCGAGATCGTGCAGCGCGACGAGCTCATCGACATCGGCTGCATGATGGCCAGCTCTCGTGTGGCGCTGGGCGATTACCCCGAGGCCGTCGAGGCGGCCCAGTGGGCAGCGCGGCTGGGGGAGGAGGCTGCGCTGGGCGGATGGCACCTCCATCCAATGATGTGGCGCACACTGGCGCTGTTCGAATGGGACCGCTGGGATGAGGCGGCCCGGTCCGCCCAGGAGTTCGTCCGGGCGAGGGAGCGCTATGGCAACCCGTATCACACGTGGGTCGGCACCGTGCTGATGATCATGGCGATCATTTCGGCCAGGCGTGGGGAGATAGACCGCGCGCAGCGGCTGGCCCGCGAGGCCGAGGAGTATCCGTTCCGTGTGCCGGGGACGTCCCACCTGCCGGCGGTGATGCTGATCGCCTCGGGTGACACCGATGCGGCGCGACGCCGCCTGGAGCTGCTCCGCACGGGTGACGGCAGGCTTCAGCCTGCCGTGTGGAGTCTCCTCGCCGAAGTCGCCGCAACCTCACTCGCGCCCGAGTTCGGCGGCCTGCATCGCGAGGCGTCGGAGCTGGCCACACGCGCGGGGGCGCGAAAGCCGATAGCCCGACTGCGGCGTGCGGAAGGCATCTGGCATCTCCTGGCCGGACGGTCCGGCGAGGCGGAGAGGACCCTTCGTGACGCCCTCGCCGAGTTTCGCGCGTTGGATGCGCGATGGGAGGTCGCTCAGACCCTCGTGCGTCTCAGTGAAGCCTGCCGCCGGGTGCAAAAGGAGCACGCGGCTCTGGAGGCCCGGAAGGAGGCGGAAACCCTCTTCCTCGACCTCGGAGCCGCGGGCGACCTTGCCGTTCTTCGGGCGATTCCCTAGATCTTCAGATCAATGATCGCCGAGACGCCCACGCTCGGCACCCGCCGCACCTGCTTCCAGGGCTCGAGGCTGTCTACCGGCACCAGCGCGCGGATGGAGAACGCTCCCTGGTAGTTGGCGTCGAGCGCGGCGACGGCCTGGACCTTGTCCACCGACGCCTTCGGCCCCGAGACCTGTGCCGCGCCGATCGCGGCCTGGCCCGGGGCGCTCACGCCGATGGAGATGCTGAGGATCGGCACCACCTTGGTGGTCTGCAGGGTCGTCGGATCCTTGGCCTGCACCAGCTTGTTGATGAAGGTGTTGAGGGCCGGCGCGAAGGCCTTCACCGCGGCGCCCACGCCGATCGTCTTCACGATGGCGGGCACGGTGAGCCCGGGGGCCGGCGCAAGTCGATCGGTCTGCGGGACCCTGTCAACTGGCGCGGGCACGTCCACAGCGCTGGTATGCGCGAGGACCTTGACCTTCTTGGTAAGGACGGTCCGCCCGGGGAGCAGCTTGCCCTCGACCTCGACGATGTCGCCGGCGACCAGCCGGTAATTCCTCGACTTGTCCTTCCCCTCGCCCTTCAGCTCGATCCTGCTGTCGCGGCGGAGGATCACGGACCAGATCACGTTCGAGGCGAACTCGCGGAACTGGAACGATGAGTTGGGTAGATTCACGCTGAGCACGACGCCCGTCATCTCGATCTCGTCGTCATCGTCGTCGCCCATCACGGTCCCTGCCAGGAGCGCGGTCAGGAGCAGAGCGGCCGCCAGGCCGGTCGACAGAATGCGGATGGCTCGCATCGGGAACTCCTCCGATCTTAGGTTGTCCCGCGAAGCGGGGACATGGACTGCATTCCCATCTCCGGCTGGCGTTAGGCTGGGGTTCGCGCTAGGATGGCGAGCATGGACCCGCTCGCTCGGCTGCCCGGGAACTGTCCCGTCACGTGGGCTCTGATCGCGGCCAACGCAGCAAGCTTCGTGATCACGTTCGTAGGCGGGGGCGCCTTGGCGGGTCCGCTGATCTTCCACACGGCGACCGCAGCCGCCTCTCCCTGGTCGGTGCTGACCTACCCGCTGGTCGCCTCCGGGGGGATCCTCTGGGTGCTGCTGGGAGGGTACATGCTGTGGATGTTCGGCGGCAGCCTTGAGCGGGGCTGGGGCACGCGCGACTACCTGGTGTTCCTCGTCCTCGTCAGCATCGCCACCGCGCTGGGTCTGTGGGTGGGGGCGGGTCTCACGGGGCGGGGGGCGGTCCTGGCCGGGTCGGGGATGTTGCTGGCGGCCGCGGTGGTGGCCTGGTCGGTGATCAATCCTGGGGAGCGGCTGCTGCTGTACTTCGCCATCCCGATCGAGGCGCGGTGGCTGGGGGTCGCGTCCGCTGTGCTGGTGGTCTTCTCATTCCCATTTCCGCTCGGGCTATTCGCCCTCGCGGGGCCTGGTGCGGCATGGTGGTACGTCCGCCGCGGACGCTACGCGGCCTTACGGCTCGGCCGCGAGCGTCCGGGCGCACGTCTCATGCTCAATCCCATTGCCCTCTATCGGCGGTGGCGGTTGAAGCGGCAGTTCACGCGGTTGATGCGGAATGCCTCACCTGGAGACGATGCCGATCGAGGAAGGTTGCACTAGCCGATCGGGCGCACCCCTGTGGCCTGCGGGCCCTTCTGGCCCTGGGTCACGGTGAACTCAACCTTCTGCCCCTCTTCGAGGGACTTGTAGCCGGTGCCCTCGATCCCGCTGAAATGCACGAAGACGTCCTTCGAACCGTCCTCGGGGGTGATGAAACCGTACCCCTTCTCACTGTTGAACCACTTCACGGTGCCGGTTGCCATTGCGTCGTGCCACCTTTTTTCCTTCGACTCTCACAGACCCGAGCATGATGCCTGTGATGCGACAACACTATCGCACAACTCGGCGCGGAGCACAATGGCCTGATAGGGGTTTCCCTTGACAAACGCGGCGACCCCGAGAATGGAATCGCCGAAATGTGTTGACCCCTTGGTGGAGACCTGTCATCCTGAATATGCGGACGGTTCCTCAACCTCCGATCACGACATGACGGTACGCACTGAGAGGATCGGAGGCAACACACAATGTTCAAGCCTGAGATGATTAGGGACCACTGGACAACCGTGCAGTTCAAGCTGCGCGAGGTCTGGCCTAACCTGTCTGAGCAGGATGTACAGGCCATCAACGGAGATGCAGAGCTCCTCGTGACGAAAGTCCGCGAGAAGTACAACAGCATCAGCCGCGATGAGATCTTCAGCAAGCTGGCCACGTACCTCCCGGTTCAGCCGGTGACGTCGGCGCGGTAAGATCGCGCAGGCAGTAACGATGATCGAAGAGAGGGCGGGTCCTCGGACCTGCCCTCCTTCGTTTTCGGGCGCGCTGCCCGAGGCGGGCTACTCGCCGAGGACGGTGAGCGGGACGTACAGCTCCTCGAGGGGGATCGGCCGCGTGAGGAGGCGCTGCTCGACCAGGTACTGCACCAGCGTCGTCAGAACGTGGCGGTTCGCCTCGAGTCCGTAGGGCCAGGGATCGGAGCCCAAGAGCTCTGCCATCTCCTCGAGTTCGGCGTGCAGCCACGGGAGCGTGTACCGCAAGGAGCTGCTGAACCGGATCTGCGTCATGCACCAAGTCTTTGCCTCCACGAAGGCCTTGTGCAGGCTCTCCGCAATCCAACGATGTTCCCTGTACAGCGCTTCACGGATGACCACCGTGTGCATGACCGGGAAGATGCGGGTCTTTCGGAAGTACTCGCGCTCCAGCTCGCGGTAGTTGGGGAACAGACGCGCCACGAGGGGATGCTTTCCCAGCGCGTCGGGCCGGCGCGCGCCGATCAGCGCGTCGATCTTGCCCTCCACCAGCAGGTCGTTGAGCGGCCGGTCCTTCACCCGCTCGATCTCGATGCCCTCCGGCCGGTTCACGAGGATGTCCGGCCGGCCGGGCGCGTTGATCCCGCCGCTCGTCCAGCGGACCGTCTCGAGCCGCACGCCGTACTCGTGCTGAAGCAGGCCGCGGATCCACACCGCCGCGGTCTGGCTGTACTCGGGCAGGCCGATCCGCTTTCCCTCGAGGTCCTTCGGCGTCCGGATCCCCGCGGTCGTGTTGATGAAGATGTACCCATGGCGGAACATGCGAGACGGGAACACGGGGATGGCGACGAACGGGAAGTCGCCCTTGCCGCGGCGGATCAGCGAGTGCGCGCAGGACATCTCGGAGACGTCGAAGGCCTGGTTGGCCACCATCCGGGCGAAGATCTCGGGCGGCGACTGGATGGCGACGTAGGTGAGGTCGATGCCTTCCGGCCGGACGAGGCCTGTGCGCAGCGCGTCGGTCCGGTCGTAGAAGCCACACGCAAGCGTTAGAGGCAGCAGGGGCATGGGCGTCGGCCTCCGGTCACAGAGGTCAAACGTACACTTCCTGTGGGACTGGCATGTCGCCGCGTGTCCTCGCGATGACTACATGCGCTGAGGCACGCCCTCTATGTACCGACCGTACCCGGGCTTTCCCGTGACCTTGCCGTCCTGCATGATCACCGAACCCCGGAGCATCGTGAGCACCGGCTTCCCCTTGAGCGTCCACCCGCGGTAGGGCGTCCACTTCACCTTCGTGTACACCGTTTCGTCGCTCGCTTTCCACTCCTTGTCCAGGTCTACGACGACGAGGTCGGCGTCGGACCCGGGCAGGAGCGCGCCTTTGCGCGGATACAGGCCGAGCAGCCGCGCCGGGTTCTCGGAGAAGACGCGCACCAGCGTGGCCAATGAGAGTTTCCCGCGGTGGACGTCGGTGAGCAACACCGAGAGCATGTTGTCGTACTGCGGGCTGCCGAACGGCCCGGTCCAGGGGTCCTGCTTGAACCGCTCGAGGTCTTCCAGAGTGTGCGGCGCGTGGTCGGAATCGATCGTGTCGATCGTGCCATCGTTGATCGAGGTCCAGATCGCCTCCATCCGTGCGGGATCGCTCGTGATGAACCCGCCCGGCGCCGCCCGCGGCCCCTGCTCCCTCAGGTCCCTGTCGGTGAGCTGGAAGTACTTCAGGTCCACGGCGCAGGTCAGTCCCTGGGCGCCATCAGCCTTGGCCCGCCGGATGAGACGCAGGCTGCCCTGGCTGTGCGTGTGCAGGAGGTGGAGGCGGACGCCGGTCTCGCGCCGCAGTTCGAGCACCTGCGCCACTGCGGAGCGCCAGACGACGTCCATGGTGTAGATGCTGCTGAACGTGACGAAGTCGCGCGGCTTCCCCGACGCCACCATCACGTCAGAGATGTAGTCCATCAGCCCCTGGTTGAACGGGTGCATCAGGCACGGCAGCCCGGTCCTGGCGATGGCCGAGAACGCGGCGTAGATGCGCTCCGGCTCGTCCATGGCCAGGCGCGGGTCGTGCGGGTAGCCGCCCTTCACCTGGAAGATCTTGAAGCCCGTGGCGCCGGACTCGGCGAACGCGGGGATCTGGTCGAGCTTCACCGGCGAGACGAAGTGTCCCCAGTCCACGAGACAGGTACGCGCGGCGATCACCTTCTTCTCCTCATACTCCTTCACCGTAGTCGTGGGGGGCTCGACGTTGGGCATGTCCACGATGGTCGTGATGCCCCCCGCGGCCGCGGCCTGCGAGCACGTGGTGAAGTCTTCCTTGTACTCGTAGCCCGGCACACGCGTGTGCGCATGCGGGTCGATCATCCCCGGCAGCACGACTTTGCCGGCCGCGTCGATCTCCGTGCGTCCCCGCACCGGGTGGTCGCGAGTCACCGGTCCGACAACCTTCTCCCCATTGACGAGCAGGTCCGCCTCCACCAGCCCCCCGCCGATGAACACGCGCCCGTTGCGGATCCGGACGTCCACCTGGTCTGCCATCCTCACGCCTCCTCGTTGCTCAGATAGCACAGCGTCAGCGCGAGCAGTAGCGCGCGCTGCGCCAGCGTTTCGACCTCCACGTACTCCCGCTCCGTCATCAGGTCCCCGCCGACAGGGCCCATCCCGTCCAGCGTCGGGACGCCCCGCGCTCCAGCGAAGCTCGAGCTGCCTGCCGCCGCCGAGCGGACGACCCCAAAGGACACGCCCGCGGCCGCGCCCGCGCGCTTCGCCACGGCGATGAGCCGGTCGGTGGCGGCCGTCCAGGGGATCCCCGGCCGGTGCGCGTAGATGCGCAATTGCGCCGATGCGCCGGACAGGCGCACATTCTCGGCGATCCGCAACAGCGCGGTCTCCACCTCGGCCCAGACGTGCGCGTCGGGAGTGCGCACGTCAATGGTGCAGTGCGCATGCCCGGGCACGACGCTGCGGCGCCGTCCGCCCCAGATCCCGCCGACCGTGACGTATACCCCCCGCTCCGGATCCGTCAGTGCCTGGATGGCCGGCACCTTGTATGCGAGCTCCTCGATGGCGCTGATCCCGCGTCCGTGGGCGCTCCCGGCGTGCGCCTCACGGCCGTACACATCGAGCCGGGCCACCCCAATGTGGGCCCGGGAGCCCATGAGATTCCCGCCGTCGCGCGCACATTCCACGCACAGGCACCAGGCCACACCCGCTGCCTCACGCTCGATGACGACGCGGGAGCGGAGGCTGCCCGCCTGCTCGTCCGGACTGAGTACGACTGTCAGCGGGGGGGCGTCCAGCCCGGTCTCGGCGAGCGCCCGCAGCGCGGCGGTGAGGACGACGAGCCCGCCTTTCATGTCGGCAACCCCGGGGCCGTAGGCACGGCCGTCCTCGATGCTGAATGGTACGCGCCCCGGCGACCCGGGAGCCAGCGCGGTGTCAAGGTCCCCCAGCAGCAGGCCGAACCGTGAGCCACGGCCGGGGCGTCGGGCGACGATCACATCCGGGATGGCCGCATAGTCGCCTTCCGGCAGCATCAGCTCCGCGAGCCACGCTTGATCCGGGCCGAGCGCCGGCCCGGGGACGCGCTCAACCCGGCATCCCGCCCCGACCAGCTCACGCTCCATGACGCGCCCAACGGCAACCACACCCCCGGGCTGGCTGGCGTGGCTCTCGATATCGACGAGCTCCTTGAGTAGCGCCGGAAGCGCGGCATCCCGGCGCTGCAACGCGCTCCGAAGGTCCTCAGCAGCCAGGATGAGATCGGCCGCAGTCACGCGGGAGGCGGCGGGGGCGCAGCCCCGTCTCCGCCATGAGCGCGCCGATGCCGGCCGGCGCGCAACATCGTCACGGTAGTGAAGATTTGCCGTCGCGTCAGGCGCTCCGCCTCGTCGCCGTCGCCCCGCGCCAGCGCGGCGACGATCATGCGGTGCTCTCGGTTCGACCGCGCGGCACTCCGCGGGGCCATGCGGAACGAGGCCTGGGAGCGCTCCGACTGCGCCCAGAGGTCCTGGATGCTCTTCTCCAGGCGCGGGCGGTCGATCGTGTCGTAGATCCGCTGGTGGAACTGGCGGTTGAGCCGCAGGTATTCGTCGAGGGTATCGCGCTGGCGCGCGCCGCCCATCCGCTCAATCAGGCGCTTCAAGTCGGCGAGATCCTCGGCAGTGACCCGCTCCGCAGCCAGCCGGGCAGCCATCCCCTCTAGCGCCGCACGCATGAAGAGGACTTCCTCCAGCTCGCCGTCGAGCACCTCGGTGACGACGGCGCCGACGTGCGGAGTCAGCCGCACAAAGCCTTCCGCGGCGAGCAGCCGCAGGGCCTCGCGTACCGGGCTCTCGCTGACGCCGAGCGCCCCGGCCACCTCCCGCGCAACGAGGCGACGGGTGGGAGCCAGGGCTCCGGAGATGATGGCCCGCCGGAGCGCCGAATAGACGGCCTCACTCTTCGTCGTGTAGGTGGTGATCGGGGCCAGCACGCGCGTCATTGGTCCCGCCGGAGAGGAGACGGCAGACCCGCCATCGAACACAAGGTCATTCTATAGAATATATTCTGTATGATCCGCGCTCATCCTTCGGCCCACGGCAGATCTCAGACGCACCTATCCTGATCGGGGGTGACAGGAATGCTATCACAATATCGCCGCTGGCCAGGCCTGACGGTGGCCCTGCTGCTCGTGCTTTGGATGCTGGCCGTGCCGCTTGGGGCCGGGCCCGCGCCCGTGCTGCGGGTGGGCTTCGGCTCGCAGCCGGACTTCACGGACTTCTGGGCCAAGTGGACTCTGGACCAGGTCGCCAGGCAGACGGGTGTTCAGGTCAAGGTCACGCACTTCGAGAACGGTCCCATTGCCTACCGCTCGCTGGTCGCGGGGGCGGTGGACGTTGTTTTCTCCGGCGGGATCGGCGCCGTGCTCAATCTGGCCCGGCAGGCGCGGGCCGACCGGCTGATGGTCGTCATGGCGGACCTCGTCGCTCCGGACTACATCCTCCTCGGGCGTGAGGGCGTGAACAGCCTGGCCGACCTGGAGGGCAAGCGCGTCGGCATCTCCTCCCCCGGCGACATCTCCGACGTGCTCTCTCGGGCCATGCTGCGCAACGCTGGCGTGGATGTGAACAAGGTCCAGATCGTCCGGGTCGGGGGCACGAGCGCGCGCATCGCGGCGCTGGGCAGCGGGGCGATCGAGGCAGGCGTGGCCCATGCCTTTGACGCCATCCTGGCGATGCAGCGCGTTCGGGGCCTGAAGGTCCTGGCCGTGAGCGGTGAGATCGTCCCTGACTATCTGCAGCACATCGTGGCCACGCGCGAGGCGTTCCTCACCGCGAACGAGAGCTTGCTGCGCGCCCTCGTCTTCGCACACATGGACGCAGCGCGCCGCGCGGCCTCCGACAGAGCCGGCTACATCACCCTGGCCAAGGCGGAGCTGGGCGTCAGCGTTCCCGACGCCGTGTGGAACCAGGCCTACGATCTGATGTACGCGGGGCGCATCTGGGGCGTCGACGGCGGCCTTGATCCTGCGCGTGTCCGGGTGACGCAAGAGCTCGAGCTCGAGGCGAAGAACATCACGGCCGCAGTGCCGCTGCGGGACTGGGGCACCACGAAGTTCATCGCCGAGTACCTCCGGCAGAAGGGTTCGTTCAAGTGGCGCTAGCGGTGGAATGTGCTTGAGGTTTCCGGCATCCGCAAGACATTCGTGCAGGGCCGTGTCGCCACGGAGGTCATCCGGGGCATCTCGCTGACGGTGGCCGACGGCGAGTTTGTCTCGCTGATCGGCCCCTCCGGATGCGGCAAGACGACGCTGCTGAAGATCGTGGCGGGGCTGCTCCCCCCGACGGCCGGGCAGGTCGCGCTCGACGGGAAGCCGAGCCTCGCCCCGTCGCGGCAGAAGGCCTTCGTCTTCCAGCACTTCAACCTCTTCCCCTGGCGAACGGTGCTGGACAACGCGGTCTACGCGCTCGAGCTCGATGGGGTGGACACGAGGACGCGCGCCGAGCGCGCCCGTGGGCTCCTCCAGGGCGTGGGCCTCGCCGGATTCGAGCAATACTACCCGGCGCAGATCTCGGGAGGGATGCGCCAGCGCGTTGGGCTGGTGCGCGCACTGCTGCTCAACCCCCGTGTCCTGCTCATGGACGAACCCTTCGGGGCCCTGGACGCACTGACCCGTGAAGTGCTGCAGGGAGAGTTGCTGCGGCTGCTCGCCGCCACGCCGCGCGTGAGCACGCTGTTCGTCACCCACAGTATCGATGAGGCGATCTACCTGAGCGACCGCATCCTCGTTTTCTCCATGCGGCCGGCCAGCGTCGTCCGTGAGTTCGCCGTACCGTTGCGTAAGCCGCGCTACGAGTACAATTGGCGACGCGATCCGACCGTGGTCGGCCTGCGCGAGGAGATCTGGAACCTGCTCCGGGAGGCCGCCCAGCATGGTACATGACGCCCCGGCGATGGCCACCTCCGCCGCCCTCCCACCAGTGCGCCGGTCCTGGAGACCCTGGCTGATCCGCGGGGTCTCCCTGGTCGTCGTGCTCGGGACCTGGGAGATCCTCGGCCGGCGGCTCGATCCCGTCTTCCTTGCTTCGCCATCTGCCATCGTCGCCGCCGCCTACGGGCTCGTCGTGCGCAGCCGGGAATTCCAGAACGCGATCATCGAAAGCATGACCTCGATGGTCACGGGGTATGGGTTGGCCTCTGGGGTCGGCATCATGGTCGGTTTCTCGATGGGCCGGTGGCGGACGGTGGAACTGGCCCTGGATCCCTACGTCACGGCGCTCTACGCCACGCCGCGCGTGGCCCTCATCCCGCTGCTCATCCTCTGGTTCGGCATCGCCTTCGAGCTGCGCGTGGCTGTGGTCTTCCTGAGTTCGGTCTTCCCGATCATCATCAATACCATCGCGGGCGTGAAACACGTGGACGAGGACCTTCTCGAAACGGCGCGCGCATTCGCCGCCACCCAGGCGCAGACGCTCCGCACGGTGATCCTCCCCAGCAGCCTGCCCTTCATCTTCGCGGGCCTGCGCGTGGGACTGGCCGCGGGAATCATCGGCGTCATCGTCGCGGAGATGACGGCGGCGGTGAGCGGGCTGGGCGCACTGATCATGAAGTTTGGCAACCTCTTTCAGACGGCGCAACTGTTCGTCCCCATCGTCGCCATCGCGCTGATCAGTGTGTTGATGACCTGGGCGATCAAGCTCCTCGAGCAGGTGCTGACGCCCTGGCACCGCCCGGAGTAGGTTAGTACAGACTCTCCTCGAGAGGAGCAGCGATGGCCACACCCTACTTCACCAAGATCAGCGAGGCGCCGGTGAAGACGATGCGGTTGGAGCGAGGCCGGACGATCAGGCTCGTCGACCCCGAGCTCGCGGGGAGCAGGCACATCGACCTGCACATCAACGAGATCAAGGTCGATTCCGGGCCTGGACCGACGCACTACCATGAACGATCCGAGAACATCTACATCGTCCTCGAGGGTACCATCGCGGTCGAGATCGAGGGTACACGGCATACCTTCGGCCCCAACGACGTCGCCTTCATCCCGCCGGGGGTCCGCCACCGGGCCGGGAACGGTGGGGACACAGTAGCGCGCGTCATCGAGATCTACGCCCCCCCCGGGCCCGATTTCCACATCGTCGACGACAACGGGGGCCCCACGGGCGGCGGGGCAGGTGGAGGTGGCCGGTGAGGTTTGGTGTGCTCGTCCCCCACTTCGGCGAGTACGCGTCGATGGAGAACATCATCGAGGCCAGCCGACGCATCGAGGAGATGGGCTTTGATTCGGTCTGGGTCCGTGATCACATCATCTGGAAGCCGCACGGCATGGAAGGGACGAACATTACCTTCGTCGAGCCCTTCATCACGCTCGCGGCAGTCGGCGCGGTGACGAAGCGGATCGAGCTGGGCACCGCCGTTCTCATTCCCATCCGCTGGCCCCTCAAAGTCGCCCAGAACTTCGCCAGTCTGAGTTTCCTCACGGGCGGTCGCGTTGTCGCCGGCGTCGGCCTGGGCAGCAATCCGGCCGAGTTTGCCGCTGCCGGGTTCCGCATCGAGGACAAGGAGGACATCCTCCGCGAGACGACGGAGATCGTGCGGCTCGTCTGGAACAGCAACGGGGTGAGCTACCGGGGAAAAGTCTTCTCCTTCGAAGACATCTCTATCGAGCCCAAGCCCGTGCGGCCCGTGCCGCTCGTCTACGGCGGCACAACGCGCGCCTCGGTGCGTCGGGCCGTGAAATACACGGAGGGCTGGTTGCCCGGCCGCATCCCTCTGGCCACGATGGATGACCGGTTGCGGCTGCTGCGCAGGCTGGCGGCGGACGAGGGCAAGACCATGCGCGTCGGCACGATCCCGCTCGTGCGCATCGACCGCGATCGCGGGCGGGCCCGGGATGGGGTGGACATCCGCGCCCTGGCGGAGAGTTCGGCAGGCGCCAC
>DASSGA010000128.1:0-9161 GCA_035693805.1 bacterium | reverse complement strand
GTGGCGAGGACCACCTTGGCCGGGGCGACCATCGAGCCGAGCGCTCCGCCCGCGGACTGGAGGGCGGCCATGAGCACCGGATCCATCCGCAGCAGCTGCGCCGCGTCGTGCTGGAGTGCGCCGAACAGCACGTTCGAGTTGGTGTTGCTGCCCGTGACGACCGTGCCGAGCAGGCCGATGAAGGGAGAGAAGATGGGAAAGAGCCAACCACTGGAGCGCGCGGCCGCGGCCGCGAGGAGATACGTCATACCACTGTACACCATGACCATCGCCACGCCGACGAGCGCGAGGATGGTCACGGTCGTCGGGACGGCCTGCTCCGCGGTCCCACGCCACAGGGCCCGCCACGGCGGGTGGTAGCCGAGCCGACCGAAGGCGATGGCGGTCAGCATAGCCGCATAGAGGATGAGCGCACCGGGATGACCGCTGACCTGAAGGACCGCGGAAGCCTCCGGCGTGACCCAGCCCAGTCCGGTCACGGTCGCAGGAGATGTGAGGCTGATCCGGACGGCATGAGCGATCCGGCTCACAGGCGGGATGAAGGTCGCGACCGCGACGACACCGATGAGCAGGTAATACGGCAGGAACGCGAGGTGAAAGGACATGGACGAGATGTCGGTCGGCGGCGTCCGCGGCGGCTCCCGCCGGCCCTCCGGAGGCGGCCACTCCGGGAGAAGACCGAAGAGCCCGTGCCCCCGTGAGCGGGCGATGCGGGCCAGCTGGATGCCCAGCGCCAGCGCGACCATGCTCGCCACGGAAGCGGCGATCGTCCAGTTGCCGGCGAGGATGACGAGCAGATGCACGGCGGCCATGGTCAACCCCACGGCGAGGATGGCGCCGAACGCCCGCCGCATCGGGGGCCATCCCGCATGCAGATGGACGACGGCAAAGCAGCTGAGGATCCCCGCCAGCCCGAGCAGGATACCGACCCAGACGGCCAGCGGCCGCACCGGAAGTCCCGTGACGGCGCGGAGGGCCTGCAATCCCGACGCGAGGGTCCCCGTCGTGACCGCCCAGGAGTGGCCGATCAGCGGGACGGCGGCAGCCTCCAGCGGCGCGAAGCCCAGCCCCAGCAGCAGTGGCGCCGTGACGGCCACCGGGACGCCGAACCCCTGCACGCCCTGGAGGAACGAGGTGAAGGCCACGCCGATGATCAGCAGCTGCAGGATGTGATCTTCCGTGAGCGCCGCAACGGCGTCGCGGATCCCGCGGATCGCGCCGGTGAGTTCCACGAACTGGTACAGGACGAGCGCAGTCCAGATGATGAAGAGAACGTCAAGACTGAGGATCACGGCCCTCCCGAGGGCGACGGCGAGCCCGGACGGGGACAGCTCAAACGCAGTCAGGGCGAGGAGGGCCGTGGAGATGAGGGCAGCGATCCCGGCGTGTGTGCCGGGCCAGCGCCAGCGCAGCAGCGCGAGCAGGAGGAACAGGAGCGGCAGGCCGGCGACCCCGGCTCGCCAGAAGTCGACGGGCATCGGGGCCAGGTATTCGCCGAATGAAGCGAGTCCGCCTATTCCGCCGTGGCCGGCTGGGGGATCGGCGGCTGCCTGCGGCCCTTGCGCAGGCCACGGATCAGCGGCAACAGGAACAGGAACAGGCTCGCCGCCATGAACACCAGGGCGATCGGCCGTGTGATGAAGATCGCCGGGGACCCCTGGCCCATGATCAGGCTCTGCCGCAGCGCCTGCTCGGTCATGTCCCCGAGCACGAGGGCCACGACGAGCGGGGCGAGCGGATACTTCAGTTTGCGGAAGATGTAACCCGCGACGCCCGAACCGAGCATGATCCACAGATCCAGCACCTGGTTGTTGACCGCGAAGGCCCCGATGCTCGAGAGGATGACGATCAGCGGCGCGAGGATCCCGAACGGGATGCGGTTGATCGCCGCGAAGAGCGGCACCAGCGTGAGCACGATGAGGACACCGAGCACGTTCGTGATGTACATCGAGCCGATGAGCCCCCAGACGAACTCCCGCTGCGTCTGGAAGAGCAGCGCCCCAGGGTTCAGGCCCCAGATGAAGAACCCGGCGAGCATCACCGCGGCGGTCGGCGAGCCCGGGATGCCCAGCGTGATCATCGGGAGCAGCGCCCCGATGCCGGCGGCGTGTGCCGCGACTTCGGGAGCAACCACCCCTTCCACTTCCCCCTTCCCGAAGCGCTCCGGGTGCTTGCTGAACTGCTTGGCCAGCCCGTAGCTCATGAACGACGCCGGTGTCGCGCCCGTTCCGGGCAGCACACCGATCCAGAATCCCAGGATCGTGCCGCGGACGATCGTCACCCAAAACCGCGGGAGCATCTTCCACGTCTCCCACAGGTCCCGGAACCCGACCCGGCCGGGCACGCCGCGGAGGCGCAGGCCCTCTTCCACGGTCAGGAAGATCTCGCCGAGCCCGAACAGACCGATCGCGATCACGATGAAGTTCACACCGCTCTGCAGCTCGATGAACCCGAAGTTCAGCCGCGGCGCGCCGCTGACGATGTCGAACCCCACCGTGCTGAGGAGCAATCCGAACAGCGTCATGAAGATGGTCTTGGCGGGGTCGCCTCCGCCGAGTCCTGTGAACGTGGCAAAGGCCAGCAGCAGTACGGCGAAGTTCTCCGGTGGCCCGAACTTCAATGCCCACTCCGCAAGCGGCGGCGCGAAGAAAGTGAACAGGAAGATCGCGACCGCGGCGCCCAGGAACGACGAGGTGAAGGCGGCAGTGAGGGCGATGCCCGGCTTGCCCTGCTGGGCCAGGGGGTGGCCGTCGAACGTCGTTGCCACCGACCACGGCTCGCCCGGGATGTTGAACAGGATCGACGTGATCGCACCGCCGAACAGCGCCCCCCAGTACACCGAGGCCAGCAGGATGATCGCGGCGGTGGGCGTGAGGTGGAACGTCAGCGGCAGCAGGAGCGCGACGCCGTTGGTCCCCCCCAGACCCGGCAGCACGCCGATCGCGGTCCCCAGGATGAGCCCGGCGAGCGCCACGGTCAGGTTGGCCGGTGTCATCGCGACCCCGAGCCCGTAGAGCAGGTTGTCGAAGACCGAAAGCAGCTCCATCGGTTATCGGCCGTAGAGCAGGTATTCGAGCAGCAGCCCCTTGGGCATCGGCAGCAGGAACCAGCGCTCGAAGATGAAGAACAGCGCGAGCGGCAGCAAGATCGTGACCAGGATGACCGTCACCCAGTGGTGGCGGCCGACGAAGACCATGTACCCCGCGAGGTACACCGCCCCGCCGAGGTAGAGTCCCAGGTAGTCGATCGCGGCGATCACCGCGGCCATCGGGAGGAACGCGATGAGCAGCGGCTTGAACGATCGCCGCTCGACGAAGGGCGCGGCCCGCCCCGACGGGGCGGGCACGCGCAGACTGCGGACGAGGATGAGCGCGCCCTGAATTGCCACGCCCACGCTCAACCAGAAGGGAACGAACCCTGCGCCGGGGCCGATGCTGGTCCAGGACACCGGCAGGCGGAGCGACTCGCGAATCAGGACGAGCGCTCCGATAAAGAGGACCGCGGCGACCGCCGTATCCGCCCTTCGCATCTCATCCGCACCTCATGGGGCGGACAGCCCACCCTTCTTCATGAGGCCGCGGACCGTCGCGTCCTTCTGTTCGAGCCAGCGGACGAACTCGGGGCCGGTCAGCCAGGCCTTCGTGAACGCGCCGCGCTCGATGAAGTCGGCCATCTCGGGCGTGTCCAGGAGCTTCTGAAAGACGTCCCGGTAGAACGCCACGGCCTCAGGCGGCATGTTGGCGGTGCCGAAGACCCCGCGGAGCATCTGGTACTCGATCGGGTAGCCGAGCTCCTTGACCGTGGGGATGTCCTTCCACTTGCTGAAGGCGACGCGCTCGGAGGCAAAGATGGCCAGCGGGCGCACGCGGTTGCCCTCCCAGTGGCCGACCATCTCGAGCGGGTTGTTCACCGTGAAGTCGACCTGCTTCCCCACCACGGCCGCCGCGACGGCGCCGCCGCCGGCGAAGGGCACGTAGGTGAAGTCCACACCCCAGGCCTGCTCGAGCAGGACCATGATGATCTCGTCTTCCTGCTTGGAGCCGGTGCCGGCCATCTTGATGCTGCCCTTCGGGGCCGCCTTGGCCGCTTTCTCGAAGTCGGCCAGCGTCTTCCACGGCGAATCGGCGTTGACCGTGACGACGAAGTTGTCGAGCAGCAGGCGCGCGATCGGCGTGAGGTCTCGCCAGGTGAAGCGCCCGCCGTCGCGGCGGCGGATCAGCTGTGCCTCCGGCGTGGCGAACAGGTTATCCAGCGTGATCAGGATGGTGTGCGGATCGCCGGCCTTGTCGATCATCCAAAGAAAGGCCTGGGCGCCGGCGCCTGCCGCGCGGTTGACGGGGATGACCGGCTGCGGCGAGAGGTTGTACTTGGCGATCAGCGGGGCCATGAAGCGCGCCTGCTGATCCGCCCCGCCTCCAGTCCCGGCCGGGATGCTCCACTCGATCGGCCGGCGGGGCGTGAAGCCGGGCGCGCTCGCCGCCGGAACAACGGCGACGAGCAGCAGCACCAGGAGCGCCGCTGCCGCCACTCTTGTGCCCTGCCACCTTGTCATACGCTCACCTCCTGGAGTCGTCTGGTCCCATCTCTCCATGCGTGTACCTACGCCTGTACCACAGTCGCGTCACGATGCCTTCACGGGCCGCGATACGAAATGTTGACCTCGCGACTCCAGAAATGGTCCGGACCTGCGCCGTGAGGGGAACTCACGGACGCAGGCCCGGTGATCGTCGGATGTGTTCGGGTCTAGGCCGGCGGCTGATCGCGATCGAGCTCGGTGTGGAATGGGATCACCCCAGGGATGAGCCACTTCGTCCACATCTCGTCGATCTTCGCCTGGAAGTAGTCGATGTCGTCGTCGGTGAAGTGGGCGAACCGGCCCTGCTTGAGCAGGAAGTCCCGGACCGGCTTGCGCCTGGCGCGCTTCTCGGCGATCTGCTTGGTCCGTCCGTAGAGCTTGAGCAGCCCGTTCTCCACCTCATAGAGCGGCCACACGCCGGCGTCCACGGCGAGCTCGCCGAGCTCGTGGGACAGCATCGGATCGTAGTCCCAGCCCTTGGGGCAGGGATCGAGGGAATGGATGAACGTCGGACCGCCGATCGTGAGCGCCTTCCGCACGCGGTTCATCATCTCCACGGCGTAGGAGGCGTCGACGGTGGCCACGTACCGGCACTCCGGGTGTCCCGCGGCCAGCATGCCGGCGACGTTCTTCTTCCACCGGCGGTGCATGATGCGCTTGGCCTTGCCGGGCGGGCTGAACGTGGTATGCGCGCCGAACGGCGTCAACCCCGAGAGCTGGATATCGGTGTTCGCGTACGACTCGTTGTCGTAGAGGAGGATGAGGAAGTTGTACTGGGGATGGGTCAGGGCCGCCGAGATCGCGGAGAGGCCCATGTCTGCCCCGCCCCCGTCGCCGCAGAAGGCGATGACGTTGATCGGCTCCTCCTTCATCTTCCCCTTGCGCATCAGCACCTTGAGCGCGGCCGCGGTGCCCATGCCCGCGGACCCGGAGCTCCCGAGCTGCGTGTGCATCCACGGCACGACCCACGACGTGCTGTAGTAGGTCGTGTTGGCCACGTACATGCAGCCCGTGCTGCCGAGCACGATCGTGCGCGGCCCGGCCGCCTTCACCATCAGCTTCATGACGAGCGCCGACTCGCAGCCCTGGCACGTGCGGTGGCCGGAGGTGAAGAACTCCTCGAGGGGGACCTTCTTGACCCCCTTCATGGCCTCGAGCTGCTGCGTCGGGAGCGTGGTCTCGATCGCGTCCGCCATCGTCGTCCCCTCCGCTATTCGCGAATTCCTATCCACGTCGTAAGCGGTTGCGTCTTCCCAGCAACCGCTGACAGGAGCATGTCTGACATGCGCTGCACGTCAGGCACGGTGACTTCCCGTCCGCCGAGCCCACATATGAACCCAAGCACCGGCGGCCGCTTCTCCGTCGGGTACAGCGCCGCGCGAACCTCCGTCGCCACAACACCGCTGGTGTACGGGGAGCCGAAGGAGAAGTCGCGATCGATCACTCCCACGGCCTTGAACCGTCCCAGTGTCGCGGCCAGCTCCTCCGCGGCGAACGGTCGGAACCAGCGGATGCGCACGAAGCCGACCTTCTTCCCCTCCGCTCGCATGCGCCGGATGGCGACCTTCACCGGCATCGACAGCGTGCCCATCCCGACGAGGACGACGTCCGCGTCCTGGGTCTGATACTCCTCGAAGAACGGGTTGCCGTAGTCGCGACCGAAGATCCTGGCGAATTGGGCGTAGGCCTCCCGGATCACCGTCTTCGAGCGCTTCATCGCCTCATCGTTGTGCTTGCGGATCTCCATCAGCCAGTCTTCGTTGACCTGCGGGGCGACCGTGATCGGGTTGTCGGGATGCAGCAGCAGGTCGCCGCGGTTGTAGGGCGGCAGAAAGCGGTTCACCCACTCCTGCGGCGGGATCTTCACCTGCGACTGGGAGTGCGTGAGGAACGCCCCGTCGCAGGCGATGGCGCAGGGCAGGAAGACCCGCCGGTCCTCGGCCACCCGATAGGCGATGAGCGCCGTGTCGAGGGCTTCCTGGGCGTTGTCCACCCAGACCAGCTGCCAGCCGAGGTCGCGGACGGCGAGGGCGTCGTTGTGCTCGACCCCGAACGCCCCGGGGTCGTCCAGCGCGCGGTTGCCGACCATCGCCACCATCGGGATGCGCAGCGCCGGGGTGACGGTGAGCGCCTCGAACGCGTACATCCAACCCACCCCGCTGCTGCCGCAGAAGACGCGCGCGCCGGCGGCGGAGGCGTGCTTGACGATCTCGAACTGGGAATGCTCGCTCTCCGCGACGATATACTCGCAGTCCAGCTCGCCGTTACTGACGAGCTTCGCGACGTACTGCATCACCGTGTCGTAGGGGCGGATCGGATAGGCGGTGATCACGTCCACGTCGGCGAGCTTGCAGGCGACGGCGATCGCCTCGCTGCCGCTGATCAGGGCGTCATGCTCTTTCGGTGAGGTCGCAACCTTCTCGACGGCCTGAGCCATGCCCTACCCCTCCTTGTCCGACTCGTCCTCGGGCCCGGCGCCGCCCGCGATCTCCATCATCGGCGGCAGCTGCTCCTCGTACTGCCCGCGGTAACGGAAGCCGTGCGACCGCTCGGGCTTGTGCTGGATCTTCTCCTGCAGCCAGGCCGCGTACGCGGGCTTGTCCTTCTTCCACATCTCCCACTGGCTGGCGTTGTCCGTGAACGCGGTCTCGTTGACCATCGTCACGCAGTTCTCCACCGGGCAGACCGCCTCGCACACCCCGCAGCCGCAGCACGCCTCCATGTTCGCGTCGTAAAGCGCGTCGGGCGTGACGTCGAAGCAGGAGTCGGGGCACTGCAGCCAGCACAGCGTGCACTTCACGCAGGTATCGAAGTTCACGACCGGGCGCATCGTGCGGGTGGTGTACTTCTTGAAGGTCGGGTTGCGGACCGGGCGGTAGCCGCCGGTCTGCTGCGTGGCCGGATCGGTCATCGCCGCGCCGCGCGCGATCGACGGAATCGAGACGCCCTCGCGCATCTCGTGCCACTTCGGCAGCTCGAACTCAAAGGTCTTCTCGAGGTTCCCCTCGCCGGGCGAGACCACCCGGGTCGTGATGCGCTCGTGCGCCTTGCGCGCCGAGGTCACCTTCAGCGGCGCCGACCACTCCTCGAGGATCGCCTTCTCCACGTCGTCGATGGTGAACAGATCCGGCAGCACTTTGGCGATCGCGCCGAGGACGCGCACATCGGTGTGGTCGTCCTTGTAGACCCACAGCCCGGAGAAGCTCGGCGTCCCCTTGAGGATGGCCAGCCGGTAGGGGGTCTCCTTCCGGTGCGCCATCGGGATGAGGGCCTCGGCGTCGTTCATCGAGGTGACGATGAGCGTCCCCCCGGGGCGCAGGAGGCGGTTGATCGGCTGCAGGCCGTACCAGGCCCACGACTCCACGCCCTTGAGCAGCGTGTCGTCGACCGCGATCGAGACGTCGACCTCCTTGGGCTCGTACTTCGCCATCCCCTCCTGTAGCGTTTCCTCATCGGTCCCGATCGCCGCGAAGCTCTTCGCGGGGATCCCGTTGCGCTCGGGGCTGTCGCCGTACCGGCCGAAGGAGATGCCCATCTTGCCGGCGTGCCTGGCGGCCAGCGCGATCCCCCGGCTGATGTTCTTGGCCAGGTTCTTCTGGAAGATCCCGCGGTAGACGATCTCCACCGCATAGAGTCGTCCCATCTTACGCCTCCGGGTGTGACCTCAATAGCACGTTCTCGATCTCGGCCAGGTGCTGGCGCATCGCGCTCTCGGCCGATCTCGGATCTCGCCGCTTGATCGCGTTCAGGATGCGGCGGTGACCGGCGAGCGAGCGCTGGATACGGCCGGGCACCTGCAGGGATCGCTCGCGGCTTTCCTGCAGGAGGTCCATCAGCACGTCGAGGACCTTGAGCGCCACACGGTTGCGGGTCATCTTCGCGATCGAGTAGTGGAACTCCGAGTCCTCGCCGATGGCGACCTCGCCTTGCCCCACCTTCTCCGCCTGGCGGGCGTAGATGTCCTCGAGCCGGGCGATATCGTCCGCGGTGGCGAGGGTTGCGGCGCGCGCGGCCAGCGGGGGCTCGAACATCTTGCGCACGTCCAATAACTCGGCGAGCAGCGCCTGATTGTGGATCAGGATGGAGGCCAGCGGCTGAGCAAGCGCATCGGGACTCAGGTCGCGGACGACGGTGCCGTCCCCCTGGCGGGGCTCGAGCAGGCCGATCAGCTCGAGGACACGGATGGCGTCGCGAACTGAGGTCCGGCTGACGCCGAACCGCTCGGCTAACTCACGTTCCGGGGGCAGCCTGTCGCCGGCATGAAGACGGCCGTCGACGATGAGGCGGCGGATCCGTTCGGCGACCTCTTCGTAGACCTTGGTCCGCCGAACGGGCTCGAGTTCGCTGATAACCGCAGACGAGGGTGTGGTGATTCTTGACCCACCGGGTCAGGATTGGTCCATTGGTCCAACAACTGACCAATGTCAATCTGCCACGGGGAGAGCCCCTGTGTCAAGGGCCAAACGCCTATTCGAGCGACCAGGCTCGCCAGCTTGGAGGAAGCGGGAGGTCGGCGATCCTGGCGTAGAAGGCCAGGATCCCGTGATGGAGGCTTTCGTGCTGGAGGAGGCGCATGAGATGGCGG
>DASSGA010000127.1:0-4658 GCA_035693805.1 bacterium | reverse complement strand
CCCGCGCCCGTTCGTCTTGCGCGAGATGGTCAGGCTACAGCGACGTCCGCCGGAAGCATACCCGCCAGGATGCGCTCCAGGGCCATCGTATGGCTGCACACGGCACGGCTCAGGAAGAAGTCGCAGTCGCATTTCCACTGCCCCTCGCGGTACTCGACCGAGTGGGGGTTGTTGTCCCCGTCAAAGGTCGCCCGAAAAGCCTCCACGTGAATCCGGTTGCGCTGTTCGGCGTACCGCTTGGCTTTTTCTATCTTCCCGATCATTCCGTAGTCCATGGCCTCTCCTTGGGGTACGGATTCAAAACAAAAAGGCACGCAGCGCGGGCGCTTCGTGCCTCTACGGGATCTGACCCTGTGATGCTCGCACGCTCATAGGTCGCTCAACCTCCGATGAGCTTCCCCAGTATACGACCGGGGCTGGAGGGTGTCAATCCACGGAAGTCCTACGCTGGTCGGGCGCTCATCCGCCGATGTACGACATCTCCACCTTCGGCAGTTCGGCCGTCTGCGAGGTGCGTATCTCCGAATAACGATCGGTGCGCTCACGCCAGATGCCGGCCAGCCGATCCAGGATGGCCCCATCGCTGAGGTCTCTGCGCACCAGGCTGCGCAGATCATGGCCCTGCGTGCCGAACAGGCAGGTGTACAGGAACCCGTCGGCGGAGAGCCGGGCTCGAGTGCAGCCGCGGCAGAACGGGCGCGTGACCGAGGCGATGACCCCGATCTCACCCGCCCCATCGAGATAGCGATAGCGGTTGGCGACCTCGCCCGGGTAATTCGGCGGGATCGGCTCCACAGGGAAGACGGACCCGATTCGCTGCAGGACCTCGTCCGCCGGGACGACGTCGTCCAGCCGCCAACCGTTGCTGTGACCGACGTCCATATACTCGATGAACCGCACCACCGTGCCCGTGCCTCGGAAGTGCTCGGCCATCGGCACGATGCCGTGTTCGTTGACGCCGCGTTTGACCACCATGTTGACTTTGACCGGCGCCAGCCCGAACTGTTCCGCTGCCCGGATGCCGTCGAGGACGCGAGCCACCGGAAAATCGACGTCGTTCATGGCCATGAAGGTCGGGTCGTCCAACGCATCCAGGCTGACGGTCACCCGCCGCAGGCCGGCTCGGCGCAACATCTCGGCCTTCTCCGCCAGCAGCGCACCGTTGGTGGTCAGCGTCAGATCCAGGCCGGGCAGCTGGGCCAGCATGGCCACCAGCCGGTCCAGGTCGCGGCGGACAAGGGGCTCGCCGCCGGTGAGCCGGACCTTGACCACGCCCAGCTGCGCGAACAGCTTTGCCAGGCGCGTGATCTCTTCGAAGGTGAGCAGCTCGGCGCGTTCCAGGAACTGATAATCGCGCCCGAAGATCTCCTTCGGCATGCAGTAGACGCAGCGAAAGTTGCAGCGGTCGGTCACGGAAATGCGCAGGTCGCGCAGGGGCCGCTGCAGGCGATCGGTCGGGGGTGAGGCTTCGATGCTCGGGGGAAGAGCCGCGGAATCCACCGTTCTGTTATCCTAACATAGCGATCCCGGGCGATCAAGGTTGTCGCTGCAGGGTCGGCTCGCGAGCCCGCCCTGGCGCCCCGGACGGAAATTGTCAGCCTGACGTCGTCGAGGCAAGGAAGGCGGCGGGTATAATGCCTGCAGTGCAGGACGGAGGTTTCGCATGAGCGACAAGCCGAAGCGCAGTCTGGTGCCGCGATCGGGAGGGTTCTTCCAGGACATCGGGATGAACCTGAAGCTCATTGTGCGCTTGCTGCGCGACCGGCGCGTCTCGCCCCTCGTCAAGCTGCTTCCCGTCGGATCGCTGCTGTACCTCGTCGTGCCCGACCTGGCGCCGACGCCCATCGACGATGCGGCCGTGATCTGGCTGGGCAGTGTGCTTTTCGTCGAGCTGTGCCCGGCCGACGTGGTCCAGGAGCATCGCGACGCGCTGCGCTCGGTGGTCGACGGCGAATGGCGCGAGGTCGAAGAGCGCAAGCCGCCGCCGCAAGTCGACGACCGCTCGTAGCCATCGTGGCAAGAAAGGCGGCGGGTGCCCTCCGGCCCCTGCCGCCTTTTTGATTCTCGTCCCCATACCGCTTTCCCGGCTACAGTTGTCTCATGGTCATGACCGCCGACGGCCGCAGCTTTGGACAAATCACTCGGTACGCGGGCGCGGACTCCGGGCCGTTTCCCGGCCCCGCCGCAGCCCCTGAAACCCAAACCAGGTTTGGTCCACGGCTCGCTCATAGAAGGTGCGCCATATGGGCCAAACCTGGTTTGGCATTTGCCCGCAGCTCCTCAAGGCTATGATGCGAGTCGACGGACGGGTATTAGGAGTAGATACGGAAGGTCTGGTCAGCGCGCGGGGAGCAGGACGATGGGTTTCTGCACTTCGACAACGGCGGTGAGATCGTAGGCAAGGGCGCCTGAGATCCGCACCGGCACGATTTCCCCTTGTGGCAGATCGCCCTCGACCATCACCAGCCCGTCGATTTCCGGCGCGTCGCGGTACGAGCGGCCCACGCTCAGGCCCTCCGCCCGGCCCTCGATGAGCACCGGCAACGTCTTGCCGACGAAGGCCTGGTTGCGTTCGAGAGAGATGCGCTGCTGCAGGCTCATCAACCGGCGGCGGCGTTCTTCCTTGACCTCCGCAGGCACGGGATCGCCCAGCGGCTCGCTGGCCGTTCCCTCCTCGAAGGAGAATGTGAAGACACCGACCCGGTCGAAACGGGTCGCCTCGACGAAGGCCAGCAGCGAGCGGAATTCAGCCTCCGTCTCCCCCGGGTAGCCGACGATGAACGTCGTGCGCAGAGCCAGGCCGGGCATGCGTTCCCGCATGCGGGCCAGCGTCGACGTGACCCATCCCATGTTCGCCGGGCGGCGCATTCGCCGCAGGACCGCCGGATGGGCGTGCTGCAGCGGCATGTCGAGATAGGGCAGGATCTGCGAATGCCCCGCCATCACGTCGATCAGCCGCGGCGTCACCGCGCCGGGATACGCGTACAGGATCCGAATCCAGTCCACGCCCGGCACGGCTTCTACCAGTTGCTCCAACAGGTGCGCCAGACCGTCTCGCATCCCCAGATCATGCCCGTAATCCGTGGTGTCCTGAGCGATGAGGATCAGCTCTCGGACTCCCAGCGCCTCCAGGTTGCGCGCTTCGGCCAGGATCGCCTCCGGCGGACGGCTGACCGCCGTGCCTTTGATCATGGGAATGGCACAAAACGCGCACGGGCGGCGGCATCCATCGGCGATCTTCAAGTAGGCCGAAGCGCCCTGAACCGCGGACCGGTGCACACCGGCGTCGTCCCGGCCCACGTCGGCGGATTCGGGAAGTCCATAGCGCGGGCCGGGCGCGCCGTCCTTCCGCAGGGACGTGATCAGGCCGACGATCTCGCGCCAGTTGCGAGTGCCGAGCAGGCCGTCCACGCCGGGCACCTCCCGGACGACCTGCGCGCCGTAGCGCTGGCTCAAGCACCCGGCGGCGATCAGAAGCTGCCCCTGCCGCTTGTTCGCCGCCAGGTCGCGCAGCACGGACATCGACTCGTCGCGGGCGGGTGCGATGAAACCGCAGGTGTTGACGATCAGGACGTCAGCCGTCTGGGCCCGCTCAACGGCGGAATATCCGGCCCGGTCGAGCAAGGCCAGCATCGACTGCGAGTCGACGGTGTTCTTGGCGCAGCCGAGGGAAACCAGATGGACTCGAGGGCTGCTCATCCCGGACCCCCCGGCGCCGTCGGCGAGGCAGGCGGCGTCGCGGTTGGCGGCGGGCTGGCGGAAACTGTCGGCGTGATCGTGGGCGTGGGCGTCAACACAGCCACCGACGTCCACAACCGTGTGACGACTTCGTCCAGCGCTCCCATCAATCCGGTGTCCTGTCCGTTCCACAGAACGCGCACGGCCGCTCCGTTTCCTGTCGAGACTTCGATCAACCGATCCGCAGCATAGTCGAGGACGTCCCCGGCCAGCAATCGCCCCTGAAACTGCTGCCGGCCGTCAATCAGGACGCGGATCCACGTTCGCTGTTGAGCGATCAGCCGCAACGTCACGCGCCCGGAAGGCAGAGGCAACGGCGGCAGAGTCGAGGTGGGCGACGGCTCGGAGGTTTCGATAGCCGCAGCGGGAACGGGCTCGTCTGGGATGGCGGTGGCCGAGGCCGTCGGAGAGGCGGTGGTCGTGGCGATCAGGAAGCCGGAGGACTCCTGCGCCTGCTCGGTTCGCTCCCTGAGGGAGGCCATCAACCGGCCCGCGCCCCACACGAGCAGGGCCAGGATCCCCAGGCTGATAACCGCGGCCACGACGAGGTCCATCGAGAACCATCGCCGCCGGATGGGCCGCGGCGGGGCGGCGCCATCGCGGCGCGGCTGCGTTCGAAGCAAAGGGATGGTCTTGCGAGCCGCGCCCTTCTGCTCGGTGTACTGCCGAAGAACCTCTTCGGTGCGCAGCCCAAGGTAGTCGGAGTAGTTCTTGAGAAAGCCGCGGGCCTGGACGGGGGAAGGAATCGCGTCGAGGTCGTCGCGCTCCAAAGCCTCCAAGTACTGGCTGCGGATGCGCGTGACCCGCTCGGCCTCTTCCAGCGTCAGGCCAAGCTGCTCGCGCCGCTGGCGCAGGCTGTCGCCGATCGATGGCATTCTGGGGCCGCCCGAAGGACGGGGGCGATCAGGCGCCGGCCGAAT
>DASSGA010000126.1:0-7104 GCA_035693805.1 bacterium | reverse complement strand
ATTCAGGCCGGGCGTAGAATCCCTGGGTCATATCCTCGATCTCGACGTCGAGGCGCCCGAAGGATCGGGGGGGCTCGAGATGCACGACCTGCTGCCGCGAGGCCTGGATCGGGACCGCGACCCCGGCCGTGGCCATGAGCGCGGGGGTCCAGGCACCCGAGGCCACCAGGACGCGCGGGGTGGCGATCACGCCGCGCGAGGTAACGACGGCGCGCACGGTTCCGCCGTCCACCACGAGGCGCTCCGCGGGCGTGCCTTCCCAGATCTCCACCCCCAGGCGCCGGGCCGCGGAGGCGAAGCCCACGGTCGTCGCATAGCCGTCGGCGTATCCGGAATCCGGTTCGTACGCGGCGCCGCCCACGTCGTCTAGATGCAGGCGGGCATCCAGCCGCGCGATCTCGGCGCGGGACAGGATCGAGGTCCGGACGCCCAGGCGCTGCTGGATGACGGCATTCTCCTCCACGGCGTGGAGTTGGTCGGATGTGGCTAGCAGGAGGAACCCCATCCGCGTGAAATCGGCGGTCGCGCCGGTCAGCGCTTCGAAATGGCTGAACATCTCCAGACCGCGAATGGCCAACCGGACGAGCGGCTCGTAGGAGTAGTGCAGCCGGATGATGCCGATGGTCTTCGCCGTCGGACCCGAGCCGACGGTATCCCGCTCGACGAGGATAACCCGGCCGGCCTTGCGGCGCCCGAGATGGAACGCCGTGCTGGCCCCGATCACCCCTCCACCGATGATGACAACGTCCGCCGGGGGCACGGGGCTCATTTCGCCGTCCCGCGATGCAGGCCCCTGCTCTCCGTCTCGCGTAGTCAAATGCAACATACCTCGACCGCCGCAGGAGACGAACGGAGGCCGACCATGTTCCTGGGCCACTATGGTGTTGCCTTTGGCGCGAAGCGCGCTGCCCCGCGGGTAGGATTGGGCGTGCTCATCCTGGCCGCGCAATGGGCTGACCTCCTCTGGCCCATCCTGCTGCTCGCGGGGGTGGAACGGGTCGCGTTCACGCCGGGGATCACCGCGATGAACCCAATCGATTTCGTCCACTACCCCATCTCCCACAGTCTTGCCGCCCTCATCGCCTGGGGAGCCGCCTTGGGGGTGGTCTATGGCGCGGCCACGAAGTCTCGGGCGGCCGGATGGGTCGTGGGTGGGGTCGTCGTGAGCCACTGGCTGCTCGACCTCTTTGTCCACCGACCCGACCTCCCCATCTTCCCTGGGGGTGTGCGGGTCGGCCTAGGGTTGTGGAACATCCCCGCCGCGACCATCGCGCTGGAAGCGATCCTGCTGGCCCTGGGCGTGTTCCTCTACACCCGGGCGACCGCGCCGAGGGACCGCGTCGGGAACCTGGCCCTGTGGGCGCTCATCCTGTTCCTTCTAATCGTGTACGTGGCCAGCGTTGTCGGCCCGCCCCCGCCGAACACCGCTTCCCTGGCGACGGTGGGACTGGCCGGATGGCTCTTCGTTCCTTGGGGCTTCTGGATCGACCGCCATCGCCTACCGGCATGAGCGACGAGCACACGCACGACCACCACGCGGCCCCAACTCCGGGCGCCTCCCCCGCGCACACTCCGCATGGCGCCGCGGTGCCGTGCCCGTGCGGCGAGGAGTGCCTGTCCTGCACCGCCGCAGTGCTCGGCACGACGTGCGGGTGTGAGTTCGAGGCCAAGCAGTTCGAGTATGATCTGGCACACCGCGTCGAGGAGCACGCGCACCACGAGACGGCGCACGGGGTCGGGGAAGCCCATGACCACGACGCCCAGATGGCCGACCCGCGCATGGCGCGCCACATGGAAGCCGACATGCGCCGCCGGTTCTGGTGGTCCCTCGCCCTGACCGTTCCGGCTGTTCTCTACTCCCCGATCGGGATGAACGTGATCCGGATCCGCCTGCCTGCACCGATTCCGGTGAGCTGGATCCTCTTCGTGCTCACGACGCCGGTGGTGTTCTGGAGCGGATCGATCTTCATCACCGGGGCGTACCGCTCGCTGCGGCGCCGCGCCCTCAATATGTCGGTCCTGATCAGTACCGGCGTGCTCGCGGCCTACGGCTTCAGCGTGGCGATCACCCTCCTCGGAGGCGGCGAGACGTTCTACGAAGCCGCGGCGATGCTCGTCACCTTCGTCCTGTTCGGCCACTGGATGGAGATGCGCAGCCGGCGCGGCACGTCGGACGCTCTGCAGGCGCTGTTCAACCTCGTGCCCCCGCGGGCCCGTGTCGTGCGAGACGGCGCGGTCGTCGAGATACCGACCGCCGAGGTGCGGGCGGGAGAGATCATTGAGCTTCGGCCCGGCGACCGGATCCCGGTGGACGGCGAAGTGACCGAAGGTGAGACGGCGATCGACGAAGCCCTCGTGACGGGGGAATCGATCCCGGTCCCCAAACGTCCCGGCGATGTCGTCACAGGCGGCACCATCAACCAATCCGGGTCGATCCGCTTCCGGGCCACGAAGGTCGGCGAAGACACCGCGCTCGCGCAGATCGTCAAGCTGGTCGAGGAGGCGCAGGCCAGCAAGGCGCCGGGGCAGCGTATTGCGGATCGCTGGGCGCAGTACCTCGTCGTGCTCGCCGTCGGTGCCGGCGTGCTCACCTTCGTCGTGTGGTACGGCCTCGCCCGGGAGACGGTGCTGCTCGCCCTGACCTTTGCGATCTCCGCGGTGGTCATCGCCTGTCCCGACGCCCTCGGACTGGCGACGCCCACGGCGGTCGCGGTGGGCACGGGCATCGGCGCCCGGCACAACATCCTCATCAAGAACGCCGCCACGCTCGAGCAGCTCTCACGCATCACGGCGGTCGTCTTCGATAAGACCGGCACGCTCACCGAAGGACGGCCGCGCATCATCGACGTCGTCGGCGCGGGCCGCGTCCCGGCCGATGAGGTCATCCGCCTGGCCGCGGCGGCGGAGCAGCGATCAGGTCACCCGCTGAGCACGGCGGTGTCGGAGGAGGCCGAGCGCCGGGGACTGCGCATCGAACAGCAGGTCACCGCGTTCGAGAACCTGACCGGGCACGGCGTGCAGGCGACGATCGAGGGCTGCCGCGTGCTGGTGGGAACAGCCCGGCTGATGCGCGACCGGGGAATCGATCTTGCCACCGTACAGTCGGCGTTGGACAGGCTGCTCGCCGAGGGCAAGACCCTGATGATCGTCGCCACAGA
This sequence comes from bacterium, assembly GCA_035693805.1. Taxonomy (GTDB): domain Bacteria; phylum Sysuimicrobiota; class Sysuimicrobiia; order Sysuimicrobiales; family Kaftiobacteriaceae; genus Kaftiobacterium. Next base: position 3,946 of record DASSGA010000126.1, on the reverse strand, counting down.
CGGCTCGGTCGCCGGCATTGCCGCCGCGGCAGACCCCGTGCGGGATACGTCGGCTCGAGCAGTCGCGGGGCTGCGGACGCTTGGCATCGACGTGGCGATGATCACCGGCGACAACCGCCAGACGGCGGAGGCCGTGGCGAAGGATCTCGGAATCGGCCGGGTGTTTGCGGAGGTCCTCCCCGAGCAGAAGGCGGACTACGTCCGCCGTCTGCAGCAGGAGGGCCAGTTCGTGGCGATGGTCGGTGACGGGGTGAACGACGCTCCGGCGCTGGCCGAGGCCGACATCGGGATCGCCATCGGCGCGGGGACCGACGTGGCGGTCGAGACGGCCGATGTCGTGCTGATGCGTTCCGATCCGGCCGACGTCCTGCGTGCCGTCTTTCTCTCGAAGGCGACCGTGCGCAAGATGCGCCAGAACCTGTTCTGGGCCTCGATCTACAACGTCCTGGCCATCCCCGTGGCCGCGGGGGCCCTGTACCCTGCCTACGGGATCATGCTGCGGCCGGAGTGGTCGGCGTTACTGATGTCGGCGTCGTCGATCATCGTCGCCACGAACGCGGTCCTGCTGAAGCGGGCCGAAGGCCCGATGCAGCGGATCTAGGTTACGGCGGCGGGGCGCCGGGCGCGCCCTCGGCCTGCATCGCGTGCGTCCAGAGACGGTAGATATACGCGATGTAGACGAGCAGGACCACGAGCACGGTCCCCACCGTCACCGCCGAGATCAGGGCCACCCAGCGGACTGCCCGCAGCACCGCCTTGCCCTCGTCGTTCATGCCCGCCTCAGCTCCGAGGGATGGGCGCGCTCAAGCATCATGTCGCCAGCACCCTTGCCAGTTCCAGCAGCCGGGGATCCAGCGTCTTGCGGCTCGCAGCGACGACATCCAGTGGGGTCCCCGTGATCTCACCGCGCGTCAGACCCATCATCACGCCGGCCCGCCCGGCCGCGAGCTCCCCCACCGCGCCGGCGCCCAGCCGGCTCGCCAGGATGCGGTCGAAGGCCGTGGGAATGCCCCCGCGCTGCACGTGGCCGAGGGTGGTCGCCCGGACGACGAACCCGATGCGGTCGCGGTGCTCGTGAAAGTAGTGCACGAGGCGTTCCGCGTCGAAGCGCGCGCCTTCCGCGACGACGACGATGCTGTGCGCCTTGCCCCGCTCGTAGGCCGCCCGGAAATCGTCGATCAATGCTTCAGGATCGGTCTCGAACTCGGGGATGACCACCGCCTCGGCCCCGCCGGCCAGGGCGGCCATGAGGGCGAGGTAGCCGCAGTCGCGGCCCATGACCTCGATGAGAAACGCCCGCTGCAGCGCGGAGGCCGTCGCCTTCAGCCGGTCGATCGCCTCGAGGGCGATGTTCAGCGCCGTGTCGACGCCGATGCTCATCTCGGTGCCGTAGAGATCGTTGTCGATGGTCGAAGCGACGCCTACCACGGGGTAACCCATCCGGGAGAGCTCGGCAGCGCCGGCCTGGGTGCCGCTGCCGCCGATGACGACCAGGGCGTCGACGCCCGTGCGCTCGAGTACGTCGAGGGCCTGTCGCCGACCGGATTCCTGCGTGAACTCGGGGGCTCGCGCGCTGCGCAGGACCGTGCCGGCCTGCTGCATGATCCCGCCGACGTCGCGCGCGGACAGCGGGAAGAGCTCTCCGGCGATCAGCCCGGCGTAGCCCAGGCGCACGCCGTACACGTCCCATCCCCGCGCCACGCCGGTCCGCACGACGGCGCGGATCGCTGCGTTCATCCCCGGCGCATCGCCGCCGCTCGTGAGGACCGCGATCCGTTTCATCAATCTTCCTCTATCATACCCCGTCCAGGAGTCACCTGCCCGCGACGCGAATGGGCCTTCCGATGAGTCCTCTCGTCGCCGCGCTCACGGTGGGCGTGGGCATCCATCTCGTCGTCGCCCTCTTCCTCCTCCTCCGGTACCTGGACGGCCGCGAGCGGCTCTTCGGCTGGTGGTCGCTCGCCTACGCCTTCTTCGCAGCGCACGTCTTCACGGAAGCGGTCCTGGCGATCGGCGCCGCGCCGGCCTGGTACGCACTGCGGCACCTGTTCTTCATCGTCGCGGCGTGGGCGATGGTGTACAGCTTCTTGCCACTGTGGTGGAGCGCCGCCCTGGCCGCCGCACTGGCGCTCCTCGCGGCGCTGCTGCAACCCAGCTCCTGGCTTGCGGCCGCGACGGTCGCCTCGCTGGGGGGCGCCGCAGGTTTCATCGTGAGCGCCTTACTGTTCTACCGCCGGGAGGGCGGGCTCCTCAACCAGAGCAGCCGCCTCCTGTTCTGGGGCCTCCTCCTGACCGGCATCCACGCCCTCGACTACCCCTTCCTCCGCACCCATCCCGCGCTGGCCCCGGTCGGCGCCGCCTTTTCCGGCCTCTTCACGCTCGCCTTCGGGACGGGCATTATCCTGCGGGCCTGGCAGCGCACGCGCGAACTCGTCACGATGCGCACCGTGGCCGAAACCCTGAACCGCTCGCTGGATACGCGCGGGGCGTTGGGCGAGGTGCTCGGCCAGCTCGTGACGATGATGCGGCTGTACAGCGGCTGGATCTTCCTGCGGGATGGCTCGGAGTTCCGTGTCGCGGCCGCCGAGAACCTGCCCCTGCAGCTCGCCGCGGACGGGATGGCGCCGATGCGGGGTGACTGCCGCTGCCTGCAGCTGCTGCGCGAGGGGGCGCTGACCCAGGCCGTGAACCTCGTGGAGTGCATGCGGCTGGAGAAGGCGGGCTGGGCCCAGCCGCGCCACGCCACGGTGCCGCTGCGCACCGCGGGCGGCGGCCTGATCGGCGTGATGAACCTCGTGCTCCCGTCGCGGCGGGCGCTGACCCCGCGCGAGCTCGCCACACTCTCCGCGATCGGCGACCAGATCGGCCTGGCCGCGGAGCGTGCTCGATTGTACGAGGAGCTGAGGGAGAAGGAGGCCCTGCGCGGGAAACTCCTCGAGAAGCTGATCAGCGCCCAGGAGGACGAGCGGCGGCGCATCGCCCGCGAGCTGCACGATGAGGCCGGCCAGGCCCTCACCGCCCTCATCCTCAACCTGGAGATGGCCCAGCAGGCCGAGCAGGGGATCGAGCCGGAACGCCTGGCGAGGCTGCGCGGCATCGCCGAGGACACGCTGGCCGAGCTGCGCCGCATGATCTACGACCTGCGCCCCACCATCCTGGACGACCTCGGCCTCGCCGCGGCCGTGCGCTGGTACGTCAAGGAGAACGTCGAGCCGCAGGGGCTGCACGTGACGATGAGCATCACCGGCGCCGAGGAACGACTGCCCCAATACATCGAAACCGCGGTGTTCCGCATCGTGCAGGAGGCCCTCACGAACATCTTGAAACACGCTCAGGCCCATCGCGCGGGGGTCGAGATCGCGGTCACTCCGCAGGACGTGCGGGTGGCGATCACGGACGACGGCCGCGGCTTCGACCTCTCGCACGTCACCACCCGGCGTGAGGGCGGGATGGGTCTGCTGGGGATGCGGGAACGCGCCGAGCTGCTCGGCGGTACACTGCGGATGGAGTCCCGGGAAGGTGGGGGCACGAGGGTGGAAGCGGTGATCCCGGTCCAGGTGGGCGTGGATGGCCAGGATTAAGGTCGTCGTCGCCGATGACCACGCCATCGTCCGCGAGGGGGTGCGGATGATTCTCGCCCGCGAACAGGACATCGAGGTCGTGGGCGAGGCGGGCGACGGCCAGGAGGCCCTCGATCTCGTCGCCTCCCTGCGCCCGCAGGTCGTGATCATGGACATCAGCATGCCCGGGATGGATGGCATCGAAGCGACCCAGCGCGTCAAGACCAAATATCCCGAGGTGCAGGTCCTGGCCCTCACCATGCACGAGGATGAAACCTACGTGTTCCAGCTCCTGCGGGCCGGCGCGGCGGGCTACGTGCTCAAGCGCGCGGCCGCGCAGGACCTCGTCCAGGCCGTGCGCGCCGCCGCGAAAGGCGAAGCGTTCC
>DASSGA010000125.1:0-13678 GCA_035693805.1 bacterium | reverse complement strand
GAGACGGCGGAGGTGAAGCTTCCCCTCCGGCGTGAAGACCTCGGCCAGCTCGGTCACGGTGCCTGCCCGGCGCGATCGTACCGCGGCCAGGAGACCTTCCTCCTGGTCTTCGCCTTCCCATCGCTTTCCGCCCGGAGACTGCCAGACCTCGAACAGCGCAGCCATCGTCCTCACCTCTCCATCTCGTTTCATGCTCTACCCTGAACTCGTGCCCGGTATTCCTGCGGTGGAGGCGAACCTGCTGCACGGTCGCCCCCACCGCGCCCTGCCTCGTCGGATGCGCTACAGTGCGCGCCGGTCGAACCCTTCATCCAACCCTCCCTCCGCGCTCTCGGAACCCTGGTCCTCGAGCTCGATCTGGCCGGCCTCGGCCGACCCGTCGTCGGCCACGACACCGGGCTGGGCATACGCCGCGAGGACCTCCCAGCTCTCGACCTCCATCTCGCGGGCAAACACCTGGGCCGACAGGACCAGCGTGAGGATTGCCACCAGCGTCAGGATCTTAGCCATCGTGGTCACCTCCTCTCTGGACGAGACCTGCAGCACCGCGGTCTCGGAGTGAACTGGCTGGCTCCGATAGTACGCGATGCGGCCGCGATGGGCTGTGAACGGGGCAATACGGAGGCGGCAATCCGCATCACAGGGCCGACGGCTGGAGGCCCGGACGGCCCTGCGTCGGGCGGGGGCTACCTTACTTCCACTTGATGGTGCATCCGACGGGCTTCGTCTCCGCCGTCGCCGGCATCGTGCCGGTCAGCACCGCCTCGATCGCGTCGCGCAAATAGTGATAGCGCAGCATGCGCGCGGCGTCGAAGAGGAAGATCTCAGGAGTGCGGGTGGCCCCGTGGGCTTTGGCCACCTCCTGCGTCTCGTCGAACAGGTAGGGGAAGGGATACGCTTTCTCCTGCGCGCATCTCTGCCCACTCGTAACGTCTGTTCCCGTGCCGGATATTTCGCCCGCAGGGGATGGTCCCAGGATCTCGGAATACCCCTGCTGTGCGCGATCTCTTCCTCCTCCGTCCCGGCGTGATCTTTCTCAATCACGGTGCGTTCGGTGCCTGCCCGAGGCCGGTCTTCGAGGCGTACCAGCGCTGGCAGCTGGAGCTGGAACAGCAGCCCGTGGAGTTCCTCGGCCGGCGTTCCGGCGAACTGTTGCGCACGGCCCGGCGCGCGCTGGGGCAAGAGGTGGGCGCCGATCCGGACGATCTGGTCTACGTCCCCAACGCCACGACGGGAGTGAACGTCGTCGCCCGGTCGCTCGACCTCCAGCCCGGTGACGAGGTGGTTGGCACCGACCACGAATACGGCGCGGTGGACCGGACCTGGCGAACGGTCTGCGCGGCGCGCGGGGCGCGCTACGTCCCCGCGGCGGTGCCCGTTCCGGTCCGCGCTCCCGGTGAGGTCGCCGATCGGATCTGGTCCGCCGTCACGCGGCGCACGCGCGTGCTGGCGGTGAGCCACATCACCTCGCCGACCGCTCTGACCTTCCCCCTGGCGGAGCTCATCGGCCGCGCCCGGTCCTCCGGGATCCTGACGGTCGTGGACGGGGCGCACGCGCCCGGGCAGATCTCCATCGACCTGCGGGAGCTGGGCGCGGACTTCTACGCCGCGAACTGCCATAAGTGGCTGTGCGCGCCGAAAGGCGCGGGGTTCCTCTTCGCGCGGCGGGACCTGCAGGATCGTCTCCGGCCTCCGATCACGAGCTGGGGGGATGAGAGCGACCTGGCGGGGCCGTCGCATTTCCTCAACGAGTTCGAATGGCAGGGGACGGACGACCTGGCCGCCTACCTTGCCGTGCCCGCGGCGATCCGGTTCCTGCACGATCACGACTGGGGCGGCGTGCGCGAACGCTCGCACGCCCTCGTCCGGACCTTCCGGGACGCGCTGGCGGTCCTCACCGGCCTGGGGCCGCTGTGCCCCGATGATCCCGCCTGGTTCACGCAGATGGCCAGCATGCCGCTGCCCATCCCGGCCGAGGAGGCGCGCCTCTTCCAGCGCCGGCTGCTCGAGGAGTTCTCGATCGAGATCCCCGTGATGCGGTGGAACGGCCGGGCCCTCTTGCGGATCAGCGTGCAGGCCTACAACACCCGGGAGGATGTGGACGCGCTGGTGCGGGCGGCCGGGCGTCTGCTGCACACATGAAGCTCGCCCTCCGGCGCTTCGAGGCCCTCGTCACCCGCGCGCTCGACGGGATCCCCGAGCTCATCGCCGAGCACATGAACAACATCGACGTCGTTATCGAGGACTGGCCGACCCGGCAGCAGTACCACGACCTGGGGCTGGCCCCCGATGAATGGTTGTTCGGCCTCTACGAGGGCACCCCGCTGCTCGAGCGGGGCATCACGGCGGACCCGCTGTTCCCGGACAAGATCACCATCTTCAAGGGGCCGCTGGAAGCGGCGTGCGAGACCGAGGAGCAGATCGCCGACGAGGTCCGCCGGACCGTTGTCCATGAGATCGCGCACCACTTCGGCATCGACGAGGACCGGTTGCGTGACCTGGGGTACGACTGAGGAGATGCGATGAACCCGCTGGCATTCGCCATCGATCTCGCCCGCAACGCCGCCCGTGCGGTCCGGAACCTGCTCGCGCTGCTGCTGCCCGCGCCCGATTTCGTCGCGCTCACGGTCGGAGGGGCCCTTCCCGAGCGCCGTCCGGCGCCGCGCGGCATGATGGCGCGCTTCCTGCCCAACCCGCTGGTGACCCCGGGGCAGGAGAGCCTCGAGGAGTGGCGGGAACGGTTGCGCCTGCTTGCCGGCGACCCGCGCGTGGAGGGCGTGCTGCTGAAGCTCGGGGACCTCCGCGCCGGCGCGGCGGCGCTGGAGAGTCTGCGCCTCGCCCTCGAGCGGTTCCGGGCGTCGGGCAAGCGCCTCGTCGCCTACGTCGCGACGGCGGATCTGCACGGCTATTACCTCGCCAGCGCAGCGGAGCAGGTCGTGGTCCCAGAGAGCGCCGAGCTTGGGCTGCACGGGCCGCGCAGCGAGATCACCTTTCTCCGGCTCGCCCTCGACCGTCTCGGTATCCTGCCCCAGTACCACCACATCGCGGAGTACAAGACGGCGTCCCACCGCTTCCTCTATCCGCGGATGACCGAGCCGCAGCGGGAGATGACGCAATCGCTCATCGATGGCCATTATGGCGAGTTCGTGTCGGCCATCGCACGCTCGCGGGGGCTGGCGGAGGACGAGGTCCGTGAGGCGGTGGATGCGGGTATCCTCAGCGGCACGTCCGCGCTTTCGCGCCGGCTCGTCGACGTCCTCGCGTTCGAGGACGAGCTCCCTGCGCTGCTCGGAGAGCAAGGTCGCCCGGGCGAGCGGGGCGGTCCGGTCGAGGGGCGCCGCCCGGCCCGGATCCTGCCGTGGGCGGCCGCGCGGGCACGCCTCCGCCTGCCGTACCGCCGGTGGAGTCCCCGAGGGCAGGCGATCGGGGTCGTGCAGCTCATCGGCGCGATCGTCCCGGGCGAGAGCCGCGAGTTGCCGGTTCCGATCCCACTGTTGGGCCAGCACCTGGCCGGTCACGAGACGGTGGCCCGCGCCTTCCGCGCCGCTGAGCGCCATCCCGCCGTGAAAGCGATCGTCTTCCACGTCGAGTCGGGCGGGGGATCGGCGATCGCTTCGGACATGATCTGGCGCGAGGTGGCCCGGGTGCAGCAGCGCAAGCCGGTGGTTGTCTACATGGGGAACGTCGCCGGGTCAGGCGGCTACTACGTGGCCTGCGGGGCGCGGCACGTCGTGGCCAACGCGACGACGATCACGGGCTCGATCGGTGTCGTGGCCGGGAAGGTGAGCCTCCGGGGGATGTACGAGCGGGCCGGCCTGCACCGGGAGATCGTCGCCCGGGGCGCGACCGCCGCGATGTTCTCGGCGTTCACCGATTTCACCGACCACGAGTGGTCCATTCTGCGCGGCTGGATGGAAGACATCTATGCGCGGTTCATCTCGAGGGTAGCCTCGGGGCGACAGCAGGACGCGCCGGCGATTGAAGCGATCGCCGGCGGACATGTGTACGCTGGGCGCCAGGCGCACGCGCTGCGGTTGATCGACGAGGTCGGCGACTTCGAGGCGGCCGTCGCCAAGGCCAAGCTGCTCGCCGGGTTGCGCGAGGATGCGGAGGTGCCCGTGGTCACCATCCGCCCGCCCAGGGTGGCGGGGATCCCGGACGCCTCCGCGGCGGCGTGGATCGACGCGCTCGGCCGGGCGGCCCGGCTGCTGCAGGAGCCCGCGCTGCTCCTCACCCCGCTCGATGCGATCGTGACGCGATGACTCGTGTCGTGTTCGGTAGGAAGTGGCCTGGTGCGGGCCTAACCCAGTAGCATGGCAATCGCATCGCTTCGCTCGCGATGACTCGCATTCGCGTCCTGCGCAGCGGGAGCAGCGGCAACGCCATCTTCCTCGAATCGGGCGGGACCGCCATCCTCATCGACGCCGGGCTGGCCGCGGAGGCGACCCTCCGCGAGCTGGCCGCCGTCCCGGACGCGCCGTTGCCCCAGGCCATCCTGTTGACGCACGAGCACGACGACCATGCGCGGGGCGCCGCGTCCCTGGCCAGGGCGCTCGGTGTGCCGGTGTTCGCCAACCAGGGCACGATCCGCGCCGGGGGAGCGCTGCTGGCGGGAGCGGCGATGGAGCGCTTTGCCACAGGACGCCCCTTTCGCGTCGGGAGGCTCGCCGTGGAAGCGTTCCCCGTGCCTCATGACGCCGTGGAGCCCGTCGGGTTCGTCGTCACGGGGAACGCGACACGGGTCTGCGTCGCCACCGACCTCGGCGAAGCCACGGACGAGGTCCACGCGCGTGCCGCGGACGCCGACGTCCTCCTGATCGAGGCCAACTATGACCTCGCCCTGCTGGGCGTCAGCCCGTACCCGTGGTTCCTCAAGAACCGCATCTTGAGCCCGACCGGGCACCTCAGCAACGACGCAGCGGCCCAGATCGCCCTGCACGCAGCCTCTCACCGGGCGCGGACCATCGCCCTCGTCCACCTCAGCGATATCAACAACCTCACGCCGCTCGCGCGCGACACGGTGCAGTGGGCCCTCGGGCGCGACGGCCTGAGCGCGGTGCGCATCGAAGCCGTCCGCGCCAACGGCAGCAGCCCTCTGTGGGTCGTCTGATTCCTGCCGCGGACGCAACCCTGCGGCGTCATCTCCGCCGGATCCTCGACGCGGCGGTGGATGCAGTCGATCCCTCCGCCGCAGTCCGCGCGATCGTCCGCCGGGCCGGGAACCGCCTGCGCATCGGCGATCGCGAGTATGATCTCGCGCGCGTGCGGCGCATCTTCGTCATCGGCGGGGGCAAGGCGGACGCCCCGATGGCCGCGGCGCTCGAGGCGATCCTCCGCGACCGCATCACCGGCGGCCTGCTCAGCGTGAAGTACGGCCATGTGGTTCCGCTGCGCCGAGTGGAGATCGTGGAAGCTGGGCATCCCCTGCCGGATGAAGCCGGCCGGCGCGCAGCGGAACGGATCTTGGACATCGCCGGGGCGGCAGAGCGCGACGACCTGGTCATCTGCCTGATCTCGGGGGGAGGCTCGGCCCTGCTGCCCGCCCCCGTCGCCGGCCTCGGGCTCCAACAGAAGATCGAGCTCACCGACCTGCTGCTGCGGTCGGGCGCGACCATCCAGGAGATCAACACGGTGCGCAAGCATCTCTCGCGCATCAAAGGGGGGCGGCTGGCCGAGGCGGCGGCGCCGGCCCAGGTCGCCGTCCTCATCCTCTCCGACGTCCTGGGGAATCCTCTGGACGCGATCGCCTCGGGTCCGGCCGTGCCCGATCCGACGACGTTTGCCGAAGCGCTGGAGATCATCGGACGCTACGGTCTCGAGTCGCGCATCCCCGAGGCCGCGCGGCACTACCTCCGGCGCGGGGCCCACGGGGAGGAACCCGAAACCCCGAAGCCCGGCGCCCCGGCGTTCGCGCGCGTGCACACGGTCGTGATCGGCAGCAATGAGCACGCCGCGCGGGCCGCGGTGGCGGAAGCCCAGGCACGAGGGTATCACACGCTGCTGCTCACCACGTTCCTGGAGGGCGAGGCACGCGAGGCCGCGCGGGTGTTCGCGTCCGTGGCGCGGAGCGTCCGGGAGACCGGGACCCCGCTTGCCCCGCCGGCCTGCATCGTGGCCGGGGGAGAGACCACCGTGACGGTCCGCGGCCAGGGGAAAGGCGGGCGCTGCCAGGAATTCGCCCTCTCCGCCGCCCGGGCCATCCACGGGAGCCCCCGGGTGCTTGTCGCCGCCTTCGGGACCGACGGCACCGACGGCCCGACCGACGCGGCCGGGGCGATCGCGGACGGCACCACGCTGGACCGTGCCGCGGTACTCGGGTTCGATTCCGCCGCGGCGCTGCGGCGCAACGACGCGTATCCGTTCTTTTCCGCGCTGGGCGACCTGATCGTCACGGGACCGACGCGGACCAACGTGAACGACCTGTATGTTACGCTGATCGGCGAAACGCACACGCGGGCCGTGCGTAAAACGGCACGACGTCGGGGATCGGGCTGATGACGATGAAGCTGCTGTTCTGCGCTTCGGAGGTCGTGCCGCTGGCGAAGACCGGGGGGCTGGCGGACGTGGCCGGAGCGCTTCCGGGAGCGCTGGCGGAGCACGGCGTCGAGGTGCGCCTGGCGATGCCGGGCTACCGCGGGGTGGCGCTGCCGGACGCGTCGCCGCGCGGCTCTGTGACGGTGTCGCTCGGCGGCGAGCGTGTCGACGGGACGGTGGTCGAAGGCCGCCTGCCCGGTTCCGGGCTTCCGGTGTGGTTGGTCGAGCAGGCATCCTTCTTCGACCGTAGCGGTCTCTACGGCGAGGGCGGTCGAGACTACCCGGACAACCTGGCGCGCTTCACGTTCTTTTCGCGGGCGGTGCTGCAGTGGGTGGAGCGCGCGGGATGGGAGCCGGACGTCATCCACTGCCACGACTGGCAGACCGCCCTCATCCCCGTGCTCCTGCGCACGGAACACGCCCGGCCTCCCGCGACCGTCTTCACCATCCACAACCTCGCGTATCAGGGCCTCTTCCCCGCGGATCAATTCCCGATCACGGGGCTCCCGCCGTCGCTGTTCACGATGCACGGGCTGGAGTTCTGGGGACAGGTCAATCTGATGAAAGGCGGGCTGTACTTCGCCGACATCCTGAGCACGGTCAGCGAGACCTATGCCCGGGAGATCCAGACCGAGGAGTTCGGCGCGGGACTCGACGGCGTGCTGCGCGACCGCGCCGGCGACCTGCAAGGGATCCTCAACGGCGTGGACTACTCGGTGTGGGATCCATCGGTGGACGCGCTGCTCCCCGCCCGCTATTCCCCGGAGGATCTCAGCGGGAAGGCGATCTGCAAGCGTGTGCTGCAGGAGGCCTTTGGTCTTCCGGAGGAGGCCCGCGTGCCGGTCATCGGGATGGTCACACGGCTCGCGGACCAAAAGGGTCTCGACCTCGTGGCCGAGATTATTGAGGAAGTGCTGGATGCCGGAGTACAGTTCGTTCTCCTGGGGACAGGGGATCCCCGGTATCATACGCTCTTCGAGGAACTGAAGGCACGCCGAGCAACGGCGCTCGGCGTGCGACTGGGCTTCGACAACCGGCTCGCCCATCTCATCGAAGCCGGCGCCGACCTCTTCCTCATGCCGTCCCGCTACGAGCCCTCGGGATTGAACCAGCTGTACAGCCTGCGCTACGGGACGGTGCCGGTCGTGCGCAAGACCGGCGGCCTGGCCGATTCCATCGTCGACGCCGAGAACGGCTTCGTGTTCGAGCCCTACCGGTCGCGCGCGCTGCTCCAGGCCATCCGGCGGGGCCTCGCCGCGTACAAGCACCCGCGGACGTGGAAGCGGCTCCAACAGCACGGCATGCGCGCCGACTTCAGCTGGGGCCGGTCGGCCCGGCAGTACCTGGAATTGTACGCGCGTGCGGCGTCGGGGGCGGGTCGAACGGTTCCCGCCGGCGGGTAGGTGATTGGTAGACCGGCGCGAATCGCGAATAAGGTGAACTCATTCATGTGCATCATCCTGATGAGGTGACACGGTGCCCGAACTGCGCAAAGACCCCATCAGCCGGCGCTGGGTGATCATCTCCACCGAGCGCGCGGCGCGTCCCACCGACTTCAAACACGAGTCCGTGGCGCCCAACGACGTCGATCGCTGCCCGTTCTGCGAGGGGCGCGAGAGCCAAACGCCGCCGGAGATCTTCGCCTACCGGTGCCCGGGGACGGCGAAGGATACCCCCGGGTGGCGCGTGCGCGTGGTCTCCAACAAATTCCCCGCGCTCCGCATCGAAGGGCACACCGACCGCGCCCGGGTGGGCATCTACACCCGCATGGACGGGGTCGGCGCACACGAGGTCGTCGTCGAGACGCCCGAGCATCACACCCACCTCGGCCTGCTGCCGGTCGACCACGTGGCCGACGTCATCCGCGCGTATCTGCAGCGGTACCGCGACCTGCGCAACGACCCGCGCTTCGAGTACGCGCTGCTGTTCCGCAACCATGGACGCACCGCGGGCGCGTCGCTGTCGCACCCGCACTCCCAGCTCATCGCGCTGCCGGTGGTGCCCAACCGGGCGGCGCACGAGCTGGACGCCGCCGTGCGCTACTTCGGCAAACAGGGGCAGTGCATCTACTGCACGATGCTGGCCCAGGAGCGGGAGGCCCGCGAGCGGGTCGTGTGGCAGAACGAGCACTTCATCGCCCTGGAGCCGTACGCCTCGCGCTTCCCGTTCGAGACCTGGATCCTGCCGAAGGTGCACCAGGCGGATTTCGGCGTGATCCGGCCGGAGCTCGAGCTCCCGATGGCACAGGCGCTGCGCGAGACTCTGTACCGCCTGCACACCTGTCTCAACAATCCGCCGTATAACTTCATCATCCACACCATCCCCTACCGGGAAGAGGCCGGGCACGCCTACCACTGGCACCTCGAGGTCATCCCGCGGTTGACTCAGGTGGCGGGCTTCGAGTGGGGCTCGGGCTTCTACATCAACACCATCGCCCCCGAGAGCGCCGCGCGCTACCTGCGCGACGTCACCTCCGACGTCGAGGGAATCCTGCCGCGGACCGAGGGCGTGGGCGTGCACGGCGAGGCCCGCGACTAGCGCCGCATGAGGGCGGCGCTCTTCGTCACCTGTCTCGTCGACCAGCTTTTCCCTCGGGCCGGTGAGGCCGCCGCCGCGGTCCTCCGCCGGTGCGGGGTTGCGGTCGAGTTCCCGCCGGCCCAGACCTGCTGCGGACAGGTCGCGTTCAACGACGGCTTCTGGGAGGAGGCCCGACCGCTGGCCCGCCGCCACATCGAGGTCTTCGACCACGCGGACGTGGTCGTCGCGCCCAGCGGCTCGTGCGTCGCGATGGTGCGGGAGCTCTACCCCATGCTGCTGCGCGACGAGCCCGGATGGGCGGCGCGGGCGCGCGAGGTGGGTCAGCGCACCTTCGAGCTGAGCGAGTTCCTCGTCGACGTCCTGCACACCGAGGACGCCGGCGCCCGGTTTCCCCACCGTGTGACGTACCATCCGGCCTGCCACGGCCTGAGAGCCCTGGGCCTGCGCGACCAGCCGCTGCGCCTGCTGCGCCGCGTCCGTGATCTCGACCTGCGGCCGCTGCGCGGCGCGGAAGAGTGCTGCGGCTTCGGCGGCATGTTTGCCGTGAAGTTCAGCGCGCTTTCGTCGGCGATGCTGGAGACGAAGCTCCGCGCGATCGAGGACAGCGGGGCCGAAGTCGTCACAGCCACCGACGTGAGCTGCCTGATGCATCTGGGGGGCGGGCTGTCCCGGGCGGGGTCCCGGATCCGCGCCCTCCACCTCGCCGAGATCCTCGCCGCCCAATGAGCCCCCCGGAGAGCATGCCGCGCATCGACTTCGAGGCGAACGCGCGCTCGGCACTCCGGGACGCGTTCCTGCAGCGCGCGCTGCGCAGCGCGATGGTCCGCTTCCGCGAGCTGCAGGCCGGGGTGATCGCGGAGGTCCCGCAGTGGCAGGCCCTCCGGCAACAGGCGCACGACGTCAAGCTCGACACCCTCGCCCATCTCGACCGCCACCTCGACGAGCTCGAGTTCAGGATCCGCGCCCGCGGCGGACACGTGCACCGCGCCGGGGATGGGGCCGAGGCCGGCCGGATCATCGAGGGCCTCGCCCGCGGCCGGCGGGTCGTGAAGAGCAAGTCCATGACTTCCGAGGAGATCGGTCTCAACGAGGTCCTCCGTCGTGCCGGATGTGAGGTCACCGAGACCGATCTCGGCGAGTACCTCCTGCAGCTCGCGGGCGAAACACCGTCGCACATCATCGCCCCGGTCGTGCACCGCTCGAAGGAATCGATCGCCGAGTTGCTCTCCGCCGCGACCGGCCGGCGGCTCCCGCCGGAGGCGGAGGCCCTCACCGCCGCGGCCCGGGTGTTGCTCCGCGAGCGCTTCCTCCGGGCGGAGGTCGGCATCACCGGCGTGAACTTCGCCGTCGCCGAGACGGGCACGATCGTCCTCGTCGAGAACGAGGGCAACATCCGCCTCACCACGACGATCCCGCGGGTGCATATCGCCTTGATGGGCGTGGAGAAAGTCATCCCGCGCCTCGCGGACCTCCCGGTGTTCCTGACCCTGCTGCCGCGCGCGGCCACCGGGCAGCGCATGAGCAGCTACGTCTCGCTGCTCACGGGGCCGCGCCGCCCCGGAGAGTCCGACGGCCCCGAGGAGTTCCACCTCGTGATCCTGGACAACGGCCGCCGCGCGATCCAGGCTGATCCGGTGATGTGCGAGGCGCTGGCCTGCATCCGCTGCGGCGCGTGCCTGGACGTCTGCCCCATCTTCGAGCGCACCGGGGGCCACGCCTACGGCTCCGTGTACTCCGGTCCGATCGGCGCGGTCATCACGCCGCTCTTCGTGGGTCTCGAGCGCGCGGGTGACCTGCCGTTCGCGTCATCGCTGTGCGGGGCGTGCGGAGAGGTGTGCCCGGTCAAGATCGACCTGCCCCGCCTGCTGCTCGAGCTCCGTGCACGTGTCGTGCGGGCGCGGGGAGCGGGCCGGGCCGAGCGGTTGTTCGTGGCGGGCTGGTCGCGGATCATGCGGGATCCGGCCGCGCTCCGGCGCGCCGGCGGGCTCGTCCGCTTCCTTCAGCGGCTGCTCGGCCGTCGACCGCGGTGGGTTCCCTACCCGCTGTCGCGCTGGGTTACCTCGCGTGACCTGCCCCCGCCGGCGCACGCCGCCTTCCGGCAAGGATGGAAGCCATGATCGCGAGCGAAGCGCTGGTTGACCGCTTCATAGAGCGGGCCACAGCGGCAGGCGTTGAAGTCGTGCGTGTGAGCACGGACGCTTCGCTCGCGCTGCAGGTCCTCGAGCGCATCAGCTCCGCCGGTATCCACGCCGTCGCCGTTTGGGACGACCCTCTGCTCCAACCCATCGTCGACGCGGTCCGCGGGGCCGGTCTGACGATCACCCATGATCCTGCGGCCGCCGCCGTGGGTATCACGGCGGCGGAACATGCCATCGCGGACACGGGAACACTGGTCCTCAGCGCGGGGCCTGGCCGGCCCCGCGCGACATCGTTGCTCCCGCCCCTCCATGTCGCGGTGCTGCCGGAGGACCGGATCGTGGGGACGCTCTTCGATCTGGTGCCGCGCCTGGAAGCACTGCCCTCAGCGCTCGCGTTCGTGACCGGCCCCAGCCGCACCGCGGACATCGAGCTCACCCCCGTCCGCGGGGCGCACGGGCCCGTCAGCGTTGCGGTCTATCTCCTCCCCGACGCGCTCGGACGCGCGCCGGTATGATGAAGGTCGTGGATCGGCGCGCCCTGGTCTCGCGCCTGAGGGAGGTCGTGGGCGCGCCCCACGTCCTCACCCGCCCTGAAGACCTCGTCGTCTACGAGCAGGACGCTTTCCTGGTCGCGCACGCCAGCCCCGACATCGTCGTGCTGCCGGGCTCTCCGGCCGAAGTCGGCGCGGTGATCGCGCTCGCGCGGGCGGCCGGGGTGCCCGTCATCGCGCGCGGGGCAGGGACCGGCCTCAATGGCGGCTCGATCCCCGTGGCCGGGGGCCTCGTGCTCGTCCTCACCCGGATGAACCGGATCCTCGAGATCGACGCGCGCAGCCGCCTGGCTGTGGTCGAGCCCGGCGTCGTGAACGTCGACCTGAGCGCCGCCTCCGCGCGGGACGGTCTCTTCTACGCGCCCGATCCCGGCAGCCAGGGCGTCAGCACCATCGGCGGCAACGCCGGCAACAACGCCGGCGGCCCGCACTGCCTCGCCTATGGCGTGACCGGGAACCACGTCCTGGAGATGGAGGCCGTGCTGTCGTCCGGCGAGATCGTGACCGTGGGGAGCCCTGCGGTAGACGCTCCTGGCTACGATCTCGCCGGACTGCTTGTCGGCTCGGAGGGGACGCTTGGTGTCATCACCCGGATCACCGTCCGTCTGCTGCGCCGGGCCGAGGATGTCCGTACCCTGCTGGCGGTGTTCGAGACGATCGACGATGCCTCACAAACTGTCTCGGAGGTCATCGCCGCCGGCATCGTGCCCACGGCGATGGAGATGATCGACGCCGTGGTGATACGGGCGGTCGAAGCGGCGATTCACGCGGGATATCCCGCAGACGCCGGCGCGGTGCTGCTCATCGAGGTTGAGGGGCACGCGCAGGCGCTGCCCGGACTGATGGAGCGCATCGCGGCGGTGGCGAAGCGCCACCGCCCGCGCCTGCTGCGGCAGGCGAACAGCCCCCGCGAGCGGGAGCTCCTGTGGAAAGGGCGCAAGGAAGGGGCGGGAGCGCTCGGA
Source organism: bacterium (assembly GCA_035693805.1). Taxonomy (GTDB): domain Bacteria; phylum Sysuimicrobiota; class Sysuimicrobiia; order Sysuimicrobiales; family Kaftiobacteriaceae; genus Kaftiobacterium. The sequence goes on along the minus strand of DASSGA010000125.1, from coordinate 955 downwards.
CGCCTGGCCCCCTCCTACTACCTGCACGATGGTGTCGTCCCGCGGACCAAACTCCCGGAAGTGATGGCAAAGGTGGCCGCCATCGCCCGCGCCCACGGGCTGGTCATCGGCAACCTCTTCCATGCGGGCGACGGCAACCTGCACCCGACCATCCTGTTCGATCCCCGGGTGCCCGGGATGCTGGCGCGCGTCGTGCAGGCCGGTGAGGAGATCCTTTGGGCCTGCGTCGCCGCCGGCGGATCCATCACGGGGGAACACGGGGTCGGCATCGAGAAGCGGGAGTACATGCGCTGGCTGTTCACCGAGGCCGACCTGCAGGCCATGCACCGCGTCAAAGACGCCTTCGATCCCGCGGGCCTGCTCAATCCCGGGAAGCTGCTGCCCGATGTCTCGGCGGCCGGCGCGCAAGCGGATGCGAAGTCGCCGGTCTTCTCCGTGCGGCCGCGGGCCGGAGCGTGGAGCTGAACGCCTCATGGAGCTGAACCCGCAGGCCCGGACTGGCAACGGCGAGCGAAGCGTTGGCACGCGCCGGGGCGGCGACGCAGCGCGGCGGCGCGCGCTCGTGCAGGAATTGCGCCGGATCGTCGGCGATGCGCACGTGCTCGTCGAGGACGCCGACGTCATCGTGTACGAGCAGGACGGCTCGATCCTCCAGGCCATGCCCGAGATCGTCGTGTTGCCCGCGGATGTCGCTCAGATCTCCGAGGTCATCCGAGCCGCCCGGCGCGACGGCCTCCCGATCGTCCCTCGGGGTTCGGGGACCGGGCTGGCCGGCGGGGCCGTGCCCGCGGGAGGAGGCGTGGTCGTCTCGCTTGCCCGGCTCAACCGGCTCCTCGGGGTCGACTACCGCGATCGCACGGCCGAGCTCGAGCCCGGCGTGATCAACCTCGAGGTAACGAAGGGCGTCGCGAAGGCGGGTTTCTTCTATGCTCCGGATCCCAGCAGCCAGGCCGCC
>DASSGA010000124.1:0-9824 GCA_035693805.1 bacterium | reverse complement strand
AGCAGGACGATTTCGCGAAACTCAGCTACGCCCGCGCCATCGCCGCGGGCGACGCCGACATCGTGGTGGCAGGCGGGATGGAGAACATGAGCGCCGCGCCCTACGTGCTGGAGAAGGCGCGCTCGGGCTACCGCCTCGGCGACGGGACGGTCGTAGATTCCATCCTGCGCGACGGGCTCACCGACGCCTACCAGCACATCCACATGGGGAACTGCGCGGAGATCCTCGCCCGCGAGTACCGCATCTCCCGCCAGGAGCAGGACGATTTCGCGAAACTCAGCTACGCCCGCGCCATCGCCGCGATGGACGCGGGGGCGTACGCGGACGAGCTCATCACGGTGGAGGTCCCGCAGGGCAAGGGCGAGCCGCTGGTCGTCGCCGAGGACGAGGAACCGCGCCGGGTGAACTTCGACAAGATCCCCACCCTGCGGCCGGTCTTCGAGGAAGGCGGAACCGTCACCGCCGCGAACGCCAGCAGCATCAGCGACGGCGCGGCGGCGGTCGTCGTGGCCGCCTCCGACGTGGCGAAGGCAAAGGGGCTCGCGCCGATGGCGCGAATCATCGGGCAGGCCGGCGCGGCGATGGCCCCGGAGTGGTTCACGATCGCCCCCGCGCACGCGACACAGACGCTGCTCGAGAAGGTGGGCTGGGCCAAGGATGACGTGGACCTCATCGAGATCAACGAGGCGTTCGCCGCGGTGGTGATCGGGGTCTGCCGCGATCTCGGCCTGGGATTCGACCGCGTGAACGTTCACGGCGGCGCCGTGGCCCTCGGCCACCCGATCGGCGCGAGCGGGGCCCGCATCCTGACCACCCTGCTGCACGCGATGCGGCGGCACGAGGCAGCCCGGGGCGTCGCCTCGATCTGTCTCGCCGGCGGGGAGGCCGTTGCGCTCGCCGTCGAACGCATCTAGCGACCGTTGACCCCCGCGGGGTACCTCACGCTCGGCATCCTCGCGGCCGCGGTGGTCGCCTTCGCGGCCGGGCGGTGGCGCCCCGATGCCGTCGCGCTGCTGGCGCTGCTTGCCCTGCTCGTCTCCCGCATCCTGGATCCTCGCGCTGCGTTTGCCGGGTTCGGCTCTCCCGTCCTCGTTGCGGTCGGCGCCGTGTACGTCGTCAGCGCCGGCCTGGAGCGCACCGGGGTCGCCGCCGCCATCGGCCGCCGCCTCTTCCGCCTCGCCGGCGCCAACGAGGCGGTCCTCATCCTGGCCCTGGGGGGCGCCGCCGGATTGCTCTCAGGAGTGATGAACAGCATCGGGGCGATGGCGGTGCTGCTCCCCGCGGCGATGGCCACGGCGCGCGAGGCGCGTTTGAGCCCGTCCCGGCTGCTGCTGCCGCTGGCGCTCGGCACGCGCCTGGGCGGCAACCTCACGCTGATCGCCGGTCCGAGCAACCTCATCGCCAGCACCGCGCTGGAGACCGCGGGGTTGCGCCCCTTCGGGTTCTTCGAGTTCCTGCCCATCGGCGGGACGTTCCTCGTGGCGGGGCTGCTGTTCATCGCGTTCGTCACCCGGCACTGGCTGCCATCGACCGCGCCCGCCGAGCGACCCACGCGCGGTCGTTTGATGGACCTCTACCGTCTCCGGGAACGGCTCTTCGAGATCCGCATCGCCGAGGATTCACCGCTCGTGGGGAAGACGCTGGAGTCCTCCGAGCTCGGGTCCACGTGGGGGGTCACGGTGCTCAGCATCACGCGCCGCCGGCGCCGCCTGGTGGCCCCCGGACCCGCCGAGACGCTCGCCGCGGGCGACCGGCTCCTGGTGCAGGGCCGACTCGAGGAGTTGCTGCAGTCCCGCTTCCTCGATGCCGCGCACGTGAACGAGCGCGGACCGATCGAGGTGGCCGGACTGGAATCCCGGGACGTGCGCATCGTCGAGGTGATCCTTGCGCCGCGCAGCACGCTGGCGGGCAAATCCCTGCGCGAGATCGACTTCCGCGAGAAGTACGGCCTCACGGTGGTGGCCATCTGGCGCGAGGGCCGCCCCCGCCGCACCGCCCTGGTCGATCTGCCGGTCCAGCTGGGCGATGCGCTGCTCGTGCAGGGGCATCGTGACCGGATCCGCATCCTCTCGCGCGATCCGGACTTCCTCGTCCTCGAGCCGGAAGACGGCGCGGCCATCCGCACCGGCCGGACGCCCTGGGCGATCGGGGCGCTGGTCCTGATGATCCTGCTCAGCACGGCCGGCATCGAGATCGCCGTGGCGGCGCTTGCGGCGGCCGCGCTGGTCGTGGCGGCCGGCTGCGTCACCGCGGAGGAGATCTACCAGTTCGTCGACTGGCGGTCCATCGTCTTCATCGGCGCGATGCTGCCGATCAGTACGGCGTTGACGACGACAGGCGCCGCCGCCCAGGTGGTCGCGGGGGTGATCGACACGGTCGGGCGGGGTACGGTGCCGGCCCTCATCGCCCTGCTCGGCATCGGCATCGTCGCCAACCAGGTGATGCCGTCGGTGGCGGCAACGGTCCTGCTCGCCCCCATCGCCCTGCAGATCGCCGCGGCCACCGGGAGCGGGGCGCACGCCTTCATGATGGCCGTCATCGCCGCGACCGGGACGACGTTCACCCCGATCAGCAACCCGGTGAACCTGCTGGTGATGGGGCCGGGAGGCTACAAGATGTCGGACTACGTGCGGATCGGGCTGCCGCTGGCGCTGCTACTCGCGGGCCTCAGCCTCATCGTCATCCCGCTCTTCTGGCCCCTCCACTAGATCGCTTCGACGCTCCGCGTCTCGCGATGGCATGCCCTCGATCCGCCGCGCGGTGGTGATGAATGCGGTATGCGCCACCATCCGGTGCGCGGGACGGACGCTCTGCCCCTCGATGTTCCACGGCCGCAGCAGCGTCTCCGTCGTCTCGATCAACCCGAAGGCGCGTGAGCGGCGCAGGGTCGCCACGAGCTCGACGGTCTGCGGCACGGTCGGCAGATAGCACAGCAGGATGCCGCCCTCGCGGAGCGCACCGGTGGCATGCTCCACGACCCGCCAGGGCTCAGGGACGTCGAGCACGATACGGTCGAGCGGCCGGTCGGGGATGGCCGCGTAGACGTCCTGCGCCCGCATCACCAACTGCTCGGCCGGACCCAGATACTTCTCGACGTTCTGCCGGGCCGTCCGGGCGAACTCGTCGCGCACCTCATACGAATAGACACGGCCGGATGGCCCGACGGCTCGAAGCAGCGTCATCGTCAGCGCCCCGGAACCCGTGCCGGCCTCGAGGACGGTCGCGCCCGGATAGATGTCGGCCGCGAGCAGGATGACGCTGAGGTCTTTCGGATAGATGACCTGCGCGCCGCGCGGCATCTCGAGCACGAAGTCCGCGAGCGTGGGGCGGACCATGAGGAACCTTTCGCCGCGCGTCGAGACGACGTACCGGCCTTCGGACGTGCCGATGATCGGGTCGTGCGGAAGTTTCCCCCCGCGGAGATCGCTGCTGCCGCCCGCTTTGAGCGTGATGAGGTAGCGCCGGTCCTTGCGGTCGATGAGGAGGACGGGCTCGCCCGGACGGAGCGGTCCTGCGCGCATGCGGGGGCTAGGTCCGCACGCCGCGCGGTTTCACGTGCTCGCGCACCCAGCGCACGATCGTCTCGAGCGAAGCCCCCGGGGTGAAGACTTCCGCCACGCCGGCGCTCTTCAACGACGCGACATCCTCCCCGGGGATGATCCCGCCGCCGAAGACGACGATGTCGCCGGCCCCCTTCTCCCGCAGCAGCTGGACGACGCGCGGGAAGAGGGTCATGTGCGCCCCGGAGAGGATGGACAGGCCGATCGCGTCCGCGTCTTCCTGGATGGCTGCGGTAACAACCATTTCGGGCGTCTGGTGCAGCCCGGTGTAGATCACCTCGAACCCGGCGTCGCGCAGCGCGCGCGCGACCACCTTCGCTCCCCGGTCGTGCCCATCCAGCCCGGGCTTGGCCATGACGATGCGGATCTTCGCTTCAGGCATTCCTGTCCGGCATCAGATGATCGCCGGCTCCCGGTACTCGCCGTATACCGCGCGATAGACGTCGCAGATCTCCCCCACGCTCGCCCGGGCGCGGACCGCGTCCACGATGGGATACATCGTGTTCTCGCCCGATTCGGCCGCGGCCTTGAGGGCCGCGAGGGCCCGGCGGGCCGCGCCCTCCTCCCGCGAGGCGCGCACCTGCCGGAGGCGCTCGATCTGGGAGCGCTCCACCTCGGGGTCGATCCGGAGGGTCGCGATGGGCGTCTCTTCGGGCACCACGAAGTCATTGACGCCCACGATGATCTTCTCCTTGCGCTCGAGGGCCTGCTGGAAGCGGAAGCTGGCGTCGGCGATCTCCCGCTGCGGGAAGCCCAGTTCCACCGCCCGGACCATCCCGCCGAGGTCGTCGATCTTGCGGATGTAGGCTCCCGCCTCGTCCTCCATCCGGTTCGTCAGGGCCTCGACGAAGTACGACCCCCCGAGGGGGTCGGCGGCGTTCGCCACGCCGCTCTCGTGCGCGATGATCTGCTGCGTGCGCAGAGCAACACGCACCGCGTCTTCCGTGGGGAGCGCGTAGGTCTCGTCCATCGAATTCGTGTGCAGGGACTGGGTGCCGCCGAGCACCGCGGCCAGCGCCTGCAGCGCCACGCGCACGATGTTGTTCAGCGGCTGCTGCGCGGTGAGCGAGACACCCGCGGTCTGGGTGTGGAAGCGCAGCCACCACGAGCGCGGCGCCGTCGCCTTGAAACGTTCCCGCATGATGCGGGCCCACATCCGCCGCGCCGCGCGGAACTTGGCGATCTCCTCGAAGAAGTCGTTGTGGCAGTCGAAGAAGAAACTGAGGCGCGGGGCAAAGACGTCGACGTCCAGCCCCGCCTCGATGCCCGCCTGGACGTAGGCGATGCCGTCCGCGAGGGTGAACGCCAGCTCCTGCGCGGCGGTCGCGCCGGCCTCGCGAATGTGGTAGCCGCTGATGCTGATGATGTTCCAGCGCGGCAGCTCGCGCGTGCCGAAGACCAGCATGTCCTGGATGAAGCGCATGCTCGGGCGGGGCGGCACCACCCATTCCTTCTGGGCGATGAACTCCTTGAGCATGTCCGTCTGCGTCGTTCCGCCGAGGTCCGCCCGGTCGAACCCGCCCTCTTCCGCGGCGACGACGTACATCGCGAGCAGCACGTTCGCCGGCGCGTTGATCGTCATCGAGGTGGTCACACGGTCGAGGGGCAGGCCCGCGAGGAGGACCTTCATGTCCTCCACGGTGTCGATGGCCACGCCCTCCCGGCCGACCTCACCCAGCGCCTTCGGGTGGTCGGAGTCATACCCCATGAGGGTGGGCATGTCGAAGGCCACCGAGAGGCCGGTCGTGCCGTGCTCGAGGAGATAGTGAAAGCGGCGGTTGCTGTCCGCCGCGGAGCCGAAGCCGGCGAACTGCCGCATCGTCCACAGCCGGCCGCGGTACATCGAGGGGTGGATCCCGCGCGTGAACGGGTACGCCCCCGGATCCCCGAGGTCGCGCTCGTAGGTGAGCCGCCCGAGATCCCCGGGGCCGTAGAGGGTCCGCCTGTCGCTCACGTTCTCACCCTCTCGTCGTGGTGCGCGCGAGCAACTCGGCCACGTCCATGGGCTGCGCCGAGGCATCGGTGACCTTGGCCGCGTCGTCGAGCATCAGCGTGCAGAACGGGCAGGCCGTGGCCACGATCTGCGCGCCGGTCTCCGCGACGTGCTTGGTGCGCACGTGGCTCACCCGCTCGCCGGTGCGGTCCTCGTGCCAGTACAGGCCGCCGCCCGCGCCGCAGCAGAACCCCCGTTCCCGGCAGCGCGCCATCTCGACCCGCGAGGCGCCGGGGATCGCGTCCAGGACCCGCCGGGGGGCGTCGTACTCGCCGTTGTGCCGCCCGAGATAACACGGGTCGTGGAAGGTGATCGTCTGCGCGAGCGCCCCGCTCGGCCGCAGCCGGCCCTCATCCAGGAAGCGCGCCAGCAGCTGCGTGTGGTGCCAGACCTCGTAGCGCCCGCCCAGAGCCGGGTACTCGTTCTTGAACGTATTGTAGCAGTGCGGGCAGACCGTGACGATGTGCGTGACCCCGTGGCGCCCGAGCGTCTTCACGTTCTGCCCTGCCAACGTCTGGAACAGGTACTCGTTACCGATCCGGCGCGCCGGGTCGCCCGTGCAGGTTTCCTCGTCGCCGAGGATGCCGACGTCCACGCCGGCACTGTGCAGCAGCGAAACGAAGGCGCGCAGCGAATCGTGATTGCGCTCGTTGAGCGCCGCCGCGCAGCCGACCCAGAGCAGCCATTGGGCCTTCGCCCCGTGATCTAACCGCTTGATCTCCACGCCCGCGGTCCAGGCCGTGCGCGTCACGCCCGCGCCGCGGAACGGGTGTCCGCGGACCTCCAGGCTGCGCAGCGCCTGCTGCATCTGGTCCGGCAGCCGCGCCTCCTCCATCACCAGATGGCGGCGCATCTCCACGATCTTGTCGATGTGATCGTTGTCCGCGGGACACTCCTCGACGCAGGCCCCGCAGGACAGGCACTGCCACAGGAACGGCTCGGAGAACACCTCGCCCACGAGCGCCGGCCGCTGGATCTCGTCCGCGGACACGCCGGCGAGCAGCTGCGAGCCGACCGCCGTCAAGTGCTTGCGGAGATCGGTGTGCAGGCGCCGCGGATCGAGCTCCTTGCCGGTGTTGTTGGCGGGACAGACCTCGGTGCAGCGGCCGCACTCCATGCAGGCGAACAGGTCGAGGTTGTCCTTCCAGGTGAAGTGCTCGGCGCGTGAGGCGCCCAGGCGCTCCGCGGTCTCGATATCGACCGAGGCGAGCGCCCCGCGCGGCCGCGCCTTCTGCGCGTAGACATTCGGCACCAGCGTGAGCAGATGCAGGTGCTTGCCCTCGGGGATCCAGGTGAGGAAGTAGAGGATGATCCCGAGGTGCGCCCACCACGAGACTTCGAAGATGGTCCGCACCGCCGACCGGGGCATCCCCGCCAGCCCCCCCGCGGCGGCCCGAGAGACCACGGCCCCGCCCGCCCAGCCCGCGTGACCGAGCGCGATGCCCGAGGCTCTCGCCAGAAGCAGGCTGATCATGATCCCCGAGATCAGCCCGAGGATGAGGTAGGCGCCGAACTGGTTCTGGGTCCGCAGGCGCCACGGCCGGACGATCAGACGCAGGTAGAGCGCGAGGGCGACACCCACAAGCACCAGCACGATGAACAGGTCCTGCAGGAACACGAACCACCGTGCGGTTCCGATCACCGGCAGCGTCCACCCCGGCGCGAAGGCCTCCCCGAAGGCCTGGACGATCGTGCTGAGCAGCACGAGGAAGCCCCAGAAGATGAAGAGGTGCAGCAGTCCTGAGGTGAATCGCCGGAAGACCCTGGTGTGGCCGACGACCTGCGTCAGCAGGTGGCGCAGCCGCACAGCGACCGGAGCGAGCGCCACCGGACCGCCGCCCAGGCGGATGAGCCGGACGACGAGCCAGACCTTGCGTCCGGCCAGGACCGAGGCGACGGCGAACATCAGCAGGACGCCGAGGCCGCGCAGCAGTGTGATCTCCATCCGCTACGCGCCCTTCGCTTCCTTGAGTCGCGCGATGAGCGCGGGCACGATCTGGCGGTAATCACCCACGAGGCCGAGATGCGCGAGCGAGAAGATCGGCGCCTCCGCATCCCTGTTGATGGCGACGATCGTGCGCGAGCCCGAGACCCCGGCGACATGCTGCGCGGCGCCCGAGATGCCGACCGCGATGTAGAGGTTGGGGCGAATGGACTTCCCGGTCTGACCGATCTGCCAGGTGATGGGCACCCAGCCTTCGTCGGCCGGCGGCCGGGAGGAGCCGACAGCCGCGCCGAGCACCCCCGCCAGTTCCGCCAGCAGCTTGAAACCATCGGGGCCGCCCACGCCGCGGCCGCCGCCCACAACCACCTCAGCGTCGTCGAGCCCGACCTCGGCGCGCTCGCTCTGAAGTTCGCGTACATGGGTCAGCATGGACGCGGGGTCTATGGTCACCGAGATATCTTCGACCGTTCCCTTCACCGCAGCGCGCTCGGGCAGATCGAACGCTCGAGGCTTCAATGTGATCACGGCCGGACGCGACGTGATCGCAAGCGTCGCGATGGCGCGCCCCCCGTAGACCTGTCGCTTCGCGACGATGGCCTTCCCGTCAACGGCCAGGCTCATCACTTCCGTGGCCAGCGCAGCCCCCAGGCGGTACGCCAGCCGGGGAGCCACTTCGCGGCCCACCGTGTCGGCGCCGACGAGCACGATGTCGGGCGGCGCCTTCCGGACGATGGGATCGACGGCGGCCAGGACCGCGTCGCTCTGCCCCGCGGTGAGGGCAGGATGGTCGCAGCGGTAGACGGTCTCCACCCCGAACTCATGGAGCCGGGCGGCGGCGCCGGCCAGGTTCTCCCCATGCCCGAGGAGGGCGGCGGACACCTCCAAGCCGGGGGCGCCAGCGAGGGCTCGGGCGCCTCCCACGAGTTCCAGGGCCGAACGCCCCAGCGTCCCCTCGAGCGCCGTCGCCACCACGAAGATGCCAGGCATGATCCGCTCCCGCTAGATGAGTTTGAGGGCCCGCAACCGTTCGACGAGCGCCTGAACCTGCTGGGCAGGCTCGCCGTCCAGGAACTCGCACTTCGTGGTGCGTTGGGGCACGGCGACCTCGCGAACCTCGACGCCCTGCGTGCCGGCAACCCCGGCGGCGGACCCCCCGGCGACGTCCGCGCGCGTCCAGGTCTGCACCGGCTTGCGCATCGCGCCCATGATGTCTTTGACCTTCGGCAGCCGAGGACGGATCGACTCGTCACTCGTCACCGAGAGCACCGCCGGCAGACGCGCCTCGACCACGTGGAATCCTTCCTCGGATGTGCGCCGTACCGTCACCGTGCCATCGCTCGGCTCTGCCCGGGTGATGAAGGTCACGCATGAGGCCCCGAGCGCTTCGGCAAGAAACGGCGCCACGGCGCGCTCCACCCAGTCCGCGGACTCACAGCCGGTGAGGACCAGGTCGAACGTGCCGATGCGCTTGATCGCCGCAGCGAGGATGGCGGCTTTGTCGGAGGCCAGCAACTGCGGGGCGTTGGCGTCATCCACCACGACCGCCTCGTCCGCCCCCATCGCGAGCGCCAGGCGCACCGCATCCTTCACCTCCCCCGCGGGGCCGAGCGTCAGCGCGGTGACTTTCCCCCCTGCCTTGTCCTTGAGCTGCAGGGCGAGCTCCAGGGCGTTCTCGTCGTACGTGGAGATGACGAGCGGCTTGCCGGTACGGACCTGACGCTTTGTCGCCGGCTCGATCGCGAAGTCCCACTGCGGGAGCTCGGGATCGACCACCTGCTTCAGACAGACGATCGTGTTCACGCCGCCTCCTGCGATGTGTTATCGAGCGCCGAGCACGTAACGGGAGATGACGAGGCGCTGGATCTCGGACGTCCCTTCATAGATCTCGGTGATCTTCGCGTCGCGAAAGTATCGCTCGGCCGGGTAGTCCTGGATGTAGCCGTACCCGCCGTGGATCTGCACCGCCTTGTGCGCGGCCCACATCGCGGTCTCGGAGGCGAAGAGCTTGGCCATCGACGCCTCCTTCGCGTGGGGCCGGCCCTGCTGGCGCAGCCAGGCGGCGCGGTACATGAGCAACCGGGCGGCTTCGATCCGCGTGCCCATGTCGGCCAGCATCCACTGCACGGCCTGGAACTCCCCGATCGACCGGCCGAACTGTTTGCGCTCCCGGGCGTACGCCAGTGACGCATCGAGTGACGCGCGGGCGATCCCCACCCCCTGCGCCGCGATGCCGAGGCGGCCGCCGTCGAGTGTGGCCAGCGCGATGCGACCACCGTGGCCCGCCTCGCCGAAGAGGTTGTCCCTGGGGACCCGGGCATTCTCGAAC
>DASSGA010000123.1:0-3055 GCA_035693805.1 bacterium | reverse complement strand
TTGGTGGCCCACGAACTGCAAGTTCGGCAGCAGCTGCTGGCTGATCACGGCCTCCAGCACCGCGGACAGCTGCACCCGGATCTGCTGCTGCTGGTGCGGCGGGAAGACGTCGATGATGCGGTCGATGGACTGCGCCGCGTTCGCGGTGTGCAACGTGGCGAACACCAGGTGGCCGGTCTCGGCGATGGTCAGCGCGGCGCCGATCGTCTCCAGGTCGCGCATCTCACCGACCATGATCACGTTGGGGTCCTCGCGCAGCACCGCCCGCAGCGCATTGGGGAAGGTCTGCGTATCGAACCCCAGCTCGCGCTGGTTGATGATGCTCTTCTTGTGGTTGTGGACGTACTCGATCGGGTCCTCGATGGTCACGATGTGCGCCGCCCGCTCGATGTTGATGAAGTCCACCATCGAGGCCAGCGTGGTCGATTTGCCGTGCCCCGTCGGCCCGGTGACGAGGATCAGACCCCGGGGCAGCCGGCAGAGGTCCTTCAGGACCATCGGGATGTTCAGCTCTTCCATCCCAGGGATCTTCTCCGGGATGACGCGGGAGGCCACGCCCACCGATCCGCGCTGGCGGTACACGTTCACGCGGAAGCGGCCCAGCCCGTTCACCGCGTAGCTGAGGTCGAGCTCCCAGTTCTTCTCAAACTTCTGCTTCTGGAAGGTGTTCAGCATGCTGTACCCGAGCTGGAACGTGTCCTCGGGCGTCAGCGCGGGGTAGTTCAGGTGCTGCAGCTTGCCCCAGACGCGGATGGTCGGCGGCACGCCGACGGTGAGGTGCAGGTCAGACGCCTTGGCGGAAACGGTTTCCCGGAGCAGATCGTCGATGTGCATGCCGGCCCCCTTGGCTTCCTCCGCTCTACCATGCCCGGGGGCTTGCGCGGCTAGGCGTCCCCGTTGCGCTCCGGGGCCGTGCCGTTCGTGCGCTCGACGTGCACGACGCGCCACACCTCGGCGAGCGAGGTGATGCCGGCTGCCGCTTTCACCAACCCGTCATCGAGAAGCGTCGTCATCCCCGACCCCACGGCGCTCATCTTGAGAGTATGATGCGCCGAGCGGCTGATGATGTGATGGCGAAGCTCATCATCGATCTGGGCCATCTCGAAGATCGCCACCCGGCCCCGGTAGCCGGTGTAGTTGCAGAACTCGCAGCCCTTCGCCGCGAAGTACGTGCCCTCCGGCGCGCCCTCACCGTACCGGGCGAGCAGTTCGTCGGTGCTGTAGGCGTCCGGCTGTTTGCATTTCGTACAGAGCACCCGGACGAGGCGCTGCGCGGCCACCCCGGCCAGCGCGGAGGATACCAGGTAGGGCTCGATCCCCATGTCCGCCAGGCGCGTGATCGCGCCCGGGGCGTCGTTCGTGTGCAGCGTGCTCAGCACGAGGTGACCGGTGAGGGCGGCCTGCACCGCGATCCGGGCCGTGTCGTGGTCGCGCACCTCGCCGACCATGATGATGTCCGGGTCCTGGCGTAGGAAGTGCCGCAGCGCCGAGGCGAAGGTGACCCCCGCACGTGGGTTCACCTGGACCTGGGTGATTCCCGCGATCTGGTACTCCACCGGGTCCTCGATCGTGACGATGTTCACGGCCTCGCTGTTCAGCTCGTTCAGGATGGCGTAGAGCGTGGTCGTCTTCCCGCTCCCGGTGGGACCCGTGAGGAGGAAGATGCCCTGCGGTCGGTGGATGATCTGCCGCAGGCGCGCGATGTTCCCCCCCGAGAGCCCCAGCTTGTCGAGATCGTAGATCGGAGCGGATTTGTCCAGCAGGCGCAGGACCGCCTTTTCCCCGTAGAACGAGGGGATCGTGCTGACGCGCACGTCGATGGCGCGGCCGTCCACGCGCGTCTGGAAGCTGCCGTCCTGGGGCTGCCGGCGCTCGGCGATGTCCATGTTCGCCATGATCTTCACGCGGGAGATGACGTTCGCGTGGATGTGTTCGGGCAGGGTGTGCTGGACCTTCAGCACGCCGTCGATCCGGTACCGCACGCGGATGGCCTTCCCCTGCGGCTCGACGTGGATGTCGCTGGCCCGCTTGCGCACCGCCTCCTCGACCAGCCGGTTGACGAGCCGGATGATCGGCTGCTCCTCGGCCATCCGGCGCAGCTGTTCGAGGGAGACCTCCTCATCCGCCACCACCCGCCGGGGGAAATCCTTGAGGATCTCAGCGTGCGGGTCGAGGGCCGGATACTGGTTCAGGGCGTGCTGGAAATCGGCCACGGTCGTCACCGCCACGCGTACCTCCATCCCGGTCAGGCGGCGGACGTCGTCGACCGCGACGACGTCCAGGGGATCCACCATGGCCACGGTCAGCACGCCGTTCTCACGCTCCAGCGGAATGACCTGGAGCTGGCTGGCCACGGTCGCCGGAATGAGGTTCAGGAGGTCCTCCGACAGCGGCGCGGCGGTGAGGCGCACGAACTCCACGCCGATCTGGCGGGACAGGGCGCGGGCGATGTGCTCGGGATCGACCACGCCCATGTCCAGCAGCACGCGCCCCAGGCGCTCGCCCGTGGCGCGGTGGATGTCCATGGCGCGGTTCAACTGGTCGGGGGTGATCAGCTGGTCGGCGAGCAGGAGCTCACCGAGATGACGGCGCCGTCCCGCACCATCGGGTGCGGGCCGGCGCGGCGAAGCATTGTCGGCCATGCCGGCTCCCGGGGATCAGGTTTCCACGAAGACGACGCGCAGCAGCTCGTCGACGGTGGTGATCCCCTCCAGGACCTTAAGGATACCATCTTCGCGCAGGGTCTTCATCCCCTCCGCGATGGCCAGATCCCGGATGTCATTGGCCGAGGCGCCCTTGAGGATGAGGTCGCGGATGCCGTCGCTCATCACCATCAGCTCGAAGATGCCGACGCGCCCCTTGTACCCCGATCCCTTGCAGCGATCGCAGCCCTTGCCGCGATAGAAAACGATCTCCTCGCCCGTCTCGGGGGTCAGGCCGAGCCGGTGCAGCGCCTCGACCGGCGGGATGTAGGACTCCTTGCAATGGGAGCAGATCGTGCGCCCCAGGCGCTGGGCCAGCACGCCGATCACGGAGGAGGTGATCAGGAACGGCT
>DASSGA010000122.1:0-8096 GCA_035693805.1 bacterium | reverse complement strand
GATGTAGTCCGCGTGCCCCGGCGCATCGATGTGCGCGTAGTGCCGCTTCGGCGACTCGTACTCCACGTGGCTGATGTTGATCGTCAGCCCCCGCGCCTTCTCCTCCGGCGCGTTGTCGATATCGTAGTACCCTTTGGCCTGGGTCGTCCCGAGCCCGGCCAGCGTGTGCGTGATCGCCGCCGTCAGCGTCGTCTTCCCATGGTCCACGTGCCCGATCGTCCCGATGTTCACGTGCGGCTTCGTGCGCTCGAACTTCGCCTTGGCCATCCGTCTCCCCCAGGAACCGCGTGATTTCGTGATAATGACTCGTCCACCGCGGGCCGCCGGGCGATCCGCGAGTGACGAGTCACGCTGGTGGAGCCCACGACCGGATTCGAACCGGTGACCTTGTCCTTACCAAGGACACGCTCTGCCGCCTGAGCTACGTGGGCGTTACGCCACCCGTATTATAGGGGCGCCCTTCCCGGCTTTCAAGCCTGCCGGGGCGGCGCCTATGCAGGACTCCCCGCGGGCATAGCGAAGGGGAGGGCGATTAATAACAGGAGGGAGGGAGGACACTTTGGATTGGATCTGGTGGGTCGTCGCACTTGCGATCGTCTGGTTCCTCTTCTTCCGCACCCCGTAACGACGGGGTTGCGCTCCTGTTGTTGAAGTCGAAGGTGCCTACCAAGCCCCGGGGTCCCCGGGGCTTTCTTCTTCGCAGACCCATCAGTATAATGTAGGGCAGCGGAGCGGGCGGGAGTAGCTCAGTGGTAGAGCGTCTCCTTGCCAAGGAGAAGGTCGCGGGTTCAAGTCCCGTCTCCCGCTCCAGATAGACTGCAGGGCGGCGTAGCCAAGAGGCAAGGCAGGGGTCTGCAAAACCCCCACTCCCCGGTTCGAATCCGGGCGCCGCCTCCACCAGGACAACGGAAACGGGACAGGCGGCGGCCTGTCCCTTCGTCATGTCTGGTGGTGCCCAGGGTGGGAGTCGAACCCACACGGCCCCTGCGGGCCAAGGGTGTTTAGGACCCTCGCGTCTACCCGTTACGCCACCTGGGCGCGGCTACCGCAATTCTAGCACACGCTCACGACCAGTACGTTCGGCGCCGGTACTTCCTTAGAAGGTAGAGAAAGAAGGGCGCCCCGAGCGCCGCCGTGACGATTCCCACCGGGACTTCCGTCGGGGCGGCGACCGAGCGCGCCAGGGTGTCTGCGACCAGGAGCGTCAGTGCCCCCGCCAGGGCTGCGGCGGGCAGCAGGCGGCGGTGATCCGGCCCCACGATGAGCCGCATCAGGTGCGGAACCACCAGCCCGACGAATCCGATGAGACCGCTCACGGACACCGCGGCCGCCGCCATCAGGGCCCCCGCTCCGATGAGCACCGCCCGCACCCGCCCCGCCTGCACCCCCAGCGAGCGGGCCGTCTCATCGCCCAGCACGAGCAGGTTCAGGTCGCGTGCGAACACCCGGGCCCCGGCGTACCCGAGGGTGATGTACGGCGCCGTGAGCAAGACGTGCTGCCAGGACCGCCCCGAGAACCCGCCCATCAGCCAGAAGATCACCTGCTGGAGGCTCTCGCCGCCGAGCAGCTGGAGCGCGGAGATGATGGCCGCGAGGAAGGCACCGACCGCGACACCGGCCAGGAGCAAGTGCTCGACCATCACCTCGCCCCGGTACCTGGACAGCCGGTACACCAGGAATGTGACGAGCAGCGCCGCGGCGAAAGCGGACAGCGTGACCGCGCTCACGCCGAGGAAGACGGCGGTGAGGCCGAAGACGATCGCGGCCGTCGCGCCGAGCGCGGCGCCGGCCGAGACACCGATGATGTACGGGTCCGCCATGGGATTCCGGAACACGCCCTGGAACACGGTCCCGCTGGCGGCGAGGCCGACCCCGACCAGGGCGGCCAGGACGATCCGTGGGAGGCGGACCTGGAGCACGATGGTGCGCGTGACGTCATCGACCGCCCGCCCAAGGCCGAGCGCGCCGAGGACCGACGAGGCGGGAACCGGGACCGAGCCGATCGCGGCGCTCGCCAGCATCGCCAGCGCAAGCAGGATGCCGAGAAGCGCGATGACCGGCCAGGGTCCCCGCGGGCGATCATCTGCCGCGCGTGCCGGCCCGGCCGCGTGGACCTGCGCCATCGCTAGCGCCTGCCCTCGACGATCGCGAAGAATTCTGCGCGCGTGCGGGCGTCCTCGCGGAAGATCCCGCGGGTGGCGGATGTGACGACCTTACTCCCCGGCTTCTTGATGCCGCGCATGGTCATGCAGAGGTGCTCCGCCTCGATGACCACGGCCGCCCCCCGCGCCTTCAATCCCCCCTCACAGAGGAAATCCGCCACCTGTGAGGTGAGCCGCTCCTGGACCTGCGGACGCCGGGCGAGGATCTCCACCAGGCGCGCCACCTTGCTGATCCCGAGAATGCGCCCCTGAGGGATGTAACCGACGTGGGCCACACCGTGGAAGGGCAAGAAATGATGTTCACAGACGGAAAAGAAGGGGATGTCCTTCACCACGACCATCTCGTGGTGGTCCTCATCGTCAAACCCCACCTCCAGCAGCGCGCTCGGATCTTCGTTCAGCCCGCTGAACAGTTCTTCGTATGCTTCGGCGATCCGGCGCGGCGTCTCCCGCAGCCCTTCGCGATCGATGTCCTCCCCGATCGCCGTGATGATGTCCCGTACCGCCTGCTCAATGACCGGCTTGTCCACGCTTCACACCCTCCTCAGGCGCCTGCACCGGCCGGTGGCCGGTGAAGAACTCCATCATCCTCACCACCCGCACCATCGCCTGCACGTCGTGCACGCGCAGCATGTTCGCTCCCTGCGCCGCGGCGAAGGCCACCGCCGCTGCGGTGCCCTCGAGGAGTTCCTCCGGATGCAGGTGGAGCAGGTCGCGGATGTAGTCCTTCCGTGACGTGGCGACGAAGATCGGGCAGCCCAGGCTGCGCAGCTCGGGCAGCCGCCGCATCAACTCCAGATCCCGCGCCGGGTGCTTCCCGAAGTTCAAGCCCGGATCGACCAGGATCCGCTCCCGCGGCACGCCCGCGGCGACGAGCGCGTCGGTTCGCCCCCGCAGGAACGCCGCGACCCAATCCATCATCGAGGGGACCGGTACGTCCTCGTAGTGCTGTTTGGGCCGCCCGTGCAGGTGCATCACCACGAGGCCGGCCCCGCCCGGCCGGATCACGTCCGCCATCGCCGGGTCCGCCGCGCCGCTGATGTCATTGACGAGCGCTGCCCCGGTGTCGATCGCCGCCTTCGCCACGTCGGGCTTGTAGGTATCGACCGCCACTGGCAGCGGGAACCTCCGCGTCAACTCGCGCACGAGGGGGACCACGCGCTCGATCTCCTCGCGCGCGGCGAGCCGCTCGCCCTGCTGGGCGGTCTCGCCCCCGACCTCGATGAGGTCGCCGCCCTCACGCACGATCTCCTCTGCCCGGGCCAGGGCGGCGTCCATCCCGAAGAACCGCCCGCGGTCATAGAACGAGTCCGGTGTGTTGTTGAGGATCCCGGCCACATAGATCCGCGAGGAGAAATCGAAGGTGTGCCTCCCCAGGTGGACCTTCGGCGGAGGCGCCACCGCCCGCGCCAGGGTCTCGCGGAGGGTCTGACCGACCGCGCTATCCCCCCCGGCTGCGGACCCCTCCGCCCGCGCCGCATACGCATCGAACTGTGCGAGTGTGCCCGCCAGGACAACGTGCCGGCGGTCCTGGAGCGGCGGGGACGCCGGAGTGAGCTCCGATGACCACGCCCCCTGCTCCCGGAAGCCTGCGGCGGCCGCGCGCAGGGCATCATCCGGGGCGATCAGGCGGACTTTCTGGAAGGCGGTGTCCCGGGGGTCCTGGAACGAGGCGAGCGGCGCCAGCGCCCAGGCCCAGACGGCCGGGACGGTCACGGTGGTCACAACGCCATTCTAGCAGAGCGCTATTCCGGCACGATCCATACCGGCCGAGCGAGCCCTGCACGCCGGCGGCCGGCTCAGTCTGCGTGGTCGGGGATGGTCTGCAGCGCGCGGACCGGGGACAGCAGCACCCACAGGAACGCCAGCGCGCCCCCGGCGGCGCTGATCAGGATGGCCGGGCGCAGGCCGAGGGTCTCACCCAGCGCCCCACCCAGCAGGCCGCCGAGCGGCATCGTCCCCCACACCAGGAAGCGCATCGTGGCGTTCATGCGGCCCTGCAGCCGCATCGGCGTGATCGCCTGCCGCAGGCTGACCTGGTTGATGTTGTACACCGGTACGCCGAAGCTGGCGAGGGCCGCGGCGAGGATCAGCAGCGGGTATGCCGTCACGGGCGTGGCAAACCCGACCGGGACGAACCCGAGCCCGCCGATGAACATCGAGCCGATGATGACGCGGCCCAAACCGAAGCGTGCCGCGAGCCGGCCGGCGGTGAGCGCGCCCAGCAGACCGGCCACGTTGGCGATGCTGAAGATGAGTCCGATCGCCGCCGGGGTGAGGCCCAACTCGCGCGTCACGAACAGGATGTACAGCGTGAACAGCGAGGAGGCGAAGAGGTTGGAGGTCCCCGTGGCGCCCGCGATCGACCGCAGGTAGGGGCTGCCGAAGACGACGCCGAGGCCTTCACGCGCCTCGGCGAGTAGCGAGCGGCGGGCCTGGGCGTCGGGCGGCTCCTCCGGACGGCGGATGGAACCGATCAGCAGCGCGGAGATGAAGAATGAGACCGCGTCGAGGATGATCGCGATCGGCGCCGTCAGGATCTGGATCACCGCGCCCGCGATACCCGGACCGGCGAGCTGTGCGATCGAGCGCGTAGCCTCCAGCTTGCTGTTGCCTTCGACGAGTTGCCGTCGCTCGACGAGCGACGGCAGATACGCCTGATACGAGACATCGAAGAAGACGGTCAGGATGCCGATCAGCAGACCGACGAGGTACAGCTGCGGCATCCCGAGCGACGCGGAGAGGGCGGCGAGCGGGATGGAGAGCAGGACGAGCCCGCGGCCGATGTCGCCCGCGATGAGGATGGGCCGCCGGCGCATCCGGTCGACCCAGACGCCCGCGAACAGGCCGAGGATGAGAAAGGGCGCACGCTCGACGGCGGTCAGGACTCCCATCTGCCCCGGCGTAGCCTGGAGGGAGATGGCGGCGATGATGGGCAGGGCCAGACCGGTGAAGTTGTCGCCGAAGACGGAGATCGTCTGAGCGGTCCAGAGCTTGAGGAACTCCCGGTGCCGCCAGAGTGTGTCCCGGCCCGTCGCCTGCGCCGCGGCCTCGGCCATCTAATCCCGCAGCCGGCGCCCCGTCAGCGCGATGAACACGTCCTCGAGCGAGGTCTCCACCATCTGCAGGTGGCGGACCTGCCCTCCGCCGCGGGCGATCGCCTCCACCGCGCGGGGGAGGGCACCCGCAGGATCGGTGAGGTGCAGGATGAGCTCGCGGGTGCCATCCTCGCCGGGGTCGCGGAGCGCCACGGTGGCCACGCCAGGGAGCCCCCGCAGCGCGGTCTCGAGGTCGCCGCGCCCGCCTTCCACCTCGAATCGGAGCACCGGCCCCTGCCCCAGCGACCGCTTCAGCGCCTGGGGCGAATCCAGGGCGATGATCCGGCCGTGATCGATGATCCCGATCCGCTCCGATAGCTGGTCCGCTTCCTCCATGTAATGCGTCGTCAGGATGATGGTCTTCCCGGACGCATGGAGGTCCCGGATCATCTCGCGGATGTTGCGGGCCGCCTGCGGGTCCAGCCCCGTGGTGGGCTCATCGAGGAGAAGGACCGGCGGATCGTGGACCATCGCCTTGATCAGCGCCAGCCGCTGCCGCATCCCGGTGCTGTAACGCTCCACGAGATCGTCGGCGCGCGCGGTGAGGCCCACACGCTCGAGGAGACCAGCGATGCGGCCCCGGGCCACATCGCGCGGGACTTGATACAGCGCGGCGAAGTAGTTCAGGTTCTCCCGACCGGTCAGCTTCCAGTAGATGGAGCGCTCGCCGGTCAGCACGACGCCGAGGTGCCTGCGGACCTCTTCGGGCCGGGAGGCGACATCGGACCCCCAGACGCTCGCCCGACCGGCACTGGGCACGAGGAGCGTGCAGAGCATCCGGATGGTCGTGGTCTTGCCTGCGCCGTTGGGGCCGAGGAGACCGAACAGCTCGCCTCGCCGGATGCGCAGGTCGATCCCGTCGACGGCGGCGACTTCCGACTGCACCGCGCGGCGGCGCGTGCCGTTCTCCCGGAGACTGCGCACGGGAAAACGCTTGGTCAGCGCCTCCAGCTCGACGGCATATTCGGGGGGCATGCTCACTCGACGATGACCTCCACGACAGTCCCGCCCGGGTCGCGCACGTCCACGATCGGCCCCCGGGCCGCACCCTGCTGCACAGCTTTCAGCATCTCGTCCAGGTTGATGCCCTTCTCGGTGAGCTTCGCCCGGAGCTTCTCGGGGACCATCGCCCCGATCGAGGTCGCGAGGCGGGCGGGCAGCGCGACCTGAACCTTGCGGCCGCCCGGGTCGCGGATGTTCACCTTCACGGTGCGGGATAGATCTCCGGCGGGGGCCTCGCTCAGTTCGTCCAGCAGGCGCACCCCGTCCTCCGGCGTGACCTTCCCATCGCGCACCATCTCGAGGATGCGCAGCCGCTCGTCCGCGCTCATCGCCCTCTCACCCTCACGTCGCCGCTGGTGGCCTGGAGCCGCACGCTCGCGCCGGGACCGTTGAGGACCCCGCGCAGGCTCCGGAATCCCGTGGTCTGCTCCGCGAGCGGCAGGCCGGTGGAGATCCGGCCCGATCGGGTGGAGGCCTCGATCGTGGCGCGGCCGTCGGACGGCACGCTCAACATGATGTCCCCGCTCACGGTCTCGACGGAGACCGTCCCCTGCGCCAGCTCGACGAGATCGACCGCCACGTCCCCCGACAGCGTGCGCACCCGCAGGTCGCTGCTGCGCACGTCTTGAGCGGCGACATCGCCGCTCCTCACGTCGAGCCGCACGTCCCCTTCCACGCCGCGGATGTCCACATCGCCGCTCAGGACGTCCGCCCGCAGCGCTCCGTCCAGTCCCGCGATGTGCACGTCTCCCCGCGCCAGGTGCAGGTCGGTCGCCGCGATGCCCTCTGCGCGCACGTCACCCTTGGCGACATCGATCCGCGCACCCACGCCTTTCGGCACGGTGATCTCGAAGTCCACCCGGGCCCGGCGCCCCTCCGGACGCGGGACGTGGACGACGACGGTGGCGCCGTCGCGGCGCACCTCCACCGGCAGCGCCTCGGCCTCCCGCTGGGCCTGCTCCGGCGTGGTCGACCAGACACGGCGCAGCGCCCGCAGCCGCATCGGGCCTTCGCCTTCCGCGCGCAGACGCACATCGCCCCACGCCTGTCGCAGAATGAGCGTCTCGCCCGCCCGCATCGGCTCCTCGGCCGTGGTCTCGGCGCGCCCTTCGGCCAGCCCGCGCAGTCCGCGGACGACGTCCACGAATGACGGCGTGAAGGCTTCCCGCGTCCGATGCAACTCGCGCCGGAGATCCTTGGGGATCGATTCCATCAGCTCTTTGAACACCCCATGCAGCTCCTGCCGCAGATCCGCGCCAATCTTGGATGCGACTCGGCCTCCGGTGGACTGCCGCTCGGCCTCATGTGGTCGGCCGGCAGCCGATCCCTCGACGCCGGGTGGCTGATCGGCCAGTTCCTGGAGCAGCGCGTCGGCTTCCTCCACGGAGATCTTGCCTTCTTTCAACATCCGCAGGACCATCTCACGCTCTTCGTCCATGGGGGCCTCCGTCACCTACGCTCGCGCAGCATGCGCAGCGCATCTTCGGCCGAGATCGTCCCGGCGTCGAGGGCATCGAGGACTTCCCGGCGCCGCTTGCCGAGCTCCGCCTTCCGGTCCGGCTCAACCGCGTAGCCGAGCACCGCGAGGAGTGCGTCGAGGCGGGCCCGGACGGTGGGATAGGACAACCCGAGCTCGCGCTCGACCTCCTTGATGTTGCCGCGGGCCTTCAAGAACAGCTCCAGGAAGGCGAGCTGCTCGGCATCGAGACGGTTGAACTTGGATAGCTCGAAGTGCCCTTCGACGGCCGTGCCACAGGAGGTGCACTGCAGACGGACGGCCTCGAGGTCTGAGCTACAGACGGGGCACTTCCCGGGCGCCTGTGGCATTGGGACC
>DASSGA010000121.1:0-6670 GCA_035693805.1 bacterium | reverse complement strand
CTCGACCGTCAACTCCAGCAGCAGTTCGTGGAGAAGCGTGAGGAGTTGCTGAGCGGGCTGGATAAGGACATCCGAACCGCGGTCGACAAGGTGGCGAAAGACCGCGGGATCAGCATCGTCCTGGACCGCGGCGTCGTGCTCTACGGCGGCACCGACCTCACCGAGCCGGTCATCGCCCAGCTGACAGGACGGTGATGCGCGTCGTCGTTCCGATCCTCGCCGCGGCGCTCGCCGCCGGCGTCCTCACCGGATGCCGCCCGCGCGAGGCTACCACCGTTCCCCAGACCCAGCAGCCGACGTCTGGCACCGTCGTCCCGGCGCCTCCCCGCGTGGGCCGGGTCAACCTTGAGGTCGTGGCGCAGGCGCATCCACGCTGGACCGAGTTGAATGCCTTGAAGACGCGCGCCGCCCTGGTGGAGGGGGAGCTGGCCCTGGCGGCGGCGCCGCCCCCCGTGCCGGCGACCGACGTGCAGCGGGCGCTGACGGAAGAAGCGGCGAAGATGCGCGTCTCGTTCGAGCAGGAGCTGAACAGCCTGCGCGAGGAGCACACGCGGAGTCTCGCCGCTTACGCCGAGGATCTCAAGAAGCAGCAGCAAACCAAGTTCGAGGAGATCCGGCGGACGGTCGAGGCCGAGGCCGAAGCCGCGGTCGTGGCCAGGCGGGACGAGCTGCGGACGGAGTTGCGCGCCGCCGAGCAAGAGATCATGGAGGAATACCGGTACCCGCTGCTCAACCTGCGGCTGCGCGCCGAGGTCGCCGGCCTGCGCTCAGAGGAGGAGGGCCGCCAGCTGCTCCGCCAGGTGCAGGCGCTTCAGCAGGAGCGCGAGGAACGGATCAAGGCCAAGGGTGATGAGATCGAGCAGAAGTTCGTGGCGTTTCAGAAGGAGACCGAAGCTGAGGTGAATGCCCGGCTGAAGACGGAGCAGGATGCGCTCAACGTCGAGAGCACGAGGCTCATCGAGGGGAAGGAGCAGGAGCTCCAGGCCGAGTTGAGCCGCGCCGCGGCCGAGCGCGAGCGCGCGTTTCAGCAGCGTCTGGAGCGACGGCGGAAGGAACTGGTCGAGGCGGCCGAAGCCACCCTGCGCGGGCAGCAGGGGGCCTTCGCCCGCGACGTCGACGCAAGGACGAAGAGGCTCAGGGCGGAGCTCCTCGCCCTCCGGGAGCAGCGGGCGCGGCTCGAGGAGAGCATCCTCGCTGAAGTGAAGATCGAGGTTGCCACCATCGCCCAGGCCCAGCAGCTGGACGTCGTCCTCACCCGGGCCCTCGGCGGAGCCGGCGGGGTGGACATCAGCGAGGACGTCATCCGGAAGCTGAAGCGATGATCGCGCGCCCGTCGATTCTCACCCTGGCGGTCGTCCTCCTCGCGGCTGCCGGGCTCGCCGCTGGTTGCGGGCCACGGTTGGGGGTCGTCGACTCCAACCGTGTGCTCACCGAGAGCGTCACCGCCCTCTCTTCCCAGCGCCAGCTCGATGACCGGGAAAAGGCCATGGCTGCCGATCTGCAGCTGCTGGCCGGGCAGATGGGCCGGGAGGATTTCGAAGCGCGACGGCAGAGTTACCTCAAGGAGCTGGCCGATCTGAAGCGCGAGCTCGAGCAGCGCCTCAACCAGCGCATCCGTGCCGCCGTCGCGGAGGTGGCGCGCAAGCGTCGGCTACGGATCGTCCTGGTGAAAGATGCGACGCGGCTCGGCGGGATCGACGTCACGGATGACGTCATCGAGCGACTGAAGTAGCGGGGGCGGACCGGATGAAGCTCAGCGCGCTCGCCGCCGCCATCGGGGCGGAAGCGGGCCCAGGCGCCGACGTCGAGATCTCGCACGTCGCAGAGCTGCGCCACGCGGGCCCCGGAGCCCTGGTCATGGTGCGAGATCCGGAGGGGTTGGCCCAGGCGGAGGCGAGCGGTGCCGCCGCGCTGCTGCTGCCCGAGCCGCTGTCGTCGTCCCGCCTGCCCTTCCTGCGTGCCGCCGACATCCGCCTCGCCCTTGCGCGTGCGCTCACCCTCCTCCATCCCGTCTCCCCCGTGCTGGCGGGCATCCATCCGACCGCCGTGATCGCCCCGGGAGCGGTGCTGGGCAGCGGCGTGGCCATCGGACCGCACTGCGTGATCGGCCCGGAGAGCGTGATCGGCGACGGGGTGGTCGTGCAGGCCGGGTGCGCGATCGGCGCCGGCGTGCGCATCGGTGAGCGCAGCCTCCTGTACCCGCTCGTGACGATCTACGGGCGCTGCGTGCTGGGCCGGCGGGTCATCGTGCACAGCGGCGTCGTGATCGGCGCCGACGGATTCGGATATGTCCGCGACGGGGCGACCCAGGTGAAGATCCCGCACGTCGGGACGGTGGTCATCGAAGACGACGTGGAGATCGGAGCCAATACGACGATCGACCGGGCCACGATCGGCGAGACGCGCATCGGCGCGGGGGCGAAGATCGATAACCTGGTGCAGATCGCCCACAATGTGACCATCGGACCGCGCAGCCTCATCGTCGCGCAGGTCGGCATCGCGGGCAGCGCGGTCCTGGGCGCGGACGTCGTGCTGGCCGGCCACGTCGGCGTCCGCGACCATGTCACGATCGGCGACGGCGCGCAGGTGCTCGCCAAGGCCCTGGTCACGCGCGACGTCCCGCCCGGCGCCGTCGTCTCCGGGCAGCCGGCCCGGCCCCATCGTGAACAGCTGAAGCTGCAGGCGGCGCTGGCCCGCGTCCCCGATCTGCTCGACAGACGCGGAGGGCGCAGGCGGGGGTGACCGGAGGTCTGCGCCAGCGCACGATCCGCCGTCCCGTGTCCGTGTCGGGACAGGGCATTCATTCCGGCGAGGACGCCGAGGTCACCCTCGGCCCCGGTCCGGCATTCTCAGGCATCGTCTTTCGGCGGCTCGATCGAGCCGATGCCGCTCCGGTCCGGGCGGCGCTCCGTACAGTGACGGACACGCGACGGGGCATCACACTGGGCGAAGGGTCGTCCGCGGTGCGCACGGTCGAGCATCTCGTGGCCGCGGCCGCAGGGCTCGGGGTCACGAACCTGACCGTGAGCGTGCGCGGGGGAGAGGTGCCCATCCTCGACGGCAGCGCGGCGCCGTTCTGCGCGCGGCTGGATGATGCGGGGATCGAGGAGCAGGCCGGCTCGATCGAGCCGATCCTGCCCTCCGATCCGGTGTGGATCGCCGCCGGCGGTGCCAGTGTCCTGGCGCTCCCGGCCCCCGTACTCCGCATCACCTACGTGGTCCCGGTGGGCCATCCGGTCCTCGGCGCGGCCCTCACCGCGGACGTGACGTTTGCCCCGGGCGTCTTCGCGCGCGACGTCGCCCCCGCCCGTACCTGGGGCTTCGCCGCGGAGGTCGAGGCGCTCCATGCCCAGGGGCTGGCCAGGGGCGCCACCTCCGAGAACGCCCTCGGCCTGGGCCCCAACGGCTATCTCAGCCCGCCGCGCATGGCCGACGAACCCGCCCGGCACAAGATCCTGGACCTGGTCGGCGACCTCGCGCTGCTCGGCCGGCCGCTCCGCGCGCACGTCATCGCGGTCGGCGCCGGGCACACCCTGCACGTCGACCTCGCCCGGCGGATCCTCAGGGGGTAGCGATGGAGCTCGACCGCGAGGCCATCATGCGCATCATCCCGCACCGGCCGCCGTTCCTCTTCGTGGATCGGATCACGGCGATGGAGGAATCCCGAATCGTCGGCACTCTGCAGGTGACCGGGGACGAGTGGTTCTTCCCAGGTCACTTTCCGGGCATGCCCATCATGCCAGGCGTGCTGATCGTGGAGGCCATCGTGCAGGCCGGAGCGTGTCTCGCCCTGCACCAGGGAGGGATGGCCGGTCGCATCCCGTACTTCGCGGCGATCGAGCAGGTGCGCTTCCGGCGTCCCGTGCGCCCCGGAGACCTGCTCACCCTGGAGGCCGAGATGCAGTGGATGAAGAGCCGCATGGGCCGCCTGACCGGGCGCGCCCTGGTCGAGGGGACGGTCGCGGCGGAGGGCACGTTCACCTTTGTCATGGGAGACACCAGTGGATAGGCTGGAGGTCCACTCCACCGCCGTGGTCGACCGGTCCGCCGAGCTCGAGCGCGACGTGGTCGTCGGACCCTTCGCGGTGATCGGGCCGTGTGTGCGTCTGGGGGAAGGAACCCGCCTCGGGTCGCACGCCGTCATCGAGTCCGACGTAACAGTGGGACGGGAGAATGTGATCGGCGCCGGGGTCATCATCGGCTGCCGGCCGCAGCACCGCGCGTATACGGGGGAACGGTCCTACGTGCGCATCGGGGACCGCAACATCTTCGGTGAGTACGCCACGGTGAGCCGGGGGCACGGCGAAGACACCGTGACCGAGATCGGCAGCGACAACTACATCATGTCCTACGTCCGCGTCGACCATAACTGCCGGATCGGCAACCTGGTGACGATTACGAGCGGCGCGGGGCTGGGCGGGCACGTCGCGGTCGACGATCAGGCCTACGTGGGCGGGAACGGCGGCATCCACCAGTTCGTGCGCATCGGCCGGTTGGGCATGGTCGGAGCGGTGAGCATGGTGCGGCAGGATGTGCCGCCCTTCATGCTGGTCGCCGGGACGCCGGCCCGGGCCCACGCGCTCAATGTCGTCGGGCTCGGCCGCGCGGAGGTCCCGCCGCAGCATCGGCGCGCGCTCAAGCGCGCGTTCGTCTTGCTGTACCGGTCCGGTCTCGCCGTGTCCCCGGCGCTCCTGCGGCTCGAGGAGGAGCTCGGGAGCGACCCTTACGTGGCCCAGGTGATCGCCTTCATCAGGAGCGGCAGTCACGAGCGAGGCATCGTGCGGTGGGTGGGCGAGAAGTCATCGGACTGATCGCGGGAGAGGGACGCCTCCCCCCACTGCTCGCCTCGGCCGCCAGGTCGCTCGGCCACCGCGTCGTGGCGATCACGATCGAGGGCGACGGCGGCGCGGTGGCGGGGGTCGCGGATGCCTCCTACCGCGCCGGCTTCGGCGAGATGCAGCGCATCATCGACGTGCTCACCTCCGAGGGGGTGCGGTCCGTGCTCGTCGCCGGGCGCGTCTCCCGGTCGCGACTGGTCGGTGAGGGGGATGTGGCGTTCCGGGAGCGCCTCCGGGCGTTGGGCGATCGCGGCGACCAGAAAGTATTCCGCCAGGTCGTGGTGGACCTGCTCGCCCGCGCCGGCATCACCGTCGTCAGCCCCCTGGACCTCGCCGGGCGCCTGCGCGTCAGCGAAGGCGTGCTCACTCGCTCGGCGCCCACGGACGAGGAGCGCGAGGACGTGCGGGTCGGGATGCGCCTGGCGCGCGCCGCGGCCGCGCTGGAACTCGGGCAGACCGTGGTCCTCAAGCGCGGGATCGTCCTCGCCGTGGAGGCGGCGGAAGGCACTGACGAGACGATCCGCCGGGGCGCGGCGTTCGCCGCCGGCGCCGTCGTGGCCAAGGCCGCCCGGCCGGACCAGGACCCTCGGTTCGATCTCCCCGTGGTGGGACTGCAGACGATCGAGGCGATGGCCGGCTCCGGCGCCCGCGTGCTCGCCGTGGAGGCGGGGGCCACGCTACTGCTCGATCGGGATGAGTGCCTCGCCCTCGCCGACCGGTCCGGCATCGCCATCGTGGGCGTCCGGGTCCCGGTCTGAGCCGTGCCGCCCGCCGTCTTCATCGTCGCGGGCGAGATCAGCGGCGACATGCAGGCCGCCGATCTTGCCACCGCGCTGCGCCGGGCCGATCCGTATCTGACCCTGCTCGGCATCGGCGGGGCGCGCATGGCCTCCTCCGGCGTGCGGATCCTTCAGGACAGCACGACCTGGGGCGTCATCGGACACGTTGATCCGCTACTGCGCCTGCGCACGTACCTCCGCCGCCTCCGCGACGTCGAAGCCGCCATTCGCGCGGCGCGGCCCGACGTCCTGGTACTCGTTGACTTCGCGGCCTTCAATCTCCGTCTCGCCGAGCGGCTGCGCGGTCTCGTTCCCGTCGCTTACTACGTGCCGCCCATGGTGTCCGTGCGCAAGGGCGACCGCGCGCGTAAGGTGGCCCGTCTCGGGATGCGGTTGCTGGCTACGCTGCGCCGGGAGGCGGACGCGTACGCCGCGGCGGGAGCCGACGTGATCCTCGTCGGGCATCCCGCAGCCGATCTTCCGCAGCGCGCGGCGTCGCCCGCGGAGGCGCGGCGGCGCCTTGAGCTTCCCGACCGCGGCCCGGTGGTGGGCCTCCTTCCCGGGAGCCGGCTGCAGGAGATCCGGGCGCACCTGACCATCCTCCTGGACGCCGCCGGACTCATCGCCCGCACCATCCCGGAGGCGGCATTTGTCCTTCCCGTGCCCGCCCGGGAGATCAGCGCGGTGGTCGAGCCCCGAACCCGGAACCGGCGGCCGCCCGTCCGCGTCGTCTCCGAGATCCATGACGCGATGCGGGCCGCGGACGTGCTGGTGGTCGCCAGCGGCACCGCCACGCTCGAGGCGGCAGTGCTGGGTGTGCCGATGGTGGTTGTGTACCGCCTGCCGGTCCTGAGCTGGAGGATCATCACCCACCTCGTTACGGTCCGCCACGCGGCGCTGCCGAACATCCTCGCCGGGCGCGAGATCGTCCCCGAACTGCTGCAGGACCGCCTGACGCCCGGCGCCGTAATGGAGGCGGTGACGTCATTGGTGCGTGATCCCGCCCGCGGCGCGGCGATGCGGGTAGACCTGCTCGCGGTGGCCCAGGGGCTG
>DASSGA010000120.1:0-2027 GCA_035693805.1 bacterium | reverse complement strand
GCCATCGCGCCGCTGCTCTGGCGGCAGTGGCACAACGCCGGCCATCACGGCCACACGCAGATGAAGGGGCAGGATCCGGACGCCTACAGCACCCTCGAGGACTATCACGAGCGAAGGGCCCTGCAGATCCTGCACCGCCTGGTGCCGGTGCGCAGCCTGCGCTTCTTCGCCCTGCTGACGGTCTGGCTGAACCTCCACGCCGCCCTGGTCCTCGCCCACTCCCTGCCGACGATGCCCCGGCGGCAGCGCGTGCGGGTGATCATCGAGACCGTCCTCCCCATCGTCTTCTGGGTCGGCATGGGCGTCTGGCTGGGCTGGGGCTCGTTCCTCTTCTTCTACGTCCTGCCGCTGCTGGTGAGCAACTTCATCGTGATGTCCTACATCGCGACGAACCACCTGCTGAACCCGCTGCTGGAAGAGGACGATCCGCTGGCGGGCTCGCTCACGGTGTCCGTGCCGAAGATCCTGGACGTCCTCCATTCCAACTTCAGCCACCACACCGAGCACCACGTCTTCCCGGCGATGAGCGCCAAGTACGCGCCCCACGTGAAACGCCTGCTCAAGGAGCTCTGGCCCGACCGCTATCACGAGATGTCGCTGTGGAAGGCCCTCGGACTGCTCTGGCGCACGCCGCGGCTGTATCTCGACAATATCCGGCTGGTGGATCCGCGCACCGGCCGGCGTTACGGCGTCCTCGGCTACGGCCTCGACCCGAACCGCGTTCCCTAGCCACGCTCGTGGGGCGTGGTGTATTGTGGTCGGGTGAGCATCACATCCCTCGGCTCTGATCTCGTCCTCATCGATACGGGGTACAACGGCACGCCGGAGGCCGTCGGCGTGTACCTCGTGCTGGGGGAGACCTCCGGTCTCATCGAAACCGGCCCCGCCTCGCGCGCCGACGCCGTGCTCGAGGGCATCCGCGCGGCCGGACTCCGGCCCGAGGACATCACGGTCATCGCCGTCACCCACATCCACCTCGACCACGCGGGCGGTGCGGGAACGCTCGCCGGGCGCCTCCCGAACGCCACCGTCTGTGTCCACCCGGTCGGGGCGCCGCACCTCGCCGATCCGACCCGGCTGCTGAACAGTGCCGGCCGGCTGTACGGGGACGACCTCGTCCGGCTGTTCGGTGAAACCGTTCCCGTGCCGGAGGCCCGCCTGCGCGTCCTGGGCGACGGCGACCGGCTGCGCATCGGCGGCCGCACGCTCGTCGCGCTCGACACGCCCGGACACGCCCGCCACCATCACGCCTATCTGGACGAGGCCTCCGGGGACCTCTTCACCGGGGACGTCGCGGGGGTCGCCCTGCCGCGGTCGAAGTTCGTCCGGGCGCCCACGCCCCCGCCGGAGCTGGACATCCCGGCGTGGCAGACCTCGCTGCGCCGGATCCGGGCCCTGCGCCCGCGCCGGCTGTTGCTGACCCACTTCGGCCCGCACACCTGGGTGGACGAGCTGCTGAATCAGCTGGAGCACCGGCTGGCGGAAGGGCTGGCCCATGTGCGCGAACTCCTCCGATCGGGGATGGACGGCGAGGCGATCACGGGGGAGATGCGGAAGCTGGCGATGCGGCAGATCGAGGCCCTCGACGGGGCCGGCGCCGCCGCGCGGTTCGAGGTCATCATGCCGATCCGGCAGAGCGTCCTGGGGTTGATCCGTTACGTCGAGAAGTCGGGGTGAGCCATGCTGCTCAAAGGGAAGAGAGCGCTGATCATGGGCGTGGCCAACAAACGAAGCATCGCCTGGGGGATCGCCGAGGCCTTCCACCGGGAAGGCGCAGAGCTGGCCTTCACCTACCAGAATGAGCGTCTGAAGGAGAACCTCGACGAGCTGCTCGACACCCTGGGCGGCCGGGCGGCCTTTCCCACCTTCCCGGGCGACGTCACCTCCGACGAGCAGCTCGACGCCATCTTCGCGGGGCTGTCGGACCGCTGGGGCCGCCTCGACGCGGTGGCGCACTGCATCGCCTATGCCGACCGCGACGACCTGAGCCGGCCGCTGAACGAGGTGTCCCGGAACGGCTACACGCT
>DASSGA010000119.1:0-30707 GCA_035693805.1 bacterium | reverse complement strand
ACGTTGCGGCCCAGGCGCTTCCCCGCCGAGCGGCTGCTGGCGAGCAAGCGCAGCTCCGCGATGGGGACCGCCCGTTCCTCGAGGATGCGCAGGACCTCGCGGCCGACGGCGCCGGTCGCGCCGACGATTGCGATCCGGTATCCGCTCATCGCCATCTTGCCCGCCACTCTACCATGTCACGCGAGCTCCAACAACTTCTCCAGCCCGTAGGCGAGTCCGGGCAGCGCCCGTACGCGGCGAACGGCCAGCAAGAGACCCGGCATGAAGGAGTCCTCGGTGACGGAGTCGTGGCGGATGGTCAGCGTCTGCCCCGCGCCGCCGAAGATCACCACCTGGTGCGCGACCAGTCCCGGCAGGCGGACGCTGTGCACCGGGATACCCTCGACGCGGCCACCCCGCGCGCCCTGTACCATTTCCTCTTCCCCGGCGCGGGCTTCCGGCGCCGGTCCGCGCGAGCCGGCGATAAGCGACGCGGTCTTCATCGCCGTGCCGGAGGGAGCGTCGCGCTTGCGGTCGTGGTGCAGCTCGATGATTTCCGCCTGCGGGAAATAGGGGGCGGCCTGGCGGGCGAACTCCATCATCAACACGGCGCCGATCGCGAAGTTCGGGGCGATGACCGCGCCGACCCCGCGCGCCTCGCACAGGCTCCCGAGGTCATTGATCTGCATCGTGGTGAGCCCCGTGCCGCCGATCACGGGGGAGACGCCGGAGGGGATGGCGGCACGGGCGTGGTCGACCGCGCCCGGCCCCGGGCTGAAGTCGACCAGGACATCGACGCCCGAGGCCAGCGCCCCCTCGAGATTGGCGGTGATCGGCACGTTGAGGGTACCGGTTCCGGCCACCTCGCCGGCGTCCCGGCCCACCCCGGTCGCCCGGCCCAGGGCCGCAACGAGGATCAGGTCAGGCTCGCGGGCGATGGCCCGCACCGCCGCGCGGCCCATCCGGCCGGCGGCGCCGGCCACGGCGACGCGGAGTCGGTCAGGCACCGCTACGCCTTGGCTTCGACGTAGGACGCGAAGGCCTCCCGCATCGAGGCCGCCAGCGCCCCGTCAGAGCGGAACGGCCCGATCGCGGCCATCGACAGCCGGCGCGGCTGGAACAGTTCCGCGGCCATCCGCTGGAGGTCGGCGGCGGTGACGGCGTCGACCTTCGCGATGAGCTCGTCGAGTGTAATCTGCCGCCCGTAGTAGATCTCCGAGCGCGCCAGGATGGACATGCGGCTCCCGGTACTCTCCAGCGAGAGCATTAGGCTCCCCTTGAGCGATTCCTTGGCCCGCGACAGCTCGGAGGCCTCGACTGGCTCGCGTGTCATCTTCTCAACCTCGTCGAGCGTGAGCCGGATGACTTCCGGGCCGGCGTCCGGGCTCATCCCGGCGTAAATGACGAACAGGCCGCCGTCCCGGTAGGAGGAGGCGTAGGACGTGATGGTGTACACGAGTCCCCGCTTCTCGCGGATCTCCTGGAACAGACGCGAGCTCATCCCGCCCCCGAGCAGGTGGTCGAGCAGCGACAGCGTGTAGCGAGCCTCATCCCCCTGGGCCCGCCCCTGAGTACCCAGGCAGAGATGGACCTGCTCGGTCTCCTTGAGCCGCGTGACCAGGTCGGCCTGCGGCCGTGGGGGATCCGCCGCGACCGGCGAGGCCGCGCCTTCCCATCTCCCGAAGTGGCGGCCCAGGACCTCCACGACCTCGGCGTGGTCGATGTCGCCCGCGACCGAGACGACGACGTTCCCCGGACGGTAGAACTGGTGGACGTGCTGCACGAGATCGTCCCGGGTCAGGCGGTTCACCGTGGCCAGCGTGCCGATCACCGGCCGGCCCAGCGGGTGTCCGTTCCAGACGGTCTGGGCGAAGAGGTCCTGGACCAGCTCGTCCGGGGCGTCCTCGTAGCTCTTGATCTCTTCCGCGATGACCTGCCGCTCGCGCTCGATCGCGTCGGGAGCGAAGGTGGAATGCAGCAGCATGTCCGCGACGATCTCCACCGCCCGCTCGAAGTGCGCGGAGAGCACCTTCACGTAGAAGACCGTCTGCTCCCGGTCGGTGAAGGCGTTCATCTGCCCGCCGATCTCGTCGGCGGCCTGGGCAATCTCGAGCGCCGTGCGGGAGGCGGTGCCCTTGAAGAAAAGGTGCTCGAGGAAGTGCGAGATGCCGTGCTGGCTCGCGGGCTCGTAGCGAGAGCCGGCGTTCACCCAGATGCCCATCGCCGCGGTGCGAACCTGGGGCATCCGCTCGGTGACGACGCGCAGACCGTTTCCCAGCACGCTCTTGGCGATGTCGTCGCGCATGCGCGTGCTAGAACCTCTACTGTGCGGGAACGAGGAATCCTCTTACGGTTACTCGGGCCGCCGGCCGCGCTGGTCCCCGCGGGGGCCGCCGGGGCGGCCCCCGCGGCGGTGCCCTCCACCTTCGGGACGATGCCGGCGCTCGTCGCCGCCGGGCCGCCCTTCCCGCGGGCGGTCGTCCTCCGGGCCCGGGGTGAGGCGCTTGGTGAGATTGATGCGCCCCAGGTTGTCGATCTCCTTGACCCGCACCTGGATCTCGTCGCCGACCTTCACGGCGTCCTCGACGCGCGCCACGCGCTCGCCGTCGCCCAGCTCCGAGATGTGCAGCAGGCCTTCCTTGCCGGGCAGTACCTCGATGAATGCGCCGAAGTTCATCAGGCGCGTCACGCGCCCGGTGTAGATCTCCCCCACCTTGGCCTCGCGGACGATGCCTTCGATCATCTGGATCGCGCGCTTCGCGGCCTCCTCATCGGTCGAGGCGACATGCACCTTGCCGTCCTGTTCGATGTCGATCTTCACGCCGGTCTCGGCGGTGATCTTGTTGATGACCTTGCCGCCGGGGCCGATGACCTCGCGGATCTTGTCCGGGTTGATCTCGATGGTGATGATCCGCGGTGCGTACGGGGACAGGGCGGCGCGCGGCTCGGCGATGGCCTGGGCGAGGACGTCCAGGATCTTCATGCGCACCTCGCGCGCCTCGGCCAGCGC
The DNA here is from genome assembly GCA_035693805.1 of bacterium. GTDB lineage: Bacteria > Sysuimicrobiota > Sysuimicrobiia > Sysuimicrobiales > Kaftiobacteriaceae > Kaftiobacterium. The sequence continues at coordinate 27,718 of DASSGA010000119.1, read as the reverse complement.
CCGCTCCAGGATCTCCCGCGTGAGGCCCTTGGTCTTGATGTCCAGCTGCAGGGCGGTGATGCCGACCCGGGTGCCGGCTACCTTGAAATCCATGTCCCCCATCGCGTCTTCCAGACCCTGGATGTCCGTGAGCAGGGCGTAGCGCCCGTCGTCGCGCGTCACGAGCCCCATCGAGATGCCCGCCACCGGGGCTTTGATCGGCACGCCCGCGTCCATCAGCGCCAGCGTGGAGCCGCAGACGGACGCCATCGACGTGGACCCGTTGGACTCCAGGACCTCCGAGACGAGGCGGATGGTGTACGGGAAGACATCCTCGCCCGGGAGCATCGGCTCCAGCGCCCGTTCCGCGAGCAGCCCGTGGCCGATCTCGCGGCGTCCGGGCGAGCGCAGCGGCCGGACCTCGCCCACGCTGAAGGGCGGGAACGAGTAGTGGTGCAGGAAGCGCTTCCGGGTGCGCCGGGAGAGGTCGTCGATGATCTGCTCGTCCTCGCCGGTGCCGAGGGTGGCGATGGTCAGCACCTGGGTCTGTCCCCGCTGGAAGAGGCCCGATCCATGCGTGCGCGGGAGCAGGCCGACCGCGGCGCGGAGCTCGCGGATGTCGCGCCATCCGCGCCCATCGACGCGGCGGCCGTCCTCGAGGACCCGGCGCCGCACTTCATCCTTGATCGCGCCCTGGATGACGTCCGCGATCTCCTTCATGCGCTCGGGGTACCGCTCGGCGAAGGCCGGGGCCACCCGCGTCACGATCTGGCGCAGGGCGTCCTCGCGCATCAGCTTCTCCGGCTGGCCGAGGGCCTCCCTGATCATCGACTGCGCCTGCGCGCGGACCGCACCGGCGAGTTCCTGGTCCACCGCGACCGCCGGGACCACGATCTTCGGCCGGCCGGCAAGCGTCTGGAGCTCGCGGTGCGTGCGGATGATCCGGCGGATCTCCTCGTGCGCCAGATCGAGCGCCTCGAGTACCCGCGCCTCGGCGACCTCGGTCGCTCCGGCCTCGACCATGACGATCGCGTCGTCGCTCGCCGCGACGACGAGATCCAGCGCGGCGCCCTGGTCGAGCTGCGTCTGCGTGGGATTCACGACCAGCTGGTCGCCGATGAGACCGATGCGCACGGCGCCGATCGGACCGTCGAAGGGCACGTCGGAGATCGTCAGCGCCGCGGACGCACCGTTGATGGCGAGGATCGCGGCGTCGTTCTCCTGATCGGTGGAGAGCACGGTGGCGATGACCTGCACGTCGTTGCGGAATCCTTTGGGGAACAGCGGCCGGATCGGCCGGTCCATCAGGCGGGCGGACTGGATGGCCCGCTCGCCGGGGCGCCCCTCGCGCTTGAAGAAACCGCCGGGGATCTTGCCCGCGGCGTACATCTTCTCTTCGAAGTCACAGGTGAGCGGGAAGAAGTCGATGCCCTCGCGGGGCTGCTCCGAGGCGGTGGCGGTGACCAGGACCACCGTGTCGCCGTAGCGCACGACGACGGCCCCGCCTGCCTGCCTGGCCAGGGCGCCCGTCTCGAACGAGAGGGCCCGCCCGGCCACCTCCACGCTCACGCGCTTGGGGTCAGGTTGCGTCATGAATCCGTCCTCCTTTGGTCACACACGGAAAGGAGCGGGGACGACCCCGCTCCTGGATACATTGCGCCGGATGCCCCGCGGCCGTTGTCGCGGCGCGGCGCGCGTTAACGGCGAAGGCCAAGGGTGTCGACGAGCTGCCGGTACCGGGGCAGATCGGTTTGCTGCATATAGCTGAGCAGCCGGCGCCGCTGGCCCACCATCTTCAGCAACCCTCGCCGCGAGTGGATGTCTTTCTTGTGGGCCGCCAGATGCTCCGTGAGCTGTGTGATCCGCTCGGTGAGCAGTGCGATCTGCACTTCAGGGGAGCCGGTATCGGTTTGGTGCCTGCGGTGCCGGTCTACGATCTCCGTCTTCTTCACCTTGGGTAGAGCCACCACGCCACCTCCATCATTGGATCAGGGCCGACCGGGCGTCGGAGGCACGCACCGCTCAGCGGCAGGACCGAATCGCATCAATTCTAGCACATCCGTTCCGGCCCCCACAACACCAGAGGGAGGTCAGGGAGCGTCCGCGTGCGCCAGCAGCCGTGCGGTCTCCGCGATGTCCTCGCGCATCTGGCGGATGAGCGCCGCTTCGGACGTGAACGCGATCTCGTCGCGCAGCCGCTGCACGAAATGCAGCTCGAGGGTCTCACCGTAGAGCTCGCCCGAGAACTCCAGCAGGTGCGCTTCCACCACCGTGGCCCCGGGGCCGAACGTGGGACGCGTGCCCACGCTCACGGCGGCCTGGTGCGCGTACGCCTCGGTGTGCGCCAGCGCCGCGTAGATGCCGGAGCCGGGGATGAGCTTCTCCTCCGGCGGGGCGAGGTTGGCGGTGGGAAAGCCGAGGCGCCGGCCGCGGGCGTCCCCGTGCGCGACGACGCCACGCAGCGCGTACCAGTGGCCCAGGCACCTGGCCGCCTCGCGGACATCCCCCGCCCGCAGGAGCCGGCGGATCAGGGTGCTGCTCACCAGCGTTCCCCCGACGTGGACAGGGGGCGTGACATGGAGGCGGATCCCGCGCGGCTCAGCCCACCGCCGGAGGAGATCCACGCTGCCGCCGCGATCGCGGCCGAAGGTGTAGTTCGGGCCGCAGACGAGATCGGCCATGCCGACCCCACGCTCCAGCATCTCCATCCAGCCCGTGGCGTCGATCTGGCGGAGCACCGCGTCGAAGCGGACGACGACCGTCAGGTCGATCCCGAGGCCCGCGAGGAGGCGGAGCCGCTCCTCGATCGTCGTGAGGAGAAACGGTTCCGGGGGCGGCGCGATCACGGTCAGGGGATGCGGGTCGAATGTCAGCGCGGCGGCACGTCCCCCGCGCTCGGCGGCCAGTCGGACGACGTCCAGCAGCAGCGTCTGGTGACCGCGGTGCACGCCGTCGAAGGTGCCGAGCGCGAGTGCCACGGGCACCTGCTGCCGGGGGAAGGCGTCCAGCCCGTGGACGACGTCCAATCAGCTCTCCCGCAGCACCTTGAACGGCTTGAGCACGCCCTGCTCCACCCGGGCCAGCGCCACCAGTCCCTGCGCATCGCGGAGCCGCACCACGTTGGCCTGGACCAGCCGCTGCCATCCCGGCACCTTGAAGAGGGGCACGGGCTGCCCGTGCATCACGGCCTGGCGCTGCGGCGGGGTGAGGTCGACGACCGGGAGCTCGGCGAGGGCGGCGTCGGGAGGCTCCATCACGGACGCGGGGTCGACCGCGGCCAGGTCCTCGAGGGTGGAGGCGCGCTCGAGCGTGTATCGCCCCACACGCGTGCGCACCATGAACGAGGCGTAGGCGCCCACGCCGAGGGTTTCCCCGAGGTCGTGGCACAGCCCGCGGATGTAGGTGCCTTTCGAGCACGCCACATGCAATCGCGCCCGCATGGGCGCGACATGCTCCATGAACTCCAGCAACTCCAAGCGGTACACCGTCACCCGGCGGGCCGGGACCTCGACGTGCGTCCCTTCCCGATGCAGTTCGTAGAGCCGCCGGCCTCCGACATGCACCGCAGACGCCATCGGCGGCACCTGTTCGATGTCACCGGTGAACCCAGCCAGAGCGGCGCCCAGTCGCTCCGCGCTGAGCGCGGCGGTCGACCGCTCCGCGGTGGTTGCCCCGTAGGCATCGCCGGTGTCGGTGGCACGGCCGAACGTGATCTCGACCCGGTATTCCTTGTCGGTCTCGGCGACGAACTCGGCCAGTCGCGTGGCCCGGCCCACGGCGAGGACGAGAACACCGGCCGCGCCCGGGTCGAGCGTGCCGGTGTGGCCGACGCGCCGAGTGCCGGTCAAGCGCCGGACGGCGTCCACCATGTCGTGCGACGTCATGCCGACGGGCTTGAGCATGTTGAGGATGCCGTCAGGGGGATGCACGGAGCTCCTTCTCCACCTCGGCCAGGGCACGGGCGATAACCTCCTCGAGCGTACCCGGCGCGGTGAAGCCGGCCGCACCCTGGTGGCCGCCCCCTCCGAACACGTCGGCGATGACGTTGGAGCGCGCCCCGTCGCGCGAGCGGATGCTCGTCCGGATCCCTCCCGGGGTGACTTCGAACACGAGGGCTACCTTCACGCCCCGGATCTGGCGTAGCATCCCCACGATCCCCGTGGCGTCCTCCGGCAGCGCCCCGGCATCCTGCATCATCTGCGGCGTGATCGTCGTCCAGGCCGTTCGCCCGTCGGGGGAAAGCGTCAGACGGGCAAGGGCCTGGGCGACCAGCCGCACCGAGCCGGGGCTGCGCGTCTCATACACGCGCTCGACGACGGCGTGCACGGACGCGCCGCGCTCCATCAGGTCGGCGGCGAGCCGCAGCGTGGCAGGGGAGGTGTTCGGAAACCGGAAGCTGCCCGTGTCCGTGACGATCGCGGTGAGCAGGCACCGGGCGATGTCCGGGGTGACCTCCGCGCCCATCGCGCGGATGATCGCGTGGATCTGCTCGCCGACCGCCGCGGCCGAGGTGTCCCAGTAGACGAGGTTGCCGTAACCCGCGTTGCTGAGGTGGTGATCGATGTTGATCAGGGTCCGGGAACGCGACAGGACCTCGGCGAAGCTGCCGGCGCGATCGAGCATGCTGCATTCCATTGCGACGCCGACGTGGAACCGGCCCTCCGGCGGCGTGGACAGGATGCGCTCGCTCGTGGGCAGGTAGCGGTAGGCCTCGGGCACGCCGTCGGCGCTCCCCACGACCGCCCGCACGCCGGCGCGCTCGCAGGCCAGGGCGAGGGCGAGCGAGCTGCCCAGGCAGTCGCCGTCCGGCGCGACGTGGCAGACGATCAACGCGTCAGGTGCGCTCCGGAGGATCCCCGCGATCGTCTCGGGCAGGTTCGCCATCGGGCTCGTTCTTGACCTCGCCGAGCAGCTTCATCACGCGCGAGCCGCGCTCGATCGACTCGTCCAGCCTGAACGAGATGTCCGGCGTGAAGCGCATCTGCAGCCGCTGGCCCAGCTCCCGCCGGATGTAGCGCGAGGCGCTTGCCAACCCTTCCATGGTCGCCGCCTTCTCCTCAGGCGTGCCGAGCACGCTGACGAAGACGCGCGCGTGGCGGAGATCGACGCTCACCTCGACGTCGGTCACGGACACGAAGCCGATGCGCGGATCGCGCACTTCGCGCTGCAGGATCTGGCTCAGCTCTTCCATGATGAATTGTTCCACCTTCTCCGGGCGGTGGGTCATCGCAGCTCCAGCTCCACGCTCGTGACCACGATCTCGGTCTCCCGCTCGACCACGTCGAGCACGCGGGAGAGCACCGCGTTGGCATGGGCGGACTCCCCGCTGACGCAGCTGACGCCGACCTCGGCCTGGCGCCAGTTGTCCTGGTGGTCGACCTCGGCCGCGGACACGTTGAACTCGTTGTGCAGCCGGTCGAGCAGGCTTCGCAGGAGCCGGCGCTTGTCCTTCAGGCTGTGGCTGCCGGGCAGGCTGAGTTCGACGCGCAGGACGCCGACGATCATGGCGCACACACGGCATCACGGCGAGGCCGGGTGGACGCACCTCGCCACGACGGACTTACGCGGGCTCCTCTCTGATCTCGAAGGCCTCGAGCACGTCTCCGATCTTCACATCGTTGAACCGCTCCAGCCCAATGCCGCACTCGAACCCTTCAGTGACCTCGCGCACGTCGTCCTTGAAGCGGCGCAGCGAGGCGATCTTGCCTTCATGCACCACCACGCCGTCGCGGATGAGGCGCAGCGTCGCCGACCGCGGGATGACGCCCTGCGCCACGTAGCAGCCGGCGATCGTGCCGACTTTGGAGATCGTGAATGTCTGCCGGACCTCGGCCTGGCCGAGGGACACCTCACGCTTCTTCGGGGCAAGGAAGCCGCGCAGCCGGTTGCGGACGTCGTCGATGGCCTCGTAGATCACCCGGTAGGTCAGGATCTCGATCTGCTCCTGCTCGGCGAGCTTGCGCACCGGCGGCTCGGGCCGCACGTTGAAGCCGATGATCACGGCCCGGCTCGCCACGGCGAGCATCACGTCGGATTCGGTGACGTTCCCGACCCCCGTGTGCAGGATGGACAGGCCCACCTCGGGCGAGGCCAACCGGGCGAGCGAGGTCGTCAGGGCTTCGATCGAGCCGTGCACGTCGGCCTTGATGATGACGCGCAGTTCCTTCGGGCCTTCCGCCGCGCGGCTGTCCTCCGCCCCGGCGGGCCGCGCCGCGGCCATGTCCGCCGCGCGCCGGCGCTCCCGGCGCTCCTCGGCGACTGCCTTGGCCAGTTTGTCGTCGCGCACGACCTCGAGCAGGTCGCCTGCCGCGGGCACGTTGTCCAGACCCACGACCTCGATCGCAGTGGACGGTCCGGCCTCGGTCAGCCGCTCGAGCCGGTCGCTGACCATCCAGCGCACCCGCCCGTAGGACTCGCCGGCCACGATGGCGTCGCCCGCATGCAGCGTCCCTTCCTGGATCAGCACGGTGGCCACGGGCCCGCGGCCCCTGTCGAGCTTCGCCTCGAGGATCGTGCCCCGCGCCGGCCGCTTCGGGTTGGCGCGCAGCTCCTGCAGGTCGGCCACGAGCAAGATCATTTCGAGCAGTTCTTTGAGCCCCTGCTTCGTGCGCGCGGAGACCGGCACGGTGACGGTGTCGCCGCCCCAGTCCTCCGGCACGAGGCCCGCATCGGAGAGTTGCTGCTTCACGCGGTCAGGATTCGCCTGGGGGAGGTCCACCTTGTTGATGGCCGCGATGATCGGGACTTTCGCCGCCCGGGCGTGGTTCATCGCCTCGACCGTCTGGGGCATGACCCCGTCGTCCGCGGCGACAACGAGCACGGCGATGTCGGTCACCTGCGCGCCACGGGCCCGCAGCGTGGTGAACGCCTCGTGCCCGGGCGTGTCGACGAAGACGATGCGCTTCCCCTCGACCTCCACGGTCGAAGCACCGATGTGCTGCGTGATGCCGCCGAACTCCTTGGCGGCCACGTCGGTCTGCCGGATGGCGTCGAGCAGCGACGTCTTGCCGTGGTCGACGTGCCCCATGATGGTGACGACGGGCGCGCGCGGTACGGCCTCGGCATCGTGCGCGACCTCGATCCGCCTGCGCGCCGTTTCGGCGGCGGACACGGCGGCGGCCCCGGGCGTGCGGGCAGTGGAGCCGAAGGCCTCGGTGACCTTGGTGGCCGCCTGGAGCGGGATCTGCTGGTTGATGCCGGCCAGCATGCCCTGCTCGAGCAGCTTCTTCACGATCTCTCCGGCCGGCAACTCGAGCTTCGCGGCCAGCTCGCCCACCGTGAGGGGCCCGGTGAGCTCGATCTCCGCGGGGACCTTGGGCGGCGTCGCCACCGGCTGCGGCGGAGGCGGCGGGGGGATGAAACGTTCCTTCTTCTTCGGGAACTCGCGCGGGACCGTCGGGGCTGCCGCGGGCGCAGTGCCGGGGACCGGCACCTGGGCCGCGGGCGGCGGAACCGTCGGGACCGGACGAGGAGCGCTGGGACCGCGCGGGGCTTCCCGCTTCTGCGGCGACGGGCGTAGGCCCGGCCGGCCAGGGCCACCCGGCGTCCAGGGACCGCCCGGACGCTGGCCGGGGCGTTGATCGCGTGGCAGCACCGGCGGCTGTGAGGGCCGCGCGGCCGGTCGGGCCGATGGGCCGGCGGCAGGCGGCGCGGCGATTTTCCTCGGTTCCTCGACGACCGGGGGTTTCGGCTTGACGGCCACCGGCGGCTCGGCCTTCGGGACCTCCGTGGCCGGCGCAGAGGCCGCGGGTACCGGCGGTGCGGCCCCCGCAGGCTCGACAGGGATCTCGGCGGGCGGGGGCGGGGACGGCGGGAGGACGATCTTCCGCATGCCCAGGATGCGTTCGCCCGTCGGCGTCTTCGCAACGCGCACCGGTCCGACGGGAGGCGCCGCGGGCTGCGGTGCGCTCTTCGCCTTCACCTGGCGGCGGACGCGCTCGACGGTTCCGTCGTCGAGCGCGCTGCTGTGGCTCTTGACCTGGATCTTCATACCGGCCAGGATGTCCATCACGGCTTTGCTCGAGAGCCCCATCTCCCTGGCCAGCTCATGAACTCGCATCAGTGTGACGATCCTCCCGTCTGTCTACCTGCGCCCCGCGGCCACGAGATCCATGGCGCGCTGCAGTTCGCCGGCGATCTCCGCGGGCACGGCGACCCCCAGGGCGTGCTGCAGGCGTCCCTCCCGGATGCCGCGGCCGATACACGGCGCCTCGGGACAGACGTACGCGCCCCGCCCGGAGACCTTGCCGGTCAGATCCACCTTGAGCTCACCGGCGGGCGTGCGCACGACCCGGATGAGCTCCCGCTTGGGCCGCATCCGGCTGCACGCGACGCACGACCGCTGCGGCACCTTCCGAATCTTAGCCATCGCGCTCCGTTTCGACGAGCTCCCCGGCCGGGGCTTCTTCCCCTACCCGTTCATCGTCCGGCACCGGCGCGCCGTTCGGCGTGGCGGAGACCAGTGTCTCAACCGCCGGCTGGCCGGCCTCCTCCGCAACAGGCTCAGATGCTTCTGCGATGTCGGATTCCGGAGCCTCCGCCGCAGCAACCGGTTCCGCCGCCGGCGGCTCCGCGGGAGCCCCGCCCTGATCCTCCGGCAGGTCCACGAAGAGCTTCTTGGCCTCGATCTCCTTGATCTGCGCCTCGCTCTTGATATCGATACGCCAGCCCGTCAGCTTCGCGGCGAGCCGTGCGTTTTGCCCCTCGCGGCCGATCGCCAGCGAGAGCTGGTTGTCCGGTACGATGACGAGGGCCGTCTTCGTCTCCTCGTCGATCTCCACCCGCGTGACCTTGGCCGGGCTCAGCGCCCCGGCGACGAACAGCGACTGCTCGGCGTTCCAGGGCACGATGTCGATCTTCTCGCCCTTCAGCTCGTCCACGATGGCCTGCACGCGGGTCCCCTTCGGGCCCACGCAGGCGCCGACGGCATCGACGTTCTTGTCGCGCGAGGCGACGGCGAACTTGCTGCGCGCACCGGCCTCGCGGGCGATCGCCTTGATCTCCACGATGCCCTCGTAGATCTCCGGCACCTCGAGCTCGAAGAGCCGCTTGAGGAGCCCCGGGTGCGTGCGGGAGACGACGATCTGCGGCCCCCGCGTCCCCTGGCGCACCTCGACGACATAGGCCTTGATCCGCTCGCTCTGCCGGTAACTCTCCCGCGGGATCTGCTCCGTTGGCGGCAGGACGGCCTCGATACGACCCAGGTCGAGGTAGACGTTCTTCCGCTCGATCCGCTGCACCTGACCGGTGACGATGTCGCCCTCGCGGTCGCGGAACTCCTTGTAGACGAGGTCCCGCTCGGCCTCCCGGAGCCGCTGCACGACGACCTGCTTGGCCGTCTGCGCGGCGATGCGGCCGAAGTCGCGCGGGGTGACCTCGATCTCGACCATCTCGCCGATCTGCGCGGTCGGGTCCCACTCCCGGACCTCATCCAGCGCGATCTGCGTGGCCTCATCCTCGACCGACTCGATGACCGTGCGGATCTGGTACGCCCGCATCTCGCCGGTGTCCCGGTCCACCTCGATGCGCATATTCTGCGCCGAGGCGCCGTAGTTCTTCTTGTAGGCGGAGAGCAGCGCGGCCTCGATGGCCTCGATGATGACGTCTTTGCTGATGCCCTTCTCTTCCTCGAGCTGCTCGAGCGCCTTCATGAGCTCAACGTTCATCGGTCCACCTCACTCCCGCGACTGACGGTTCAGGTCGGCGCGGAGGTCCTCCAGCTCAACCACGAGGTGCGCGCGCAGGATCGCCGCCTTCGGGATCTGCACCTGCCGCTCGTCCACCTGCAGGACGACCGCGTCTCCCACCACCCCCAGGATGGTGCCGCGGAATCGCCGTTGGCCGTTGATCGCTTCGTGGGTCTGCACCTCAGCCCGGCGACCGGCGAACCGGCGGTACTCCGCATCGGTGCGCAGCGGGCGGTCCAGCCCCGGCGAGGATACCTCGAGCGTATACGTATGCGCGAAGAGGTCGTACAGGTCGAGCTGGCGGCTCAACGCCTCGCTCACCCGGGCGCACTCCTCCACCGTGATGCCGCCCTCGGGACGGTCCATCAGCACGCGCAGCACCATGCGCTCAGAGGTACCGTGGAGCGCCACGTCCACGGTCTCCAGGCCCATCCGCGTCGCGATAGGCTGCAACAGCTCTTCCACCTGTGTCGTGATGTCCTCTCGCGTCATCCCTACATAAAAAAGAGTGGGCCCCAATGCGTCCCACTCACTCCGCTTCCGACCGGAAGCGCCGTCGATAGAAACCATCGCGCGTTGCACGCGACATTGGAAAGTATAGCACGCTCGCTCCGGGATGGCAACCGAGGGTGTCCGGGGCCCTGTGGAGAACACCCCACCCCTGGGGGGACAGCCATGCACATCCGCATCGAGCAAGCCGCTGCGCACGCCGGGCGGGAGGTCGAGATCCGCGGCTGGTTGTACAACAAGCGCAGCAGCGGGAAGATCCACTTCCTCCTGATCCGCGACGGCTCGGGAACCCTCCAGGCGGTGGTGGCGAAGCAAGACGTCTCCGCGGAGGTGTTCGCATCCGCGGATGCGCTCACGCAGGAATCGTCCCTCATCGTGCGCGGGATGCTGCGCGAAGACCGCCGGGCGCCGGGCGGCTACGAGCTCAGCGTGGCCGACTTGACCGTCGTCCAGCAGGCCGCGCCCTACCCCATCACCCCGAAGGAGCACGGCGTCGAGTTCCTCATGGACCACCGCCACCTCTGGCTGCGCAGCCGCCGCCAGCACGCCCTGATGCGCATCCGGGCCGAGGTGATGCGCGGGTGCACCGACTTCCTCGACGCACAGGGGTTCCTGCGGGTGGACACGCCGATCCTCACCCCCGCCTCGGTCGAGGGCACGACGACGCTGTTCGAGACGACGTACTTCGATCTCGGCAGGGCGTACCTGGCGCAATCCGGGCAGCTCTACAACGAGGCGGCCGCGGCCGCGTTCGGGCGGGTGTACTGCTTCGGGCCGACCTTTCGCGCGGAGAAATCCAAGACGCGGCGGCACCTCATCGAGTTCTGGATGCTGGAGCCCGAGGCCGCGTTCATGACGCTGGATGAGTACATGGCCCTGGCGGAGGCGATGGTCAGCGCCGTGGTGGCGCGCGTGCTCGAGCGGCGGCGAACCGAGCTCGAGGTGCTCGAGCGGGATCTGAGCCGGCTCGAGGCGGTGCGCCCGCCTTTCCCGAGGATCTCCTACGACGAGGCGATCCAGCGCCTCAACGCCGCGGGGCATCCCACCCGCTGGGGGGACGACTTCGGCGGAGACGAGGAGACCGCCGTCTCCAGCGCCTTTGACCGGCCCGTCTTCGTGCACCGGTACCCCGCACCGATCAAGGCTTTCTACATGCAGCCCGATCCGCAGCGCCCCGGCGTGGTCCTGGGCGCGGATCTGCTCGCCCCCGAGGGGTACGGCGAGATCATCGGCGGTGGCCAGCGCATCCACGATCCGGAGCTGCTCGAGCGCCGCCTTGAGGAGCACGGGCTGCCCAAGGACGTGTACCGCTGGTACCTCGACCTCCGCCGCTACGGCAGCGTCCCGCACTCGGGGTTCGGGATCGGCATCGAGCGCACCGTGGCCTGGATCGCCGGGATCGAGCACGTGCGCGAGGCGATCCCCTTCCCCCGCCTGCTCAACCGCCTGTATCCGTAACGGCACGCGCAAGGAGGGTTTCTTCCGCCGGTCGAATCCTGTCGGTGACGTTCCACTCCAGGGAGGCCTTCCATCATGTCCACCGGCACGTCGTACGTCCTGCGGGCGGTCGTCGCCGCCTTGCTGCTCGCGGCCACGCTCGTGGGGCCCACCACCGCGGGCGGTCCGATCACGATCACCTTCTGGCACGGCATGAGCGGGGTGCTGCAGCCAGCCGTGAACGAGCTCACGGAGGACTTCAACCGGCTCAACCCCGGCATCGTCGTGCAGGCCCTCTATCAGGGCAACTACGGTGCCCTCAACCAGAAGCTCATCGCGGCCGTCGCGGCGGGAAATCCGCCGACGATCTCGCAGGTCTTCCCGACCTGGACCGATCAGCTCATCCGCGCCAACGCCGTCGTCCCGATGGAACGCTTCATCAAGGGCGCCGACGGGCTCAGCGCCGAGCAAGTGAACGACATCATCCCGATCCTCCGCCAGGCCAACACCTTCAACGGCGTGATGTGGACGATGCCGTTCAATAAGAGCTTGTACCTCGTGTTCTACAACGTCGATCTCTTCAAGGAGCTCAACCTCAAGGTCCCCCAGACCTGGGACGAGTTCGTGGCGGCGGCCAAGGCGCTGACGAAAGAGGAAGGCGGCCGCGTGGTCCGCTACGGGTTTGTCGTCCGCCCGACGACCGACTACTTCACAACGATGCTGCTCAGCAACGGCGGCGCGTTCGTCAAGAGCGGCGGCAAGGAGGTCGCGTTCAATAGCCCCGCCGGGGTGGAAGCCCTGCAGTGGCTCGTGGACCTCGTGAACAAACACAAGGTGGCGTACGTGAAGCCGGGCTTCGCCGACGACGACTTCGGCGCGGGCAAGGTGGCGATGTACTTCGCCACGAACCCGGGGCTCTCGTTCGCCAAAGCGGCGGTCGGCGGGAAGTTCGCGGTGGGGCTCGCCCCGCTGCCCACGAAGACGACGAAGTCCACGCTGCTCTCCGGAACGGACGTCGCGATCATGGCGCGCGCCACGCCCGAGCAGCAGGCCGCGGCGTGGAAGTACATCAAGTTCATCACGGGGACGAACGGTACCACGCGCTGGTCGCTGAAGACGTTCTACATGCCGGTGCGCCGGTCGGCCCGGGACTCCACGTTGATGAAAGTGTACCTGCGCGACAACCCGGAGCACAAAGCGGGATTGGATTCGCTCGAATTCGCCAAAACCGAGCCCAGCATGGCCGAGTGGCAGGAGATCCGCGACATCATCTCCGAGGCCGTGGAACTTGCGATCCTGGGCAAGGCGACGCCGCAGCAGGCGCTCGACCAGGCGGCGGCCAAGGCGAACCGGCTGCTGGCCCAGCGCAAATAGCGTGGGGCCGGAGCGATCCGGTGGTCGGTGAGGCGCGGGCGGGGGCGAGCGCACACCCCCGCTCGCGGTCCCGCACGACCCGCCGGCTGCTCGAGAATCTGGAGGCCTACGCCTTCCTCCTGCCCGCCGTCACCATCCTCGCCATCTTCCACCTGTTCCCGATCGGGTACGCCTTCGTGGTCAGCCTTCTGCGCTGGAACCTGATCGACCCGGTCCGTCCGTTCGTCGGCCTGGCGAACTACCGCCAGTTGCTGACCGACGAGAAGTTCGTCCTGGCGCTGGTCAACACGTCCTACTACGCCGTGGTCTCCGTGGCCCTGGCCGTCCCGCTCGCGCTCGGCTTCGCGGTACTGCTGAACCGCAAGCTCACCGGGATGTCGTGGTACCGCACGGCGTTCTTCATCCCCTATGTCACGCCGCTCGCCGCCGGGGCGATGGCGTGGCACTGGCTCTACAATCCGGACCAGTTCGGCCTGCTGAACTACCTGATCGGGAAGGTCGGCATCCCGCCCCAGCCGTGGCTGCTCTCACCGGAACAGGCCATGCCGGCGCTCATCGCCGTGGCGATCTGGGGCAGCCTCGGCCGGGACATCGTCATCCTGCTGTCGGGGCTGCAGAACATCTCGACGGAGTACTACGAGGCGGCGCAGATCGACGGGGCCAGCGCCTGGCAGCTGTTCAGGCACATCACGCTGCCCCTGCTGTCCCCCACCACCTACTTCATCCTCGTGATCAGCATGATCGGCGCCTTCCAGGTGTTCGCCCTGCCCCTCTTCATGACGGGCGGGGGCCCCTTGAACCGCACGCTGACCATCGTCTACTCGATCTACCAGCAGGGGTTCCAGTACTTCCGCATGGGCTACGCCGCGGCGCAGGCCTACGTGCTCTTCCTCATCATCTTCCTGATCACGATGCTCCAGCGGCAAGTCGCCGCGCGGCGGGTGCACTATGACATCTGACGTCGCCGCCCCCCGTCCGCGGGGCGTGCGGACACTATCAATCCACTTGGTGCTCATCCTCAGCGTTGCCCTGATGCTGCTCCCCTACTACCTCATGATCGTCACCTCCCTCAAACCGCTCCCGGAGGTGTTCACCTATCCATTCAAGTGGCTGCCCTCTCGCCCCGCGTGGGAGAACTACGTGGAAGCGTGGACCCACGCGCCGTTCGGACGCTACTTCCTGAACAGCGCGATCATCTCGGTGGCCGAGACCAGCGGCGTGCTCCTGACCTCGGCGCTGGCCGGTTACGCGTTCGCCCGGATGCGTTTCGTCGGGCGGGAAGCGCTGTTCGTGCTCTTCCTGGGGACGCTCATGGTCCCCGGGCAGGTCCAGCTGGTGCCGAACTACATCACGATCACGCGGCTGGGTTGGCTCAATACGTACTACGCGCTGATCGTGCCGTGGCTGGCCAGTGTCTTCGGCATCTTCTTCATGCGGCAGTTCTTCGCCACCATCCCGCAGGAGCTGCAGGACGCCGCCACCATCGACGGGGCATCACATCTCACCTTCCTCCGCCGGGTGGTGGTGCCGCTCAGCCGGCCGGCGTTCATCACGGTGGCGCTACTGACCTTCCTCGGCTCGTGGAATGCGCTGACCTGGCCGCTGATCGTCACAAACACGCCGGAGATGCGGCCGATCATGGTGGGATTGCTGTCCTTCAGCAATGAGTGGGGGACGCAGCCGCGTCTGCTCATGGCGGCGGCGACGTTCTCGGTCCTGCCGGTGCTCCTGCTCTTCTTCGTGCTGCAGCGCTACTTCATTCAGGGCATCGCCCGCGCCGGGATGAAGTTCTAGCGGTGGACGCTAGCTCATCTCTCGCAGCGCTGCCAGCACCGCGGCGCTGTGCCCCTGGACCTTCACGTTGGGGAAGACCTTCGCGATCTTCCCCTGCTCATCGACAATGAACGTCGTCCGGGCCACGCCCATGTACCGACGGCCCATCATCGATTTCTCAACCCATACCCCATACGCCTCGGCCGCCGCGTGCTCGGTGTCGGCGAGCAGCGGGTGCGGGACGTGGAGCTTCTGCTTCCACTTCGCATGCGACTCCACGCTGTCCGGGCTCACCCCGAGGACGGCGACGTTCATCTTCTGGTAGGCCGCGTAGTCATCACGGAACGCGGTCGCTTCGATCGTTCAGCCGGGGGTGTCGTCCCTGACATAGAACCACAGGACGACCCTGCGGCCCTTGAGGTCCGCGAGGCGGACAGGCTGCCCGGTCTCGTCGGGCAGGGCGATTGGAGGCGCCGGCTGACCTTCAGCGATCACAGGTAGATGAGTTTGGCGAGGCTCGCACGAATCCCCCCTTGCCATGGCGCAGCCTGCCGAGACCGCGCTCGTCTTCGACCTCGACAACACCCTCATCCACTCCACCATCGACTTCGTCGGCACGCGCCACCGCCTGATCGATGTCCTCATGTCCGCGGGCGCGGCCTCCGCGCCCCGCGAGGTTCTGGTTCGCGAGCCCATCCCCCACCTTGTGGCGATGGGCGAGGCTGCCGGTGAGACGCTTGGACGGACGATGTGGGAGGTTGTGGCGGCAGCCGAAGCGGAGGGCATCCGGGATGCCGTGGCGGTGGAGCACGCTCCCGAGGTGCTGGCCGTGCTCCGGTCACGCGGGTACAGACTTGCCCTGCTCACCAACAACGACCGATCCGGGGTCCAGCCGAAGCTGGCGGAACTGGGCCTCGACGGCTATTTCGATGTCATCGCCACCCGGACGGAAGTACCTGCGCTGAAGCCTTCGCCCGAAGGCGTCCGCTACATCCTGCAGCGCCTGCCGGCGGTGCGACTTGCCTATGTGATCGGGGACGCCTGGATCGACGGCCGCGCCGCGGAGGAAGCCGGGGCGCGGTTCATCGGGTTCGGCGAACGACGGGCGGCGTCTCTCGAGCGCGGCGTGCGACCCTGGGCGTGGATCACCGACCTGCGCGAACTCCTGGACCTCGACCTTACCAGAGGTGCTTGAACTTCCCGGCGTAGCGGCGCTCCATCTCTTGTCGGTGCAGGTCGTACACCGGGCATTCCCGCAGGCGGCACACGTGAAGGGCGTGGTTACAGTAGGCGTCGGACAACTCCCAGCAGCGCTTGTTCGCGAAGTATGCGGCGCAAACGCCCTTCCTGGGAAGGTGCAGCGTCAGATCCTCCAGCGACGGCTGGGGCGGAGACTCGGGCTGCGGAACGTCCCGGACGAGCTTCAGGATGGGCCGGATCGGCTGATCGAGCCTGGTCGGCACAGCCGGCCGAGGTAGGACCGGATGAGGCGCGCTGGGGACCTCGGCCTCCGGCGGCGCCGGCGGCGGATCCACGGGCGGTGACGCCTTGGGCGGGACGGCCGGCTTGACCTGGGCCGAGGAGCCATTCATGAAGTCGGCCAGTTCGGCGCCGGCCTCCTGGATGAACGACCTAAGTCCGCGCCGCAGCTCCTCGCGTTCTCTCTTCAAGCTTCATGACCTCCCGGGCGAGCTCCATGTACTCCTGCGCGCCACGACTGGCGGGGTGGTGGATGAACAGCGGGACGCCCACCATCGACGATTCGACGAGTTTGATGTTGAAGTGGACCGTGGTCTGGAAGACTTTGTCGCCGAAGAAGTCTTTGATACCCTGGACGATCTCCTTGCTGATGTTTGTCCGGGAGTCGTACATCGTCGGGAGCACACCGAGGATCTCGACGGTGTGACCGACCTCTTCCCGCACCATCTTCAGCGTGCGCAGCAGCTGCCGCATCCCCAGCAGCGCATAGTAGTGGGTCTGGATGGGGATGATGATCGCCTCAGCGGCGACCAGCGAATTCAGGGTGAGCAGGCCGAGGCTGGGCGGCGTGTCGATGAAGATGTACGCGTACTGATCGAGGACCGGCCCCATGCGCTTCCGCAGCGCACGCTCCCGCCCCAGCCGCGGCGCGAGCTCGAGCTCCGCGGCGGCGAGGTCGATGGAGGCCGGGGCGACCACGAGATTTGGAACCGTGGTGGGGACGATGACGTCGAGGAGGCCCGTGCCGTCGCCGTCGTCGCGGTCCCCGTCGACCAGCACATGGTAGACGGTCCGGTGCAGTCCGGCGGGATCCACCCCCAGACTCACCGTGGCGTTGGCCTGGGGGTCCATATCGATGACGAGGGTCCTCCGCCCGCTGCTGGCCAGACAGGCGGCGAGGTTCACGGCGGTGGTCGTCTTCGCGCAGCCGCCCTTCTGGTTGACCAGGGCAACGATGCGCGCGGCGTCTGGTGGTGTCACGATGTCTGCTCCGTTGATAGTGCGGCGAATCACTCAGTTCTTGACGAACCAGCCCAGCCGACGCTCAACCGCGTTCACGACGGCCTCCGCCGCCGCATCCTCCAGCGGTCCGGACCGGCTGAGCGCACTGCCGATCAGGTGCTCCGGCGATCCCTCCGTTTCCAGCAGGACGTGGGCGACGACGGCCTGTCCCGCGAGCAGGGACTGCACCGCGATCTGCTCCAGCACCCAGCGCGTCTGCCCGGGCGCCACCTGCCGGATCGCATCGAGCGCCGCCTCGCCTGCGACCTGAGCGATCTGTGTCTCGGCGGCAGGCCGGTCGGCGCGGCCGATCACCACCCCGCCATCGTACCCGAGGCTGATCGCCGCGGCCACGCGTCCGGGTGCACGCTCCACGCGAACCCCCACCACCCGCAGCCGTCCCAAGACTTCATCGCCATCCCTCATCGAGTGAACGGCGTAACGCCTGGGGGGGTCAGGCGCCCGTTCCGGCGTCTCGTTCGGTTGCGTGTTCGACCCATTCTGGAAGTTTTCCTCTTTCGGTTGAGGACGGCTCGCCTCCTCGGGCGGCAGCCGCTGCGGGCTCCGCCGCATGGCGGGAGCCGGCGGCGTCGCGGGGACCAGGAGGAGTTGAGCAGTGTTCGTTTCTCTGCCCGCGGCAAGCCCGTGGCAGCGGAATTGCTTGAAGGACGAAACCCCGCATCCAGCGCGGATCAGGAGGGTTTCTCCACCCTGTTGAGAAGTGCTAGAATTACACCACCCGGCAGGGCACGAAGCGGAGGCAGCCCAAGGGAGGCGCACAGATGCGGGTCACAGTCAGCGTGATCAAGGCCGACATCGGCGCGGTCGGCGGTCACACCCAGCCCAGCGCCGAGGCGCTCGCGGTGGTGCGCGAGCGCGTCACACACGAGCGCGGCCGGCTGTTGATCGACGCATTCGTCTGCAACACCGGCGACGACATCGGCATCATCATGTCGCACGTGAAGGGAACGGACAATCCCGACATCCACCAGCTCGCGTGGGAGGCCTTCCTCGCCGCAACCGACAAGGCCAAAGCACAGGGGCTGTACGGTGCCGGACAGGACCTGCTGAAGGAAGCGTTCTCGGGCAACGTGCGCGGCCTCGGCCCGGGCAGCGCGGAGATCGAGCTCGACGAGCGGCCGAGCGAGGCGTTGATGATCCTCCTCGGCGACAAGTGCGGGCCAGGCGCGTTCAACCTCCCCCTCTACCTCGCCTTCGCCGACCCGATGTACTCCCCGGGGCTGATGCTCTCCGAAGGGCTGCACGACGGCTTCACCTTCCACATCATGGACATGGACCACATCGAGGGCGACCGGGTGATCGTCCTCGACGCGCCGGAGCGCCTCTACGACATCGCCGCGCTGCTGCGGGATACCAATCGCTATGCGGTGGAAGGTATCTGGTCGCGCAAGTACGCGGGCGAGCAGGCGGTCGCGGTCGGCACCACCCGGCTGCGCAACATCGCCGGCCGGTACGTCGGCAAGGATGATCCGCCGGCGGTCGTCCGCGTCCAGAAGATCTTCCCGGCGACCGAGGAGTTCGGACCCGCGTTCGCCGTGGGCCCGTTCGTCGGCGGCGACACGCGCGGCAGCCACAATCTCCCACTCATGCCGGTGCCGATGAACACCACCGCCTCGACGTTCTTCTGCGTCCCGATGGTCTCCGCCCTGGGCTTCTCCATGCACGAGGGCAGATTCACCGGTCCGGTGGACCTGTTCGCCGATCCCTTCTGGAGCCGGGTGCGCGAGCGCATCGTCGAGAAGGCGATGGAGATGCGCCGCCAGGGCTTCTTCGAGCCCGCGATGCTCCCCATGTCGGAGCTGGAGTACGGCGGCATCGTCTCCCGATTGAGCCGGCTTGACGCGCAGTGGACGATTCGCAACAACGGCGCCCACGACGTCTCTCCCTCCGAGGTCGAGGCCGTCGTCCACGGGGACGATTCCGACTAGCCGGCCGCGGTGCCGCTGGAGTCACGAAGGGAACAGGCCTCGCCTGTTCCCTTCGTCATTGCGGTCCGGACCGGGATGGCGGTCCCGCGCGCCCCGGATCCCGGGTCAGTGCGGTCCGCTCGGCTCGCTCTTGGTCTCTTTCAGCACGGTGGAGTCCAGCTTGCGGACCAGCCCGGGCAGGTACTTCGGGAGGAGCGCGCCGATGACGACGAAGAGTGCCAGCAGGCCGAGGAAGAGATAGACGACGCGGAGTTCATTCACGCCGATCACCCCGCCGATGGGGTTTCCCGCTCTCCGCTGCTGAACCCTCTGCGTCTCCATACGTCCGAGCCACGAAGGCGCGCGCGTCGTCGGGGGTGCGGAGTTGCCCCTCGAGCTGCGCGTCCAGGACGGCGTCGAGGATCTCCGCGAAGCGCGGGCCCGGCGGGTAGCCCATCGCGATGAGGTCGTCACCGGTGAGCAGCCTCGCGGGGGCGGGCGTCTTTGCACGGAGCGCTTCGCGCCTCGCGACCGCCCACTGGTAGACGCTCAGGTCGCCGTGGCTGGCCAGACAGTCGGCGCGGTGCAGCTCGAGGTGGTCGAGCGCGTCCTCCTGCAGCAGGAACCGGGCGGCCTTCGCCGGGCGCATCTTCGGGAGATCCTTCACCCGCAGGTGATCACGGACGAGGGCGACGATGCGCGAGGTCTCCTGTCCCGAGAAGCGGAACCTCCGGCAGATGGCCTCGGTCATCGCCGCGCCCACCTCGTCATGACCGTTGAAGCGGATGCGATCCGACCGGGTGATCGTGGGCGGCTTGCCGACGTCGTGCAGCAGCGCGGCCACGGCCGGGACCGGGTGGGGCACGCGGAGGTGCTCGAGGGTGAGCACGGTGTGCGTGAAGACATCGCCCTCGGGATGAAACTCGGGCGGCTGCGGCACGCCCACCGTTGCCTCGACTTCTGGCAGCACGACTCCGAGCAGCCCACTCTCCCTCAGCAGCCGCAGGCCGCGTCCCCGCCCCGGGCTGACCAGCAGGCGGACGAGTTCATCGCGGATGCGTTCCGCGCTCACCTGCGTGATCGACCCGGCGTGGCCGCGGATCGCGGCGAACGTGTCGGGGTCGATGTCGAACTCGAGCTCGGCGGTCAGCCGGATGGCGCGCAGCATCCGCAGGCGGTCTTCCGCGAACCGCTGCGCCGGATCGCCGATCGTGCGGACCCGCCGGGCGGCGATGTCGGCCCGCCCGCCGACGTAATCCAGCGTCTCCCCGCTCAGTGGATCGTGCAGCAGCCCGTTGATCGTGAAGTCACGCCGCAGCACGTCGGAGCGGGCATCCGTGAAATCGACACGGCTGGGACGCCGGCCGTCGAGATACGGCCCCTCGGCGCGGAACGTGGACACCTCGTAGCGGTGGCCGGTGTGGGGCACGACGACGACGCCGAACTGCGCCCCGACCATCAGCGCGTCGGGGAACAGCGCGGCGACCTGCTCGGGGCGGGCGTCCGTGACGATGTCGTAGTCGTGCGGCTCCCGGCCCATCTCGAGATCGCGGACGCAGCCTCCGACCCAGTACGCGATGAACCCCCGCGCGCGGAGGATGCGGACGAGCTCGATCGCGCCCTCGCGCAGCGACCCCACGAGGTCCCCGTCCTCTCAGCGCCGGCCGGCGCGGGCGGTGAGGCGCAGCCGCACCTGCGTCAGCGCCTCCTGCAGCTGCTGGTCCCGGGACGACTGAATCAGGTCGATACGCATCGGCATGACGACGGTGGGCAGCAGCCCCGTCCCCTCGATCATCCGGCCGCTTCGCGTGTAGTAGCGCGCCGTGGTGACCCGGATGCCCCAGCCCCCGGGCAGCGGAGGCACGGAGACGCTCTGTACGGTGGCCTTGCCGAAGGTCTTCGTCCCCACCAGGGAGGCCCCGGCGTCCTGGAGGGCGCCGGCGACGATCTCGCCCGCGCTCGCCGTGAAGAAATCGACCAGGACGACGACCGGTCCGGGGAACCGCTCCGCGGGCCGCACGTTGAGGGGGATCAGGCCGTCGCGGCTCTCCTCCATCGCCACGACGCCATCGCTCAGGAAGAAGCTGGCCACGTCGACCGACTCTTCCACCAGGCCGCCGGTGTTCTGCCGCAGGTCGAACACGATCGCCTGGGCGCCCTGCCGCCGCAGCGCGGCGAGAGCCCGGCCCACGTCCTGACCACACTTCTCCGTGAACTCGAGCAGGCGCACGTACCCGATGCGCGGCTCCAGCATCGACGCGCGCGTGGGATTCTCGCGCACGGCTTCCCGCGTGAGCAGCAGCCGCGTCGTCGCGCGGCCGCGCAGGACGGTGACGTTGACGACCGTGCCCGGGCGGCCGTGCAGGAAGTCCAGGGCGTTGTCCGGGGTGCGCTCGGCGGTGGGCCGTCCGTTGATCTCCAGAAGGATGTCGCCGGCGGTGATCCCCGCCCGGGCGGCCGGACCGCCCGGCGTGACGTCGCTGATCACGATCTGCCCCGCGGCGAGATCCAGCTGCGCACCGATGCCGCCGTGCTCCCCCCGGAGGTCCTCCATGTACTCTGCGAACTGAAGGGGAAGGAAGATCGCGGCAAGCGGATCAGCCAGATCCTGGATCATCCCGCGCAGGGCCGCGGAGAGGGCGGTTTCGGCCTGGCGCGGGGGCAGGCTCCGTGCGACGGACGCGACGTAGGCGGCCACGGCCTCGAGGTCGGAGGGCTCGTCGCCGGTCAGCCCGGGCGGCGTGGCGAGGGCGGGATCCGTGGCATGGAGCTGCGCCGCGCTCAGCGCGCGACTGAAGATGGCCTGCGGCTCCGGGAGCCGCAGCGCGTACTCGCGGATGAACCCGTACGCCTCCCGGATGAGGTCGGCGTCCGTCGATCCCTGCGCGAGGACGGACGGCGCGGGCAGCAGCAGCGCCGCCGCGAGCAGGAGGACCAGAACCGATCTCATCGCCGCGAGTGTCCGATCAGGCCTGGAGGGCCGCCGGCGTCCGGACCTGCGTGATGGTGCCGCCGCCGAGGACGCGCTCACCGTCGTAAAGGGTGACGGCCTGCCCCGGCGAGGCAGCCCGCTGCGGCACCTCGAACCGCACGACGGCTTCCGTGATGTCCGCACCCGGGCGGACCCTCGCCGGTACGTCGGCTGCGGCGTGGCGTACCCGCGCGGTGACATACCGCTCGTCGCCCGGGTCCGGGAGGACGATCCAGTTCATCGCGGAGGCCGTGAGCTCCCCACAGAGCAGGTCGTCCTCGCCCCCGACGATGACCGCATTCCGTTCCTGGTCGATCGCCACGACGTAGACCGGGACCCCCGAGGCGATTCCCAGGCCGCGCCGCTGTCCGACGGTGTAGCGCGCGATGCCCTGATGCGTCCCCACCTCCCGGCCGTCGGTGTCGAGGATCGGGCCGGGACGGAGGGCTTCGGGCCGGAAGCGGGCCACGACGTCGGTGTAGGAGCCGCGGGGAACAAAGCAGATCTCCTGGCTATCCGGCTTGCCGGCCACGGGCAGACCGAAGTCGCGCGCCAACGTCCGGACCGCGTCCTTCGTGTATATCCCGATCGGCAGGCGCAGCCGGGCCATCTGCCTCTGCGTCAAGCCGTACAGCACGTAGGATTGGTCCTTGTGCGTATCCCGCCCCCGCAGGAGGTGATGTCGGCGGGTGCTGTCGTCGAAGGCGACCCGGGCGTAGTGGCCCGTGGCCACGCCGTCGAGTCCGAGCGCGGTGACCTTGTGCAGCAGCAGGGAGAACTTGATGGCCTGGTTGCAGGCGATGCAAGGGTTGGGGGTGCGGCCGCTCGCATACGCGTCGACGAAGTACTCGATGACTGCGTGCTCAAACTCCTCGCGCATGTTGAGCACGTAATGCCGGATGCCGAGATGCCGCGCCACGGCGCGCGCGTCCTCGATCGCGGAGACGCCGCAGCAGGCCTTGAAGGCGTCGTCCGGCTCGGGCAGCCAGTCCGGCCAGAGGTTCATCGTGATGCCGACGACCTCGTGGCCCTCCGCCCGCAGCAGCGCCGCGGCCACCGAACTGTCCACGCCGCCGCTCATCGCGACGGCCCAGGCTCCCATGCGCTCCATCATATCAATCGTACCCGTGTCGCGGCTAGCGGCGGTCACTCAGGACGATACCGCTTGATCCCCGCCCACCACCGCCGCAGCCGCTCCCGGATCTCCGCCTCGAATCCATGCTCCGTCGGCTCGTAGTAGATGTGGTCCTTCACGTTGTCCGGCACGTATTGCTGGGGCACGAACCCGTCCGGGTAGTCGTGCGCGTACTTGTACCCCGCCCCGTACCCGAGCTGCCGCTGCGCCTGGGGATGACTGCTGTCGCGCAGGTGGACAGGGACGGGATCGGCACGCTCCGCACCGACGTCCCGCCGCGCAGCGCCGATCGCGCGGACGACTGCGTTGCTCTTCGGCGCCGTGGCGATGTAGATCGCGGCCTCCGTCATCGGGATCTGCGCTTCGGGCAGCCCGACGAACTCGACCGCGTGCGCGGCGGAGGTGGCGACGACGAGCGCCAGCGGATCCGCCAGTCCGACGTCCTCCGCGGCGTGGACGACCATGCGCCGGGCGATGTACCGCGGATCCTCGCCGGCTTCCAGCATCCGCAGCAACCAGTACACTGATGCGTCGGGGTCGGACCCGCGCATACTTTTGATGAAGGCGGAGATGTGGTCGTAGTGCGCATCGCCGGCCCGGTCGTAGCCGAGCGCGCGGCGCTGCGTGACCTCCTCGATCGTCTGCACGGTAACCGTGCGCCCCCCCTGGGCTTCCGGGGCGCCGAGCACGGCGAGCTCGAGCGTGTTCAACGCGATCCGCGCGTCGCCGCTGCTCACGGCGACCAGGTGCGCCAGGGCCCGCTCGTCGAGCGCCACGCGGTGGCGGCCCAGCCCCCGCTCCGGATCCGCCAGCGCGCGGGCGATGATCGCGCGCACGTCATCGTCGGTGAGCGGCTCGAGGCGGTAGACGCGCGACCGCGAGACGAGCGTCGCGTTCACCTCAAAGAATGGGTTCTCCGTCGTTGCGCCGATCAGGACGAGGGCCCCTTCCTCCACGTGCGGCAGCAGCACGTCCTGCTGGGCCTTGTTGAAGCGATGGATCTCATCGATGAAGAGGATCGTCCGCTGGCCGTGGAACCTCCGCCGGTCCACGGCGCGCGCGATGACCTGCTTGAGGTCGGCCACACCGGCCGTCACGGCATTCACCCGTTCGACCACCGATTTCGTGGCGGCGGCAATGACGTGGGCCAGCGAGGTCTTGCCGGTGCCGGGCGGACCGTACAGGATGAGCGAACTGAGCTCGTCGCGCTCGATGGACCGGCGCAGTACTCGCCCGGGACCCACCAGGTGGCTCTGCCCGACGAACTCATCGAGCGTGCCGGGCCGCATCCGCGCGGCGAGCGGGGCGTCCGCCGCCTGGCGGGCGGCCGCCTCCTGGTCGAACAGCTCCATGGCACGATGGTAGCACAGGAAAGCCCTGATGATTCGCGGCTTTCCTCACGCCCCTAGCAGGAAATCCAGGACTGATGCGGTATCTCGAAGGGCGGTACTCATTCTGGCGTCAGGAGGCATCCAATGGCGAAGGCCATGACCAAGTCGAAGATTGCCGACCACCTCGCCGGCAAGCTCGACGTCTCCAAGAAGCAAGCCATGACGTTCCTCGAGGAGCTCGCGAACCTGGCCTACAAAGAGGCGAAGAATACCTTCACGCTGCCGGGGCTGGGCAAGCTGGTGCTGGTCAACCGCAAGGCGCGGATGGGCCGCAACCCTCAGACGGGGCAGCCGATCCGCATCCCGGCGAAGCGCGTGGTGCGCTTCCGGGTCAGTAAGGCCGCAAAGGACGCCATCCTCGGCGGGCGATAGCCGCTGTCATGCCAGGGGGGGCGGGACGGTTTGCCGTCCAGCCCCCCTGCTCCGTCATCTGGCGCGCCGGCTACCGCCGGGCGTAGATCTGGATCGCGAATACCTTCCCCTCGACGATGAGCGCCGAGACCCCGCGTCCCGCGTAATCCCACCACACGCCCGTGCGCGTGGGATCGGTCGCCGGTGGACTCCCGAACCCGCGGCGCGTGTCGTCGGCGGAGCTGCCCACGCCCCAGGTCCCGTCCACGCGGTAGCCGGGTGACTCCGTGTAGGCATCGGTGATCCGGTCGTCCCGCACGAAGACCCAAACCTTGCGCGTCACGTACCCCCACCACGCTCCGCCGCCCTCGGGGTCCTTCTCCTCAGGCTCTCCCCACAGTGTCTGCACGACCATCGTGCTCGACCCGATCAAGATCGGACCCATGCGCGTGCCGGGAACCAGCCGCGAGGCGATCAGGTCGCTGGCCGTCGGCAAGCCGGGCGTCCCCGCGGTCGCCGTGCCCTGGATCACCCCCTGCGCGTACTCGCGCAGGGCGGTGAACGGGACCAGGAAGTTGACGCCGCTGGCCTCGCGCAGGCCGCCGATCAACATCCCGACGATCTCGCCCCGGGGATTGAGCGCTGGACCGCCGCTGTTGCCCGGGTTGGCCGCGGCGTCGATCTGATACATCTGGAAGCGGTCGTTGAAGGCGCTGATGATACCCCGCGTCACCGATACGGACGTGCTCCCAAGGACACCGGCCATCGGGTAGCCGAAGACCAACACTTCATCCCCCTGCCGCGGAGCCGTTGAAGTAAACGGCAGTGCGCGGAGACCCGACGCCTCGACCTTCAGGACGGCCATGTCGCGCTTCGGATCGCGGCTGAGTACCTGGGCCGGGATCGGGCGGCCGCCCGGAAACGTGACGGTGATGGTCTTCGCCCCGCCGTCGAAGACGTGCGAAGCGGACAGCAGATAGCCGTCCGAACGAATGACAAAACCGCTCCCGGAAAAGACCGATCCGTCCTGCAGGGTGACGAGGATGAAACCCACCGACGGCCGGACCCGTTCGATGAGGTCCGCGAACTGGGCAGGAGCTGCCGGTGCGAGCAACACGACGAGGACCAGTGCAAGGATGTACGCCCACCAGCGGGGACCCATCATCACTGTCTGCCTCCTCAGGCCATCGTTCCGGTCTGGCATTTGTGCCACAGCCGACCCATGCCCTGCCCATCCAGCCGGCAGGCCTGCGCCGTCCTGCGACGGGACAAACGAAAGCGGAGGCGGGTGAATGGCTTCCCGCCTCCGTGTGACATCTCCCGCCGTGCCGTAAGGGCGTAGTCCCCGAACCTGCATCAGCAGGTGGGTGCCTTCCCGGCCGCCTCTGAACACCTCATGACGACTGAGGCCTGCCATCCGCGGCCGGAGCGAGGCTCCCAAGGTCGTGCGTGTTGGATCGGGACTAACATCCTCCACGCACACGGCAGGAACGCTCTGCCCCTATCTTACGTCCCGGGCGCAGCGCGAGCAAGGGGGAGCTTACGGTGACAAGCGGGTCGGCCCCCGGAAGAGGAACGTCGCCTCGCGCAGGTTCGGCAACCCGAGCAGGACCATGAGCATCCGGGCCAGCCCGGCCCCGAACCCGCCGTGGGGGGGACACCCGAAGCGGAAGAAATCCAAGTAGAACTGCATCGGCTCCAGGCTCAGGCCCCTCTCGCGCGCCTGGCGCGCCAGCACATCGTACCGGTGTTCCCGCTGCGCCCCCGTCGTCACCTCCACCCCCTTCCAGAGGAGGTCGAAGCTCTTCGTCGTCGTGGGGTCCGCCTCGTGGCGCATGTGGTAGAAGGCGCGGACCTCGGCCGGGTAATCGGTGACGAAGACGAACTCGTGGCCGAACTCCTCCGCGGCGTACTCCCCCACGAGCCGTTCGCCTGTCGGGTCGAGATCGCCCTTACGCTCCGCGGAGGGGACGTGCCCCCGGCGCCGGACGATCTCCTGGGCCTGGGCCATCGGGATGCGCGGGAACGGCACCTCCGGGACCATGATCTCCGTCCGGAACATGTCCCGTACGGCCCCGCCGAACTGCGCGCTGACCTGGTCGAGGACGTAGCGGAGCCAGCGTTCCTCGGAGACCATCACGTCCTCGTGCGAGTTCACCCAGGACATCTCCATGTCGAGACCGGTGAACTCGGTACTGTGCCTCGTCGTGAACGAGGGATCGGCGCGGAAGACCGGGCCGATCTCGAACACCCGGTCGAAACCTGCAGCCATCGCCATCTGCTTGTAGAACTGCGGGGACTGGGCGAGATACGCGGGCCGACCGAAGTACTCCAGGGAGAAGAGCTCGGCGCCGCCCTCGCTGGGGCTCCCCATCAGCTTCGGGGAGTGGATCTCCAGGAACCCTTCGCGGATCCAGAACTCCCGCATCGCCTGCTCGGCCGCGGTTTGCACCTTGAAGATGAGCAGGTTCTTCGGCCGCCGCAGGTCGAGGTACCGCCAGTTCGCCTGAACCTCTGGATTGGGGTCCGTAGGTCCGGACGGGTCCAGCGGCAGCAGCGGCTCCGCGGTGGCCTCCACTCGGAGCGAGCGGATCTGGATCTCCACCCCGCCGGTCTTCACCACCGGGTTCTCGACGATCAGGCCTTCGACGGTGACCGCGGACTCACGCGTCAGCGCCGAGATGACCTGGTTGAGCGGCGCG
>DASSGA010000118.1:0-3376 GCA_035693805.1 bacterium | reverse complement strand
GCCGCGGTCGGCCCGAGCCCGGGAAGCACACCGACGAACGTGCCGAAGATGGCGCCGAGCACCGCCATCAGGAGGTTCAGGGGGCTCGACGCGGCGACAAATCCTCCAACGAGCAGCTGCGTCACCTCCACGGCGTCGGGGTTCCTTCGGCGTGCCGGCGCGCGCACCCGGTCCGCGTCTGCACGCGCAGCGCTCAGAAGCCCAGGAGGCCGGTCGGCAAGGGCTGACGCAGCCAGACCCTGAAGACGAGGTACAGGCCGCCCGTCGTGAGGGCCCCGAGGAAAAGACACGCCGTCGACCGGTATCTCCCCATCGTCCTGAAGAGCGCGGTCGATCCGACCAGCGTGCTCGCGGCGTACCCGAGATACGGCACCAGCGCGCAGTAGACGATCAGCGCGGCTCCACTCCAGAGCATCTGCGAGCGGACGGCGCCGGCAGGCAGCGACGGCCGCGCGCGCGGGCGCCCCCGCGCGAGGAGGAGGTAGCCTCCCACGAGGAACAGCGAGACAGCCACGAGCATCGGGAAGGTGTCATCGCCCACGACGGCACCGGCCAGCATCTCCGTGCGGAGGCCGACGAGCCGGCGGGCCTCCACGAATGCGAAGGCCCCGAGGAGCACGAGCACTCCACCGACGACCTTCTCGTCGTGCACGGCTCTCCTCTCGGGAGCATCGTGTCCGGCCGTCGGCGCACGTGCGGCCGGGTCCGTTCGCGGAGGTACGGGGACTCGCGGTTCCGATTCCGTCTGGGTCCCCAGAGGGTGGCGGTTTCCGTGGACAGTGTCAAGGGCGCGTCGAGGGGGTGCTACTGCTACATAAAAATGTCGTGGGGTAACTGCTCCGTGAAAATGTCGTCCCCTTATGGAGACCTTCACGATGAGCCGGAAGGAGTTGCCCCGCGCGGGACTGGTCCAGGCCGCCCTGGCCGGCCGCATCACGAACCGGGAAGGCGCTGAGGCCTTGCACCTCACCCCGCGCCAGTTCCAGCGTCTCAAGCGGCGCGTGCGCCTCGGCGGGCCGTTGGCCCTGCGCCACCAGAGTCGCGGCCGACCCTCGCGCCGGCGCCTGCCCGCCGCCCTGTGCGCCCAGGTGCAGGCCCTGCTGCAGGACTGCTATGGCGGCTTTAACGACACGCACCTCACCGAGAAGTTACGCGAGCTGCACGGCCTCGCGGTGTCGCGCGAGTCCGTCCGCCGCCTGCGGGCCGCCCTCGGCCGGCCCGCCATCCACCGCCGGCGCCCGCCTCAGCACCGCACCCGGCGCCCGCGCGAGGCCGCCGCCGGCCAACTGCTCCAGCTCGACGGCAGCCCCTTCGACTGGCTCCAGGGCCGCGGCCCCGCCATGACCCTCCTGGGCGTCATCGACGACGCCACCTCCAAGGTGCTCGCCCTGCACTTCCGGCCCACCGAAGATCTCCACGGCTACGCCACCGTCCTGCACGCCGTGTTCACCACCCACGGCCTGCCCGTCGCCCTCTACGGCGATGGCGTCAACATCCTCGTCCGCACCGACCGCCACTGGAGTCTCGACGAGCAGCTGGCCGGGGCGCAGGCCCCCACGCACCTCGGCCGCGTGCTCACCGCCCTCGGGGTCGGCTATGTGCGCGCCCGCTGTCCGCAGGGCAAAGGCCGCATCGAGCGCCTCTGGGCCACCCTGCAGGATCGCCTTGTCAGCGAACTGCGCCTCCGGCAGATCGCCACGCGCCAGGCCGCCAACGCCTTCCTCCCCATCTTCCTCGCCGACTTCAATCGCCGCTTCGCGCAGCCCGCGGCCGCGCCGCCCGTCTGGCGCCGCCCGCCGCGCGACCTCGCCCTGCTCGTCGGCTGCCACTACACGCGCGTCGTCGCCCGCGACAACACCGTGCGCCTCGGCCCCCGCCTTATCCCGATCCCCGCGGGGCCCCACGGCCGCTCCTACGCCCGCTGTCGGGTCGCGGTGCGCGAATTACTGGATGGGCAGGCCGTCGTCTTCTACGAGGGCCGCCTCATCGCCCGCCAGCCGGCGCCCGGCCCCGATTTCACCCTCGCGCCCCGTCGCGCTCCCCATGCCGATCGGCCCCGCGCCTCGCGCCCGCCCGCGCGCGCCCTCACGGCCGCGCTCGCCGACCTCGCGGCCAGCGCCCCCCGGAAACGCTCAGCGCTCCACCCGTGGCGCTACTCGTTCTCCCGCCGCGCCCCCATCCGCGCGTCCACACCCGCCCGGGGATGACATTTTCACGTGGCAGTACCCACGACATTTTCATTGACCAGCGACAGACCGCAGGCGCCGGGCGGGATTACCCAGATCTTGCCGTCCACGATGACCATGTCCACGTCGCGCTCACAGCCTGCGTCCACCAGCGCGTTGACAGGGTCGGCGTAGAAGCCGGCGCCGAGGTGGTCGAAGTCGATCAAGAGGATGTCCGCCTTGGCGAGGACGGACGCCCAGCGGTGCTCGGAGAGATGTCGATCGGACTCCTCGTGCACCTCGGGCAATCGCCTATGACCTGCTTGTCCGCTTCGAGCGGCGCGCGCTATAGTGCGCGGGTGTCGGAGGCTCGAACGGCCGGGAGGACGCTTTGTCGCTTCAATCGCGCATCCCTGCACCGAGTGCATCGATCGGTATTTCGAACGCGGACCGTTCGAATATCCGTGGAACGGATGGGGACGTGATTTCACGACCGAAGCGATCCGTGCGACGCCGGAAAATGTGCACCTGGAGCTGCAACGAGGGCGCGACATCAACGCTGTCGAAGACCCCCTCCCGAGAATCGTCGGGTGCTTCGATGAGAGGAAGCAGTATCCGGCGGACCGCCTGGTGCTCACCTATCCGGTGAGGTGCTGAGGACCCTGCCGGTGCAGGCAGAGAGGAGAGACGCTCGATGCGCATTCTGACGACGCTGCCCCAGGACGATCTGAACGACGTGCCGGCCGCCGCCCGCGCGGCTGAGGCCGCGGGCTACGACGGCCTCGTGACCATGGAGAACCGCAACGAGCCGTTCCTCGCGCTGGGCGTCGCCGCGGTGAGCACGTCGGGCATCGGCCTCGCGACGGGCATCGCGATCGCGTTCTCGCGGAGCCCGATGGCCGTGGCGAACGCGAGCTGGGACCTCCAGGTGGCCTCGCGTGGGCGCTTCGTCCTGGGCCTGGGCCCCCAGGTGCGCGCCCACAACGAGAAGCGGTTCAGCGTGCCGTGGAGCGCCCCGGCGCCGCGGATGCGCGAGTACGCGGAGGCGCTCCGCGCGATCTGGCGTTGCTGGGAGAAGGGCGAGCCGCTCGCCTACCGGGGGCAGCACTACACGTTCACGCTCATGACCCCGAACTTCACGCCGCAATCCACCGGCCAGCCCATGGTGCCGGTCACGCTCGCGGCGGTTGGGCCGGCCATGCTGCGCGTGG
>DASSGA010000117.1:0-15024 GCA_035693805.1 bacterium | reverse complement strand
CGCGGCGAAGGCGCGGGCGTCGCGCTCCTGGGCCGCCCGTCCGGGCTCGAGCATGCCCCGGGCGTGCCCAGGCTCGTCGCTCGCCACCAGCGCGGTGTGGCCCAGCACGGCATGGCCCAGCTCCTCGGCCACCGCCCACCGACGCTCGGCGTCGCTGTGGAAGGGATAGCCGCGGTTGAGGATCAGGAGGCGGTGATCCGGACCGCCCTCGATACCGCCCCGCTGATGACGCGGCAGCGGGCGCCAGCGGACCGGATACCCGATCTGCTCCGCCAGCCCCTCGACGTCCACGGGAACGTCAGGGAGGAATGTCTCGAGGAGCTCGCGCGCCTGCGCAGCAGCCTTTCGGCCGCGTGCGGCACGCTGTCGCCGGGCGGCCGGGACGGCAGGCCCGAGCGAGGCGACCGCGGCTTCTTCTTCCGGACTGAACGGCCGGCCCCCGGTCTCCAGCTGAAAGAGGCCGCACTCCGGACACGACCAGGCGATCGGCGGCTCGCACTCGCTGCCGAATCGCGGCGCCATCTCGGACTCACAGACCGGGCAGGACCGCACGCGCTCGACTCCACGCAGGGATATGGGTGTGTACGGATTAGGTACGACGGGGGAAGCTTCCTGCCGAACGAACAGGCCTCAGACGACCGGAGGCCGGAGCAGCCGCATCCTCGCATCCCGCGCGGCCGCGCGCACGTCGGGGAACGGCAGGCCCTCGAGTTGCATGAGGACCTCCGCCGCCTGCAGGATGATGCGCTGGAGGTCGCCCTCCTCGGCCTGGCTCTCGCGGGTGAGATGCACCCAGTCCGCCCCGCGCATCCAGGCGACGACCGCGTCCGCCCGCCGGTCGGCGGGGGACGGGATCCGCCGCCGTGAGATGGGATCCCACTCGGGCTCGAACTGCAGGACGACCTCATCGGGACGCAGCGTCTGGCGGCGCTCCAGATCGGCCAGTTCCTTCGCCAGGCGCGCAAGCGACTGCAGCCCTGCTTCTCCGCCCCGCCGCGGGGCGCGCTCAGTGGCGAGCGCTCCCCCCACGCCGGCCCAGGCCGCGGTCGAGGCGCCGATCAGGCTGCGCCGTACCGCCTCGGCCAGCATCAGCATCCTCGGGTGGCGCAGCTCGGCCGCCCACTGCCCGTCGGCGGTCAGGCGGTGCTCGGGATCGAGATAGCCCAACTGGCGCAGCACGGCGGCGCGGCGCCCGAACTCATCCAGCAGGGTCCCTTCGACGGCGTGGAGGGCCTGGCGCAATGACGACCGCCGGAACTCCCGCCCGCGGAGGGCTTCGATGCTCGCGAGGCACCGCTGCTCCACCGGGCAGGTGGCACACGGCCACGAGGTGATCTCCGCCTGCAGCGTGGTGATCTCTTCCGGGGGAACGTGCGCGTCGCGCCGGCGCATCTTCGCCACGCGGTCCAGCATCCGCTCGTACCGGCCCCGGGTGACCAGGCGGTCGTCGCAGGGCCGATCGATGAGTTCGTCGGCCGGGATGGAGCCGATGGCCTGGCGCAGGCGGGTGACGTCCTCACGGCGCTCATAGGCCGCCAGGGAGCGGTTGAGCTCGCGCTGCGCCTCCTGCAGGCTCGAGCGGCGGAGGAGGTTCAGGACCTGGATGTAGCCCGGCATGAACGACGACGTGACAGGCTCAGGCTCGGCGTCGATCAGGGCCAGCCCTTCGCGCGCTTCTTCGCGTGTGGTCGCGGGCAGGACGACGACGCCGATCGTGTCCTTGCCCCGCCGCCCCGCCCGCCCGGACATCTGGTGGAACTCGGTCGGTGTGAGGACGACCGGGCCTTCGGGGCTGTTGCGGACCAGCGTGGACAGCGCCACCGTGCGCGCGGGCACGTCGAGGCCGCTGGCGAGGGTCGTGGTCGCGCACACGGCGCGGATGAGCCCCCGGCCGAGCAGATCTTCCACGGCGAGGCGCCAGGCAGTGGTGTGTCCGGCGTGGTGCGGCGCGATGCCCGAATCGATCACGGCGCTGCGGAACTGGTGGGCACGGAGCACGGGGTAGTCCTTCTCCCACCGCGCCATGGCCGCGGCGCGTAGTTCGGGGCCGAAGGCGCGCAGCGACGACAGCTCGCGCGCAGCCTCGTCGCATCCGCGGCGCGAGGGATAGAACAGGATCACCGGCAGCAGGCTGTAGTGTTCCAGATCGCGCAGCAGCGACTGGAGCCACCCCGGTCCGCGCCCTCCGGGGGGGAGATGGCCCAGCGCATCCGGTGGGATGAGGCGCCCGCGGCCGTCGGTCAGGATGTAGCGCAGCGGCACGGGGCGCAGCTGCTCGACGATCACGTCCGGCCGCGTCCCGCGCACCTCGGCGAGCCAGGAGGCGATGACGTCGGCGTTCGGGAAGGTGGCCGAGAGCAACAGCAGGCGGCTGCGCTTCGGGGCGAGCATGAGAATCTCTTCCCAGGCCGTGCCCCGCTCCGGATCGGATAGGTAGTGGGCCTCGTCCAGGACGATGAGGTCCGGCACGGTGGAGGTCCCGTAGAGCGCGTTGCGCAGGATCTCGGTTGTGGCGACGATGATCGGGGCCTGGGCGTTGATGCGGCGCTCGCCGGTCAGCAACCCGACGGCGTCGGTGCCATAGAGACCGCCGAACCGGTGGAATTTCTGGTTGGAGAGGGCCTTGAGCGGCGTCGTGTACCAGGCGGTCTTCCTCTGTGCGAGGAGTTCCGCCATCGCCTGCTCCGCGATCCAGGTCTTGCCGCTGCCGGTCGGCGCCGAGACGAGGACGTCACCCAGGCGCACGGCGGCGAGGGCGGCTTCCTGGAAGGGCGCAGGGACGAACGGGGCCGCCGGGGGGGTCCCGATGTCTTCGAGGATCGCGCGAAGCTTACCGGAGGTAGGACGTCGAATGGTCTGTCGGACGGCAAGTCGGGATCGCGCCATGTGCGTCTATGATAGCGTAGCGGTGTCCGCAGCGCCAGCGAGGCTGCGCGCTGCGTTAAGTTGATCATCGATGGATAAGTTCACGCACACCGACGCGATCGTCCTCGGCCTGGGCGCCATGGGGAGCGCCGCCGCGTACCACCTCGCCCGCCGCGGACGGCGTGTGATCGGCATCGAGCAGTACACCGCGGCCCATGACCGGGGTTCCTCGCACGGACGCTCGCGCATCATCCGCGAAGCATACTTCGAGCACCCGGACTACGTCCCGCTCCTCCACCGCGCATATGACCTCTGGGGGACCCTCCAGACTGAAGGCGGCTCCCGCCTCCTCCTCCCGACGGGGGGCCTGATGATCGGCCCGCAGGACGGCATCCTCGTCCAGGGCGCCCTGGCGAGCGCGCGGACCCACCACCTCCGGCACGAGCTGCTCACCAGCCGCGAGGTCCGGCGGCGGTACCCGGCGTTCGCAGTGAAGGACGAGACGGTCGCCGTGTGGGAACCTCGCGCCGGGGTGCTCTTCCCTGAAGACGGCGTGCTGGCCCACCTCCGGGGCGCCACGGGGAGCGGAGCCGAGCTGAAGATGCGGGAGCGCGTCCTGGCCTGGCAGCCCCGGGACGGCGGGGTCGAAGTGCGGACCGACAGAGACCGCTACACCGCGGACCGCCTGATCGTCACGGCGGGCCCCTGGGC
Source organism: bacterium (assembly GCA_035693805.1). Classification (GTDB taxonomy): domain Bacteria; phylum Sysuimicrobiota; class Sysuimicrobiia; order Sysuimicrobiales; family Kaftiobacteriaceae; genus Kaftiobacterium. The sequence goes on along the minus strand of DASSGA010000117.1, from coordinate 11,448 downwards.
CGGACCGATCCTGTCCGATCTGGGTCTGCCGCTGCGCGTCGAGCGCAACGTCATGTACTGGTTCCAGCCGGCGGAGGCGGCGCCGTTCGCCCCCGACCGCCTGCCCATCTACATCTACGAGTATCGCCGGGAGGGCTTCATCTACGGATTCCCTCAGGTTGGGCGGGACGGGGTCAAGGTGGCCCACCACCATAGCGGGGAGTTCTGCACCCCCGAGACGATCCGCCGCGACGTCACCCCCGAGGAGGTCCACCGCATGCGGAACATCCTGGCCGGCACGCTGCCGGGTCTGAACGGCGACCTCCTGCAGGCGGTGACCTGCATGTACACGAACACGCCAGACGGCCACTTCATCATCGACCGCCACCCCCGCCATCCCCAGGTCATCCTGGCCTGCGGGTTCTCCGGGCACGGCTTCAAGTTTGCCCCCGTCGTGGGGGAGATCCTGGCGGAGCTGGCCACCTACGGCCACACCCGCCATCCCATCGAGCTCTTTCAGCTCGCCCGGTTCTCCACGAGGGCTCCAGGGCAGCCTGGGGCCGCGCCCGGCTGAGGCGACGATACCGTCGGAGCCCGCGATATGGTATAGTAAGTGTAATGGCTCCTACCCGCCCGTCCCCGCGGCGGGATCCCGTTCTTCTCTATCGCATCCAGTCGGATTTTGCCGCGGGCCTCGCTCCAGCACAGATCGCCGAGAAGCATTCGCTCCCGGTGTACACCGTGACGCAGGCGCTTCGTCGGGACAGGCGTCCCCGCGCCCTGCCGGACCCGTACGGGCTCGCGCAGCGCCGTGCGGACCACCGTGACGCCGCCCTCCTGTACTGGGTGGGCTACGTTGCCGTCTGCGGATCCGTGTACGACGGGGCGATGCCGACGCTCGTGCTGAACGTCGACGAGCGGGACATCGAGCACGTCGAGGCACTCCTGACCGACCTCTGCGAAGGCCGGCCGGGGTGCGAATACTGCCAGAGCAGCACCCGTGGCCTGCAGGCCTATATCCGAGACCGCGATCTCGGCCGCCTGCTCCTCCGCTGGGGTATCCCGGGAGACGACCGGTCGACCTCCGTGCCCATCAGTTTCATCCCGTCGTCGCTGCTCCCGCACTTCGTGCGCGGGTACCTCGAGGGGGCACGCGGCACCCCGCCCTTCGGGACGCGGACCACGCCCAGCAGCGCCGGCTCCGTCGGTAAGGTTGTGTTCGAAGGGCCGGCGTCCTTCCTCGAGGCCCTGCGCAAGGTCTTGCGGCCGCACGCCGAAGGAACCGGCACTCTGCTCGTCCGGCGCAACGGCGAAGGGGTCCTCGCTTACAACGGGCGTTCGGCGCTTCGCGTCCTGCGTTTCGCCTACCGGGATCCCGCCCGCTCGCTGCCTCGCGCGGACCGTCTGCGCCAGGCCCTCCACTCGCATCCCCGAAGCCGTCGCCGGGGGTAAAAGGCTCTCTAGGGTCGTCCGAGAGGAGCAGAGCAGATCATGGCCAACAAGCGGTTGTACGTGGGCAACCTCCCGTATGAGGTTAGTGAGCAGGACCTGCGCGGCCTGTTCGAGCCCTTCGGCCCCGTGACCGACGTGCAGCTCATCGGCGGCCGGGGGTTCGGCTTCGTGGAGATCCCGGAGGACCGCGCAGCGGACGCCATCACCCAGGTAAACGGCACGATGCACTGGGGCCGCGGGCTCGTCGTCAGTGAGGCCCGACCGCGCCAGGAGTCCTTCGGTGGGGGCCGGGGCGGTCCAGGCGGTGGCGGGTTCAAGAAGGACGGCGGCGGTGGTGGGGGCGCTGGCGGTGGACGAGGTGGCCGCGGTGGCGGACGAGGCGGCTACGGTCCGGGCGGCGGCGGTGGTGGCGGTGGACGCCGCGGTGGCGGCGGCCGGCGCGGAGGAAACCGGGAGCGGTTCTGAAGTCTGCCCGAGGCAAGGCCGCACGCGATTTGACGTGCGCGCGGCGAACTGCTACACTAACGATGTCGTCATAGATGCGTTCTGCGAGGGATGCGATCATGGCATCCCTCGCGGTGTGTCGCGAGCCTTCTTCGGGCGGATTGGTGCTGGCGAGACACGCGCAGATGCCGGCACAATTCGTCGGCCCACGATAACGGGCCAGTCCGGAGTAAGACCGGACGTGAAGGAGGCATTCCTATATGCAAGCAAGCTTGAAGACCGACGGTGACACGCCCTCGTTAACGCGTGGGGTGTCAGCGTTCGGCGACCTGACACTCCGCCCGGAGATCCTCCGGGCGATTCACCGGCTGGGCTGGCAGGACCCCACCCCGATCCAGGACCGGGTCATCCCGCTGATGATCGCGGGGCAAGACCTCGTCGGACAGGCTCAGACCGGCTCCGGGAAGACCGGGGCATTCGGCATCCCGCTCGTTGAGCGCATCGACCCACAGACGCGTGATCTACAGGCCCTGGTGCTGGTTCCCACGCGGGAACTGGCCCTCCAGGTGTCCGATGAAGTCCGCGCCCTGGGGCGAGATCGCGCCATCAGGGTCGCCACGCTCTACGGCGGTCAGTCCATCGAGCGGCAGTTTGCCGACCTGCGGCGCCATCCGCACGTTGCGGTGGCGACGCCGGGCCGACTGCTGGATCATATGCGCCGCCGGACCGTGGCCCTCGGCCGCGTGCGCACGGTCATCCTCGATGAGGCAGACCGGATGCTCGACATGGGCTTCCTGCCCGACGTCACCCTGATCCTGAACGCCCTGCCCGCGCAGCGCCAGACGGCGCTGTTCTCGGCGACGATGCCCGCGGAAGTGCGGACCATCGCCAACCGTCAGATGCAGAACCCGGTCTCGGTGCAGATCGTCGCACCCGCGCCCACGGTCGATACGGTGGAGCAGTTCTATGTTGAAGTCGCAGAGGAAGACAAGGTCAAGGCCCTGCGGCGGCTGCTCCAGGAAGATTCGATCGAGAGCGCGCTGGTGTTCCGGCGCACCCAGCACCGGGCGGACCGTCTGGCGACGACGCTCGGACGGCATCACCGCGTGGGCGTCATCCACGGCGGGATGCGCCAGAGCGCGCGCCTGCGGGCGCTGCGCGACTTCGAGGAGCGGCGCACCCCAATCCTCATCGCGACGAACGTCGCCTCGCGGGGGCTCGACCTGCCGGACATCTCGCACGTCATCAACTTCGACGTGCCGGAGGATGTCGAAACATACATCCACCGCGTCGGCCGGACGGCCCGCATGGGCCGCGCCGGAACGGCGATCACGCTCGTCGGCCAGCACGACGTGGAGATCTTCGACCAGCTGCGGCGTAAGCTCGGCCCGGCGTTCAAGCGGCACCCGCTGAACCTCTACGCCTGAAGCGGTAGGATGGCGCTGGGTACGCGATCGTGTCGCTGTGCCCAGCGCCACCGAGATCGTCTGCACACATCAGTACTCGCCCCAGTTCTTCTTCTCGACCTTCCAGTTGCTGGGCCCGGACGGCCGCATCGAGATGTGCATCATCGCGCTCGCGCGGGTGGCACCGTGCCAGTGCCAGGTGTTGGCGGGGATGACGGCGATGTCCCCCGGCCGGATGATGCGGCGCCGCTGCTCCGTGGCCACGATGCCCTCGCCTTCCACGACGTAGAGCGCCTGGTCCGTGGAGTGGGTGTGCGGGATCGTCCGCGAGCCGGCCTCGAAGAAGACGCCGATCAGCTCCACCTTGCCGGGCTCTTCGGGCCGGACCATGTAGTGGAGGCGCACCGATCCCGAGAAGTCCTCGGGCCGCTCGGGTGGCTTCGCCTTAGTGCGATCAGGTTTGAGCACGTCCATCATCGCTCCGCTCCTCGTCCCCGCATCACCTCGTCGATCTACCTGCTATCTTCAGCGTAGGGAGGGCGTCCTCCCTAGCGAATACCTCCCGCCGTGAGTTCGCGCCCGGCCCCGCCCCCGCGGGAGGCGTTCACGCCCGAGGAGTGGGCCATCATCCAGCGCCACCGCACCCCAGCACAGGTCCAGCGGTTCCTGAATGCCCTGCCGTACAACGAGGAGCGGCACGGCGAGACGCTGCGCTCGTTCCGCGAGGTCATCCGCCGGCGCACCGCGCACTGCCTGGAAGCGGCGCTGGCCGCCACGGTGATCCTCGAGCAGCACGGCTTCCCGCCGCTCGTGCTGAGCTTCGAGTCCAAAGACAACCTGGACCACGTCATCTTCGTCTTCCGCCGGGCGCGCCGGTGGGGATCGGTGGCACGTTCCCGCGATGCCGGACTCCACGGACGGAAGCCGGTGTTCCGCACCATCCGGACGCTGGCCTGGAGCTACTTCGATCCGTACGTGGACTTCACCGGGCGGCTCACCGGATACCAGCTTGTGGACCTGCGTGACATCGGGGACTATGACTGGCGCTTCACGCGGAAGAACATGTGGAAGGTGGAGAAGTTCCTCATCGACATCCCGCATCGCCCGATGCCGAGCTCGGACGACCGCTTCCGCCGCCTGCGGGCGCGCTATGCGGCGTTCCGGCGCCGGCATCCGACCGCCCCCGTGATCGACATCTACTCCCGCCGCGAGCGCTGGCTGCCGCTTCCATGGCCCCATGCCGGAGCTCCCTGACGTCGAGACGATCGCCCGGATGCTGCGGCGCAGGCTGCGCGGGCGCCGCATCGGGGGCGTGGAGATCTTCACCCCGTCCACCGTCCGCCATCCGGATCCGGCCGCGTTCACCCGGCTCATCCGCGGCCGCAGGGTGCTCGGGGTCGACCGGCGCGGGAAGTACCTGCTGATCCGGCTCGACCGGGACCTCACGCTGGCCGTTCACCTGCGCATGACCGGTGACTTCGAGCTGACGTCTCGCCGGGCGCCGCTGCGTCCCCACACGCGGGTCATCTTCGCACTCGGCCGCGAGCGTCTGCGCTTCACCGACCTGCGGCGGTTCGGCCACATGGATCTGCTCACCCCCCACCAGCTCGCCGGCCTTCGAGGACTGGCGCAGATGGGCGTGGAACCGCTCGGCCCGGCGTTCACGGCGGAGCGCTTCCGCGCGATCATCCACACCCATCGCACCGGCCTGAAGGCGCTGCTGCTGCGCCAGGACCTCATCGCCGGCATCGGCAACCTCTACGCGGACGAGATCCTCTGGCAATCGCGCCTCCACCCCGCGCGATCGACCGAGACCCTGGGCGACCGCCAGATCGCCGCCCTCCACGACCGCATCCGCACCGTGCTCGACCGCGCCGTGCGCCATCTGTCGCGCTCCGCACGCCCGGTGGGCATCTTCCTCGACGCGCGCGAACAGGACGGACGCTGCCCGCGCTGCAAGCGTCCCCTGCGCGTGGAGCGGATCGCCGGCCGGACCACCTACTACTGCCCGCGCTGCCAGCACTAGGCTCAACCCGCCGTCACCCGCTCCCGTCTACATGCGCTGGAACAGGGGAACAGCGTGAACGGAATCCAACAGAGGACGGGTGGGCGATGCGATCACTGGCGGTTCTCGTCTCGTTGCTGTGCCTCACAGCGGTCGTGGTGCCGGCCACGGGGGCGGCCCCTGCGGTCCCGCGCGAGGTCGCGGGCGTGTATGCCGAGCTCGACGGACAGCTGACACGCTTCGACGCCGCCCTCCGCTCCCGGTGGGATGGGACGAAGGCGCCGGTGATCTTCAGCGGCGAGCTCCTCGCCGCCAACGGGCACGTCGGCACCGGGTTGATCCAGCCCGGCCGGGACCGCGCGGTCGCCGCATCGCTCGACGCCTTCCAGCAGCTGGGCATCCAGGCCGCCACGGTCCAGATCAGCTTCCCCATGCTGTACCGCCCCTTCTATACGAGCGACGAGGAGTATGCCGCGTACCTCACCGCGTACCGGAAGGTGGCGAGCGACGTCCGCTCGCGCGGGATGAAACTCATCGTCAAGACCCAGGCCATCTTCAGCAAGGGTGGCTGGACGAGCTGGGACGTGGCCTCGTTCTACAAGCGGCTCACCCTGGACGAATACATCCGCGGGCGCACCGAGGTCGCGCTCGTCATCGCGCGCGAACTCCGTCCGGATTACCTGTCTGTGGTCATGGAGCCGGACACCGAGGCCGACCAGACGGGCCTCCCGATGAACTCCACGGCGAACAGCGTCCGCGTCGTCACCTCCATCCTCGCGGGAGTGCGCAGCGCCGGCATCTCCGGCGTGCGGGTCGGCGCCGGGGTGGGCACGTGGCACCGGGAGTACGAGGCCTTCACGCGGGCCTTCGCCCGCACGGGCGTGGACTTCATCGACCTCCACGTCTACCCGGTGAACCGCGACTACCTTGACCGCGCCGTGACGATGTCGCGGATCGCGAAGGCCGCCGGTAAGGCCGTGGCGATGACGGAGGCCTGGCTCTACAAGGCGGGGAACGCGGAGCTCTCCAAAGGGTTCACCGCGGAAGACGTCTTCGGGCGCGATGCCTTGGCGTTCTGGGAACCGCTCGACCGGAAGTTCCTGGAGGTCATGGTGGCCTTCGCGCACGCCGAGCGGTTGGTCTTCTTCTCTCCGTATTGGACGAAGTACTTCCACGCTTACGTGGACTACGACCGGGCGAAGGACCTCGCCTTGAGAGACCTCATGGCCCTGTCCAACCGGCTGGCCGGGGACGCCATCGTCGCGGGCCGCTTCACCGGCACGGGCCTGACGTACAAGGCGCTGATCACTGCCGCCGCCGGCCAGGCGCCCGCGACCCCCGACAGAGCGGCACCGACTCCGGACGCGTCGCCCGGGTACCACGTGCTCGTCGAGAACGGCGGGCGCGTGGCCTGGTCGCACGCGCGCAACCTCGTCGCCTTTGACCGCACCGCCGCGGGTGGGACGTTCGACATCTACACGATCCGGCCGGACGGGTCCGGGGAACGCTGCCTCACCTGCGGCCAGCGCGCCCTGCCCCGTTCGCATCGGGGCAACCCGGCCTGGCATCCGTCGGGAGACTACCTGGTGTTCCAGGTCCACGATCCCACCCTCCAGTCCGGCGACACGCCACAGGAGCGCTACGCCGGGACGCCGGGCATCGGGATCAACAACAACATCTGGATCATGAGCGCGGACGGCGCGCGCGCGTGGAAGATGACGTCGGTCACATCGCGCGAAGGTGTGCTGCACCCGTTCTTCTCGCACGACGGACGGAAGCTGCTCTGGAGCGAGGTGATCGACCCCTCGGTCCGCGCCCTCGGCGGGCAGTGGGCGATCAAGATCGCGGACGTGGCGTTCAGCGATGCGGGCCCCCGCCTGTCCAACGTCCGGACGCTGCGGCCGGGCAACCTCCAGTTATATGAGACACACGGCTTCTCCCCCGACGACCGGCGCATCCTGTTCTCCGCGGCGCCGCGGAACGGCGATTACTTCGACCTCGAGATCTACATGTACGAGCCGGCGACCGGCGCGCTGGTCCGCGTGACCCAGAACCGGGAGTGGGACGAGCACGCCCACTTCACCCCGGACGGCCGCGCGATCGTTTGGGCCAGCAGCGAGGGCATCGCGATGCGCAAGGATCCGCGCGACCTGCGCCTGGACTACTGGATCGTGCAGACGGGCGGCGGAGGGAAGCGGCGTCTGACGAGGTTCAACGGACCGGACGTGGCCCGCGGCATGATCGCCGCAGACTTCGAGTTCGGCCCGGACGGGAAGACGATCGTGGCGAAGATGGGCGCGGCGGGCCGTGGAGAGCGCGTTGTGCTGATCCGGCTGTTCGAGTAGCCCGCCAGGCCTTGCGTTCCGGGCCGGAGCATGCTACTGTAGCGGGCAATCTCGCAGTGACGGGGAACGTAGGAGGAGATCCTGCGCGAGCGAGCGCCGCCCACCGGGTGCAAGGCGGCGCCGCAGAAGGCCTCCGAACCCACCCCTGAGCGGGCCGCGAACAGCGGCCGGCGCCCCCGTTACCGGGCACAGAGAGCAACCCACCCGGGCGTAATGCCCAGGAGGGCCCGCGGGTCGCGATGCGAGTTCGTGGGCCGGGTTGAATCGAGGTGGTACCGCGGAAGCCCCTTCCGCCCTTGAGGCGAGGGGGCGTTTTCATTCCGCGGAGGTGGATGGCCGTGAGCATCACCGGGATCATCGGCTTCGTCGGCGCGGGGAACATGGCCGGGGCGCTCGTGCGCGGCGTGCTGGGCAACCAGGTCGCCGCGCCGGCGCAGATCTGGGCGACCAACCGGAGCAGCGACGAGCGCCTCGGGGGGCTGCGCGATCGCTACGGGATCACCGTGACGCGCAGTAAGAGCGACCTGGCGGCCGCGTCGTCGATCCTCGTTCTGGCCGTGAAGCCGAAGGACATGGCCGGGGTCCTGGGCGAGCTCGCCCCTCTGGTGCGGGCCGACCATCTGGTCATCTCGGTGGCCGCCGGCATCCCGCTCCGCTCCATCGAGAGCGCGCTGTCCGGCGTACCCGTCATCCGGGCGATGCCGAACACGTCCGCGGCGGTGCAGGAATCCGCCACAGCGCTCGCCGCGGGCATGCGCGCCGATGCCGTCCACCTGGCCGCGGCGGAGACCATCTTCCGGGCAGTCGGCGACGTCATGGCGGTCGATGAAGACCTGCTCGACGTGGTGACGGGTCTTTCCGGGAGCGGCCCCGCCTACGTGTACCGGCTCATCGAAGCGATGATCCACGCCGGGACGGATCTTGGGCTGGACGCACCGCTCGCGCGGCGGCTGGCCGTGCAGACGCTCATCGGAGCAGCGCGGATGCTGGAAACGTCCAGCGAGGACCCGGGGGCCCTCCGGGAGCGGGTGACGTCGCCGGGCGGCACGACGATGGCCGCCCTGCGCGCGCTGGAGGACGGCGGGTTCGCCATGGCGATTCGCGAGGCGATCGGCCGGGCGGCCGACCGGGCGCGTGAGATGGCGGACGAATTCGCCGGCAGGGAACCCGCTAAGCGGCTGGCCGCCGAGCGCTGATCGTTGCGCTGAACACCACGCCGCGAGGCGCGGAGGTCGAGGCCAGCACTTCGACCTCGACGAACCCCGCGTCGCGGATGAACTGCTGATAGGTGGAGATGTCTTCCGCACCCGCGACGCAGCCCGCCCAGGCCCCGGCCGTCTCTCGGATCACCTGCGGCAGCGGACCGTTGCTCACCATGTCGGCGACGACGAGGCGGCCGCCGGGCTTGAGCACGCGGTAGGCCTCGCGGAACGCGATCGCCTTGTCCGGCAGCAGGTTGATCACGCAGTTGCTGATCACCACGTCGGCGGTGCCATCCGGCAGCGGCATGCGCTCGATGTCCCCCAGGAGGAATTCCACGTTGCCCGCGCCGTTCCGTGCGGCGTTCTCGCGCGCCTTCTGAATCATCTCGGGGGTCATGTCCAGACCGATCGCCCGGCCGGAGGGTCCGGCCTGCTTCGCCGCGAGGATGGTCTCGCGGCCGGCGCCCGACCCGAGATCGACGACGGTCTCCCCGGGCCGGACTTGCGCGTACTCCAACGGGGTCCCGCAGCCGAGCGACGGGCCGAAGACCCCCTCCAGCGGCTCCGCGGTCGGGGTGTCGCCGCAACAGGCTTCCGCGATTGTAGAATCCGCACAGCAGCCCCCGCCGGCCGCCCGCCGGGCATAGTGCTCACGCACCTGGGTCTTGATCTCATCGGGGCGAATCATCGCCGTCCTCCTTCGGATCCGCGCGACAGACGCAGCAGCATCGCCTGCGCGGTTTCGCACTGGACGTCCTGGAACTCCCTCGAGCGCTGGACCGAGCGCGGGACGTCGTCCCGCGGGATCGGGGTGAATCCGAGGCGGCGGAAATAGTCGGCGGCGGTAGTGGTCAGCAGGAAGACCTCCGTCACCCCTCGCTCCCGGCACTCCTCCAGCAGCCCCCGCACGAGCGCGGCGGCCAGCCCCCGTTTCCGGTACCCGGGATCCACCGCCACGGACCGCAGCAGCGCAGCGCCGTCGTACGTCTCGAGACCTGCGCTGGCCACGACGCGGCCGGCATCGTCGGCGACGAGGAATCCGCTCAGTCCCTCGGCCACGCCGGCGGTCGGCAGACGGCTGGCGAGGAGCAGTCGCTCGATCCCGGGCAGGTCTCCCCCCTGCGCCTTCCGGGCCCGGATCCTTCCATCGACATCCATCGTTTTCAGATCACCTGCACGAGGTCCTGGATCAGATCTTTCATCGCCCCGCGCCGCAGCGCGTAGTACCCCCACGTCCCGCGGCGCGTCACATCGACGAGCCCGGCTTCCCGCAGGATCCTGAGATGATGAGAGATCGTGGGCTGGCCCAGGTCGAAGGCCTGCTGCATCTCGCACGCGCACAGCGAATCGTGCTCGGAGAGCAGCTTCACCATCTTCAGGCGCGTCTCATCGCCCAGGGCAGCGAGGGAGGAGACGGCGCGGGTGATCGTGGCCTCGTCGAAGGTGGTCGCGGCGACGGTGCTCATACACGCGTCGTCGCAGCACCGGCGATGCAGGGGTTCCGGCCGGGTATCCGCGGTGGTCGCCATGTCCTAAGGGTAGCTTCCATATCGATACTTGTCAATATACTTTGCGTTCGCCCTCCGCTGACACACCACTGCCCGGACGCGGCGGCCAGCACCGCTCCGGGCAGCAGGACGTGCCTCGAGTCGAACGTGCGCTAGACTTGCCCGGTGTCTTCCCCGCCCGGGGTCTCGCCACGCTGCATGCGCTCGCGTCCACGATCGTACGCATCGCGCACCCGGCGGGATCCTTCGTCGTACGCGCTCCGCCCGCGGCGGGCGATGTCGTCCGCCGTCTCACGCACCGTCTCGCGGACACGCCCCCCGAGATCCCCCGCGCCGCTGCGGATGCGGTCACCCATCTCATCCGCGCGCATCCTGATGCGCTGACGAGTATCCTGCCCCGACAGCGGGGCCAGCAGCATACCCAATCCGATCCCGACCAGCGTCCCGATGACCATCCCGGCCACGAACTCTCCACCACGGTCTGCCATCTCTATCCCTCCTCACCCGGCGACTTCCATTATACCCGGCTGCACATCGGGCAGCGCATGGGAGTCCCACTCCATTTACCTCGGCGGTGGCGGAGCCAAACGGGAGGGGAAGAAGCGCTGACCCCCGCGTCGAACGTCACCGGCAACCCTCACCCGCGGAGGTTGGTCATGGCCGGTGAAATGCTCGCTCCAGCGCTCTCGCGCTACCTGGAGGAACTCGTCCCGCCGCGGCCGGACGAACTCGCGAGGATGGAAGCGCATGGCCGTGAGGCCCGCTTCCCCATCGTCGGTCCCGCGGCCGGACAGCTCTGCTACCTCGTGGCCAGGATGATCGGCGCCCGCCGCATCTTCGAGATGGGCTCAGGGTACGGCTACTCGACGGCGTGGTTCGCCCGGGCGGTGAAAGAGAATGGCGGAGGCACGGTGTTCCATGTTGTCTGGGACGAAGGCCTGTCCCAGCGCGCGCAACAGCACCTTCGCGCACTGGGACTGCATGACGTGGTCGAATACCGCGTGGGCGAAGCGGTCCAGACCCTGCGGGAGACCCCGGGCGAGTTCGACCTCATCTTCAACGACATCGAGAAGCAGGCGTACCCAGCGTCCCTACCCGTGGTGGCGG
>DASSGA010000116.1:0-3880 GCA_035693805.1 bacterium | reverse complement strand
GATGATCGCCTTCGGGGAGCGCAGGGCGAACCTGCCGACGCCACGGCGACGGGGCACGGCGCGCGCCGCCCCGGGGGCGGCGCGGTCATGCGTAGCGGATCCGGGGATCGAGGAAGACATAGACCAGGTCCACCAGGAGATTCACGAACACGAACAGCGCCGTGACGACGAGCACCACCGCCTGCAGCACCGGGTAGTCGCGCTGCACGATGGCCTGCAGCCCCATCCGCCCGACGCCTGGGATGGCGAAGACCTGCTCAACGACGATGGCGCCGCCGAGCAGATAGCCTGCGACGATCCCGACCAAGGTCACAACCGGGATCAGCGCGTTCTTCAGCATGTGGCGGCGGACCACGACGGCTTCGCTGAGCCCCTTTGCGCGCGCGACCTTCACGTACTCCTCGCGGCGCACCGCTACCAGCGAGGCGCGGACCATCCGGGCGACCGCCGCGGCGTTGGGGACGGCGAGGGTCAGCGCCGGCAGGAAGAACCCGCGCAGATTCCCCCACGGCGTCTCGAGCAGGCTCGGGTAGGTCAGGACGGGAAACCAGCGCAGGTACACGCTGAACAGAAGGATGAACATCGCGCCGACCCAGAACGCCGGCAGCGACAGACCGAGCAGCGTCAGCGTCTGCATCGCCCCGTCCGCGGCACGGGAGGAGGTCGTGCCGGCGAGCGTGCCGACCGGGATGCCGATGAGCACCGCCAGCGCCACGCCGTACACGGCGAGCTCGATGGTGAACGGGAGCGCCTCGCGCAACAGCACGCCGATCGGCCGTCCCGTGCGTACCGAGGTCCCGAAGTTCCCGCTGACGATGCGCCCCAGCCACCGCCCGTACTGTACGTACACCGGGCGGTCCAGCCCGAGATCCCGTCGGACGGCCGCCAGCTGCGCGGGGTCCGTGTTCTCGAACCCGAGGATGACCTGCGCAGGATCGCCCGGGATGAGGTGCATCAAGGAGAAGACCAGCGCGGAGATGACCAGGAGCACCGGGATCAGCAGCACGAGCCGCTGCGCGACGTAACGCTGCATGATGTCGTCATTGCGAGCATGACGGGGCCATCCCCTCCTTTTCTAGGGGGGATGCCTCCGTCATGCTCGCGATGACCCTTAGTCGTTTACCGCGCGAGCCAGCTCTCCGCAAGCGGCGTCATCGACCGCGTCGATGACAGCACGAACCCGTTGAGCTGCGTCCGCGCCACCGCAAACAGGTCGGCGTACGAGATGAACAGGAACGGCACCTGCTCGGCGATGGCCCGCTGAGCGCGTGCGTAGAGGTCCACGCGCCTGGCCTGATCCGCGGTCGCCCGTGCCTGATCGAGCAGCTGATCCACGGTCGCGTCCTTGAACTTGAAGACGTTCGTGCTGCCCGTGGAATGGATGTGCCGGTAGAGGTGCAGGTCGGGGTCCGCGGACCCGCCGTTGAGCGAGACGAAGGTGTCGAACTGGCTGCCGCGCCATCGCGACAGGAAGGTGGCGAAGTCCACCTGCTCGATCTCGACGTTGAGGCCGGCCGGAGCCCACTGCTCCTTCAGCACCTGCGCCATCTGCACGGCATCGGGGACCGTGGGGATCGGCAGCATCTTCACGGCGAACGGCAGGCTCACGCCCGCCTGCTGCAGCAATGTCCTCGCGCGGGCAGGGTCGCGCCGGTAGTTCGGCAGGCGGTTCCCCGCGATCGGCTTCCATTCCTCGAGTGTGGGCGGGACGGCGCCGCCGACCGTGGCCCGGCCGCCGTAGACGATCTGGACGATCTGGTCGCGATCGGTGGCAAGGCTCATCGCCTGCCGCACCCGCACGTCGGTGAACGGCGCCTTGCCGGCGTTGATACCGACCAGGCTATACGCGAGATCGGGGACCGACATGATGCGCAGCCCTGCGACACCCTGGAGCGCCTTCGCCGCCGTGATGTCGACGCCGAACCCGATGATCAGATCGACCTCGCCTGCGCGCACCGAGGCGCGCAGCGTGGCCGGATCGGGGATCACCCGGTAGACGACGGCATCGGCGTACGGCAGGCGGTTCCCCGCCCCATCCTTACGCCAGTAGCGATCGTACCGGACGAGCCGGACGGATCCGGGCCCGAACTCCGCGAGCATGTAGGGGCCCGTGCCGAGCGTCTTCACCCGGGCGTCGCTCACCTTGTCACCGAAGTTGGCCGGGACGATCCCCCGTCCGGGGTTGGTGAGCAGGGAGAGGAAGGACGGCGACGGCTGCCTGAGCGCGACCTTCACCACGAAGGGGCTGACGACCGTGACTTCCCGGACCGCCGAGAGGAAGCTCGCCTGGGGGGACTTCGTCGCGGGGTCGAGGATACGGTCGATCGTGGCCTTGACGTCCGAGGCGTCGAGGGCGCTGCCGTCGTGGAACGTGACGTCGCGGCGCAGGGTGAAGGTGTATTCGAGGCCGTCCGCCGAGACCGACCACGACTGGGCCAGGTTCGGCTCCAGCTTCAGGGTGCGCGGGTCCAGACGCAGCAGACTCTCGTATACGAGGTCGAGGATCTGGAACGACGAGAACGCCGTTGCGACGTGCGGATCCAGATTCACGATCTCCTGGGTGATCCCGACGCGGATCGTCCCGCCGCGCTGTGGTGCGGCGGGCTGCGCCTGCGCTGAAGAGAACGCGACCAGCAGCGCCGCGGCGACCAGGAGCGCGGGCATGCGAAGTCTCTTCACGAGCACACCTCCATGCTGATCTCGAGTGGAATCTGCTTCGCTATTCCGTCGCGGGCGGGAGGATTCCTCCGCGCGTGAAGACGGGGGTCCCGGAGGCATAGACGGTTCGCACGCGCATCGAGCGGTCGAAGAGGACGAGGTCGGCGCGGGCCCCCACGGCGATCCGGCCGAGGTCGGGGCGGCGCAGGACGGCGGCGGGGGCGGCGGACGCCATGAGCACGGCCTCGCGAACCGGCACGCCGATGGCCATGAGGTTGCGGATCGCCTGGTCCAGCGTGAGCAGGCTGCCGGCCAGCGTTCCGGACGGCAATCGCGGGGCGTCGGAAATTGTGAGGGTCTGCCCGGCGAGCGACGACGGCCCGCGGAGCTGCCCCGCGGCAGCGGCGGCATCGGTGACGAGCGCGGTCCGTTTCCAGCCTTTGCGCTCGATGACCATCCGCACCACGGCCGGGTGTAGATGGACCAGGTCGGCGATCAGGCCGACCGTCACCTGCTCGTCGAGCAGGGCGGCACCCACGATGCCCGGCTCCCGGTGATGCAGCGGGCGCATCGCGTTGAAGATATGGGTGACCATCCGGACCCCGGATCGGAATGCCTTGACCGCCTGGTCGAACGTGGCGTCGGTGTGGCCCGCGCTGACGACGATGCGCCGGCGGCGCGCCGCTTCGATGAGTGGCGCTGCGCCCGGCAGCTCCGGGGCAAGGGTGACGAGCTTCACGAGCCCGGGTACCTCGTCGAGGATCCCTGTAAACTCCGCGGCGTCCGGGGAACGCAGATCTTGCTTCGGATGCGCCCCGGCGAAGGCTGGATTCAGGTACGGGCCTTCCACGTGCACGCCGAGGATGCGGGGCGCCCCACTCGCCCCGGCGGCCCGCGCCTCCCCCTGCCAGCGGTGCAGCGCCGCGCGGAGCTGCGGCAGCGGGGTGGAGATCAGGGTCGGAAGATAGCCGGTGACGCCCGTCCCGAGCAGGAAGCGGTGGACACGGTCCAGGTCCGCAGGATCTCCGAGCGTCGCGAAGTCGACCCCCGCACAGCCGTTGATCTGGAGGTCGATCAGCCCGGGCGCGAGCACGCCGGCCTGAACGTGAACACCTCGGGGCGGGCGACCCTGCCGGACGCGGATGATCCGCCCTCGATCAATCTCAAGGACGCCGGGAGTAAGGTCACCCTGCTCGGCGATGACGCGCGCAACCGCGATGGT
>DASSGA010000115.1:0-14546 GCA_035693805.1 bacterium | reverse complement strand
TTCGCTCGCCACGACATGGCTACCGGAACGGACGCGAGGCCATCGCGCCGCCCTTCACCGCCAGCTCGTTGCGCGTACCGTCGCGCGTAATGGCAGTGCGGGCGCGTGGGCCGAAGTACCGGTTGTACACTTCCCCGTAGTTGCCGACCAGGCGGAGGACCCGCAGGATGGCGCCGCCCTTCAGCTCGACCAGGGCCTTGGCCGTCGGGTTCGCTCCGGTGATCTCGGACAGCCGGGACGCGTTGCGCGCGACGTCCGACGTGATCCCGAGCTCCTCGGCCAGGACCATGCCCCAGATCGTGTAGTTCACGGCGTCGGCCCAGTGCGAGTCGTTCTCCTGGTAGATCGGTGCCAGCGGTTCGTCGCTGAACTCGCGGCCCACGACCAGGAAGTCGGCGGGGTTCGGCGCGGTGGACCGGAACGCCGTGAGCTGGCTGGCGTCGGTCGTGAAGACGTCGCAGCGGCCGGCCGCCAGGCCGTTGAACGCCTGCGAGGCCTCCTGGAAGGTCACGAGCTGGAAGCGGAGGTTGCGCTGGCGCAGCTGGTCGGTGATGTTGCGCTCGCTCGTCGTACCGCTGTGCACGCAGATCCGCGCGCCGCCGAGGTCGTTGAGCCCGCGGATACGGGAGTTGCTGCGAACCAGCAGCCGCTGGCCGTCGAAGAACGTGACGGGGCCGAAGTCGACCTGGTCGTCGCGCGTGAGGGTCTGCGTCGTCGTGCGGAAGACGACGTCAACCGACCCCGCCACCACGGCGGGGATGCGGTTCGCGGACGTGAGGTTCACAAACTCGACCGACGGCACGTCGATGAATGCGGCCACCGCGTTGCAGAACTCCGCGTCGAAACCGGTCATGCGGCCCGAGGTCGGGTCAGGAAAGCTGAACCCCGGGGTGGAACCCGAGACGCCGCAGATCAGCCTCCCCCGGGCCCGGACGGCGTCCAGCCGCCCCCCGGCCTGCTGCGCGAGGACCGTGTAGCTGACCGCCGCCACGGTCAACGCCACGGCGAGGGCGTATACGAGGGTCTTGCGCAAGATGCCCACCTCCCCCAGATTGCCTGCCGGATGATGCAGGGACAAACTACGACGTGCGGCGGCGCGCTCCTTTGGGCTCGTCCGCGGTCGGCCGGCGTAAGAAGCTGAGCAGCCCGAGCGCGCCGGCCACGACCACGAAGAGGACGCCGGCCCGGGCGAGCAGGCCCGACCACGCCGGAGCGACACCAACCCGCTCCGCCAGGGGTGGGCCCAGCACCAGCCCGCCGGCGATCACCGCGCCCACGATCGAGACGACGACCGCCGCGGCGGCGATATCCTTGGCGAGGCGGGCCAGCTCATGGTGATTGCGTTCGACGAGGAGGTCGACGATGGCCTCGACCCCGGTGTTGATCAACTCGGCGGCGAGGACGGCGAACATCGCCAGGGCGACGACCGCCGTGTCGAGGGCGTCCAGGCGAAGCCAGACCGCGAGAACGGCGATGACGGCGGCGCAGAGGAGCTGGACCCGGAACGTCCGCTGCGTGCGGACGGCGTAGTGCAGGCCATCCCCCGCATACCGCAGCGCCTGACTCAGCCCCGCCCACAGCCCCGCCGGCCGCTGTCTCATCCCTGGACCTCGATACCCAGTTCGCCGAGCAGCGCCCGCTGCCTGCGCATCATGTCCGCCCGATGGCCGCGCGTGCGATCATCGTAACCAAGGAGGTGCAGCGTGCCGTGCGCAGCCAGGAGCGCGACCTCGACAGCAATCGGATGACCGGCGAATCGAGCCTGCACGCGCGCACGCTGCACCGAGACTGCGACGTCGCCCAAGCAGGGAGGGTCTCCAGCGAAGGCAAGGACATCGGTAGGCCTATCCTTGCCGAGGAACCGCCGGTTAAGACGACGGATGGCCGCGTCGGTCACCAGCACGACGGTGACCTCCGCGCTCACGGGCGCTCCCGCGCGGCGCAGGACGTGCTCGACGACACGAGCCAGCCGGTCGGCCCGGATCCCCGGCCGGGCCACCTGCGAGAGCACCGACACCCGCACGTCAGCGCGCGGCCGCGGGCTTCGCTGTGCGGCGGGCGGGCAGGTCTCGCTCGAGGTCGGGGTACTCGACCCGCGGATGGAACATGCTCGCCAGCAGACGGATGAATGTCTGGGCGATGACGTCGAGATCGCGGAAGGTGAGATCGCATTCGTCCAGCTGGCCGTCCTCCAGCTTCTCGCGGATGATGCGTCGGACTTGCTGTTCGACGCGGTCCGGCGTAGGCCTGGTCAGGGCGCGCGTGGCCCCCTCCACCGCATCCGCCAGCATCACGATGGCGGTCTCCCGGCTCTGCGGCTTGGGCCCCTCGTAGCGGAAGACGTCCTCGTCCACCGCGTCGCCGCGCTCCACCGCCTGATGGTAGAAGTAGGTGATCAGATTGGTGCCGTGGTGCTCGGGGATGAAGGTGGCCACCGCCGCGGGCAGCCGGTATTCACGGGCATACTCCTGCCCGTCACGCACGTGGGCCAGGACGGTGAGCGCGGAGAGGCTCGGGGCCATCTTGTCATGCGGGTTCTCGATCCCGACCTGGTTCTCGACGAAGAACGCCGGCCGCCGGATCTTCCCCACGTCGTGATAGTACGTGCCGACGCGGACGAGGAGGCTGTCCGCGCCGATCGCCTCCGCCGCGGCCTCGGCGAGGTTTGCCACCATGATGCTGTGGTGATAGGTTCCGGGCGCTTCCATCTGCAGCCGCCGCAGCAGCGGGTGTCCTGGGTTGCTGAGCTCGAGGAGCTTGATCGGGGTGACCAGCCCGAAGAGGTTCTCCAGGTACGGCAGGACGCCGATCGCGATCACGCCCACCAGCACGCCGCTGCCGAGCCCATAGGCCATGTCCCGCAGCAGGTGCGGATACCAGGGCAGCTCGTCGGCCAGACCGACGGCCGTAACGACCAGGGCGTTCGCCACGCCGACGCGCAGCCCGGCCACGACCAGGTCGGTCCGGTGGCTGATGCGCTTGATGGCGTATACGCCGACCGTCGAACCGATGAAGGTGACCAGGCCAAGGCGGAGATCGCCCCCGGCCACGATGGCCACGAGCAGGCTGAGGAACGCGGCGGTGTACAGGGCCAGACGCGGGCGCAGCAGCACGGCGATGAGCATCGTGCCGGCGGCGGACGGCAGCAGGTAGGGATTGAAGCGGGTGACCATGATCCGGGCCAGCGCCACCGTGAGGACGACGCCCAGACTCCAGACCAGCAGGAGCGTATCCGAAGACCAGATGTCGGGCTGGTACTGCCGCATGTATGCGTACGACACCACCAGAAGCAGCAGCGAGACGAGCGCCATCCCGGCGAACCGGAGCCAGGAGAACGGCTGGGAGACCAGCCCGACCGCGGCCAGCTTGTGGAGATGGGATTCGGTGACGATCTCGCCGCGGCGGACGATGATCTCCCCCAGCAGCACCCGCGCCCGCACGGGCTCGACCGAGTCCATCGCGCGGCGACGCAGCATCTCCGTCGCGGTCTGATCGACCCTGAGGTTCGGCTGTACCGCGGCGGCGACCACGGCGCTGGTCAGGGTGAGCGCCCGCCCGGCGATGGGCAGGGACCGCAGGTACACGCGCGCCTGCGCCTGCACCTGCGGCACGTCCCCGGAGCGGATGCCCTGCTCCATCATCCGGTCGACGACGGAGAGGGCGGTGTCCTTTGCGACGTCGAGCTGAGCCTGGTCGAGGGTCAGCGCGGCGAGTACGGCCGGATCCTGGAGCGGAATCGGGGAGTCCCGGGTGAGGATCGCGGGCCCGGATGCCGGGTCCTGCGCGGCGGCGGCCCGGGCGCGCGCGATCGCGGCGAATGTCCGCACGACGAGCGCCCGCGCGCGATCGTTGATCTCGCGGGACTGGCTGTAGACGGGCTGGACGTTCTGGGCGGCGCGCTGGCGCAGGACTTCCGTCCTCACCCGGTCGATGAAGTCGACGGTGCGGGGGGCCTCGACGTCACGGGGGCTGACCTGGCCCACGATGAGGTCGGAGCGCGGCCGCAGATACTGGACGCCGGTGAGGAGGGTGAGCGCGACGAACGTCCCTGCCCCGATGGCCAGTCGCTGCGACCAGGACGTTGATCGCCGCTGCGCAGGCGTGTCGCTCATGCAGTCCTGACCATTATACCCGAACGACCGGCAGCAGTCCTCGCAAACGCTGGGAGACGGCGCGCGCGGCGGCGCGGCTACGCGGCACGACGATGATCGTGTCCTCTCCGGCGAGCGTCCCCGCCACATCCGGCCAGCCGGTGTCGTCGATCGCCTGGGCCACGGGCGCCGCACCTCCGGGCACCGTCTTCACGAGGACGAGGTCAAGGGCGACCATCACTTCGCGGGCGAACTCATCCATCACCGCCCGAACGCGCCGTGGATCCGTCGCCTGGGCCGGTTCAGGAGGCAAGGCGTACCGGGCGCCCTCGTGGCCGCGGACTTTGACCAGGCCCAGCCGCCGGATGTCCCGGCTGACCGTGGCCTGGGTGACCCCGACGCCCCGCCGGCGCAGCGCCCGGACGAGATCGCCCTGGGTCCCGATACGCTCCTCCCCGATGATGCGGCGAATCATCCGGATGCGCTCGGGCGTGCGGTCCTGCACCATTACCCTATCCCCCGGCCAGCCCCTGGGCCACGGCCAGGCTCCGGAAGGCCGCGCTCGACCACGCCTCGATCCGGGCGAGGCGCTCCCGCCCCTGGGTCAGCTGTTCGACGACCTGTCGCCGGGCGGTTCCGCCCGGCACGTCTTTCGATTCGACTGCGGCCTCGATCGTGACGGCCTGCATCACGTCGGGCCCGAACGCGGCACTGACCTCCCGGTACTCCGCGAGCGGGAGCTCCCACAGCTGGATGTCGCGCGCCACAGCCCGCTGGACCACCTGCCCGGCGAGCGCGTGCGCGTCGCGGAAGGCCACCCCTGTGCGGGTGAGATAGTCGGCCACTTCGGTCGCGGTGAGCCATCCGCGCTTCGCCGCGGCCTCCATCCGCTGCGGGACGAACTGGACCCCATCGAGGAAACTGCGCATCGCCCGCACGCAGCCGCGGGCAACGTCGAACGCCTCGAATGTGGGCGGCTTGTCTTCCTGCAGGTCACGATGGTAGCCCGCGGGCAGCCCCTTCAGCATCGCGAGCAAGGTCGTGAGGTTCCCCAGCACCCGTGCGGCCCGGCCCCGGATGAGCTCTGCGGGATCGGGGTTCTTCTTCTGCGGCATGAGGCTGCTGCCGGTGGCCACCCGGTCGGCCAGGGTGGCGAACCCGAATTCCTCGGTCGACCAGAGGACGAGCTCGTCGGCCCAGCGCGAGAGGTGCGCGCACAGGAGGGCCGCGGATGAGACCGCCTCGACCGCGAAATCGCGATCCCCCACCGCGTCGACGCTGTTCTCGGTGATGCGGGCAAAGCCGAGCAGCGCCGCCACGCGGCGGCGGTCGACGGGAAACGAGATCCCGGCGATCGCCCCGGCCCCGAGCGGCAGCGCGTCCGCGCGGCCGAACGCGTCGGCCAGGCGGCCCACATCGCGATCCAGCATCCAGACGTAGGCCAGCAGATGGTGGGCCAGCCGCACCGGCTGCGCGTGCTGGAGGTGGGTGAACCCCGGCAGGATGATGTCGACCGTGCCCGCGGCACGGTCGACGGCAGTTGCCATCAGCGCGCCAATCTCCCCCACAAGCGCGCTGATCTCTTCCTTGAGCGCCAGGCGGAAGGCCGTGGCCACCTGGTCGTTCCGGCTGCGCGCGGTGTGCAGCCGTCCGGCGGCGACCCCGATGCGGTCGTACAGGGTGGCTTCGAGGAACGAGTGGACATCTTCATGCTCGCCAGCGACGGCCAGCCGTCCCTCGTCGAGATCCGCGACGATGGCGCGAAGCCCGGCGATGACGGCCTCGGCGTCGCCGGCGGTGATTACATGGGCATCGCCCAGCGCCGTGGCGTGGGCGATGCTGGCCAGCGCGTCCCAGCGCAGCAGGCGCCGGTCCACGTCGAACGACGACGTGAATGCGAGGAGCTGCGGGTCGAGCGGCTCGGTGAAACGGCCGCCCCACATCTTCCTGGACCCCTCTGCAGCCACGAGTGAGGGTTACTTCACGGGATGCCGCAGCCCTGCGCGGATGAGGCGCGGGTTGGTTGAAGCGAACACCCGCGACGGGAGCGCCCAGAGGTTGATGAAGCCTTCGGCGTCTTTCTGGTCGTACACTGCGTCCTTCCCGAAGGTGGCCAGGTCGTGACGGTAGAGCGTGTTCGGCGACTGCCGACCCACCGCGATGCAGGTGCCCTTGAACAGCTTCATCCGCACCGTCCCCGCCACCGTTTGCTGGGCGGCGGCCAGGAAGCCGTCGAAGGCCCGGCGCAGCGGTGAGAACCACTGGCCGTAGTAGACGAGCTCGGCGTAGCGGGGGGCGATGAGAGAGGCGTAGTGCTGCGTCTCACGGTCGAGCGTGATGCTCTCGAGATCGCGGTGGGCCGCGGCGAGGATCGTGCCCCCGGGCGTCTCGTACACGCCCCGGCACTTGATCCCGACGAGGCGGTTCTCCACCATGTCCGTCCGGCCGACGCCGTGGGCCCCGCCCAGCTCGTTCAGCCTTCCCACGAGGGCGGCTGGCCCCATCGCGACGCCGTCGAGCGCCGTGGGGATGCCTTCCTCGAACGTGACCTCCACGTAGCCCGGCGCATCGGGCGCCGCGGCGGGCGAGGTCGTGATCGCGAAGACATCGTCCGGAGGCTCGGCCCACGGATCCTCGAGGATCCCGGCCTCGGCGCTGCGATGCCACAGGTTCTGATCCACGCTGTACGGCTTCTCCCGCGTGGCCGGTACCGGGATGCCGTGCGCGCCCGCGTACTCGATCTCCTCTTCGCGGGACCGAAGCGTCCACTCCCGCCAGGGGGCGATGATGGCCAGCTCCGGAGCGAGGGCTTTGTAGGCGAGCTCAAAGCGGACCTGGTCGTTCCCCTTGCCGGTGCAGCCGTGGGCCAGCGCGTCGGCGCCCTCAGCCAGCGCGACCTCAACCTGGGCCTTGGCGATCGCCGGCCGCGCCAGCGCCGTGCCGAGGAGGTACTGCCCTTCGTAGACCGCGTTCGCCCGCAGGGCCGGGAAACAATAGTCGGAGACGAACTCCTCCTTCGCGTCCACGACGACGGCCGCATCCGCGCCGCTGGCCAGCGCCTTCTGCCGGATCGCGGGGATGTCTTCGGGCTGGCCCACGTCCACGATCACCGCGATGACCTTCGAGTCGTAGTGCTCGCGGAGCCACGGGATGATGACGGAGGTATCGAGCCCTCCGCTGTAGGCGAGCGCCACCTTCCTCACCGTCGACGTCGACATCGGCACGACCTCCCTGTTCAGACGGCGGCCGCTGGCTGCGCCACCGCGGCCAGCGCGCCGTCCAGGATGTGCACAGCGTGATCCACTTCGGCGTTCGTCACGATCAACGGCGGTGCGAACCGCAGCGTCTTCGGCTGTACGGCGTTCACCAGGAGCCCGCGATCACGGCAGGCTGTAACAACCTGGGCGGCGTCGACGCTGAGATCTACGGCCACCATCAGCCCTAGACCCCGCACATCCGTGATCGCGGGCATCCGTTCCGCCAGCGCGCGCAGCCGCTCGACGAGATAACCGCCGATCTCCGCCGCCCGGGACACGAGACCGTCGCGCTCGATGGTCTCCACGACGGCCAGTGCGGCGGCGCAGGCCAGCGGGTTCCCCCCGAACGTGGAGCCATGATCGCCAGGCTGGAACGCGGAGGCGACGGGCTCGGTGGCCAGCAACGCGCCGATCGGAACCCCGCCGCCCAGTCCCTTCGCCAGCGTCATGATGTCCGGGGTGATGCCGAAGTGCTCGTAGGCGAACCACCGCCCGGTGCGGCCGACGCCCGTCTGGACCTCGTCGAGGATCAGGAGCAGCCCCTGCTCGTCGCAGACGCGTCGGACCATCGGCAGGTATGACGGCGAGGGGAAGCGGTAGCCCCCCTCTCCCTGCACGACCTCGAGCATGATCCCGGCGGTAGCAGGCGTGATCGCCGTGCGCAGGGCGTCGAGATCATCGAACGGCACGGGCACGAAGCCCGGGGGCAACGGCGCGAATCCTTGGTGGTACTTAGGCTGCGCCGTCGCGGCGAGGGTGCCCAGCGTGCGGCCGTGGAACGATTGTTGCGCGACCACGATCTCGAACCGGGCCGCCTCCTTCCGGTGCCAGTATCGCCGCGCCAGCTTGATCGCCGCCTCGTTCGCCTCCGCGCCGCTGTTGCAGAAGAACGCGCGGTCGAGGGCGGAATGCTCGACGAGCCACCGGGCGAGCGCGGTCTGCTCGGGGATCACATAGAGGTTACTCACGTGCAGGAGCCTCGCGGCCTGCGCCCGGATCGCGGCGGTAAGGGCGGGATGGTTGTGCCCGAGCGCGCACACGGCGATCCCGGCGACGAAGTCCAGGTAGCGCCGTCCCTCGACGTCCGTGAGCCACACTCCCTGCCCGCCGATGAAGGCCACGGGGGCCCGCCGGTAGGTGCTCATGAGATAGCGATCGCTCTGCTCCACCGCGGTCTGCGTGTCCATCCGCCGCTCCTCTCAGTCGGGGACGAACATCGTCCCCACGCCCTCCTGCGTGAACAGCTCGACCAGCAGCGCGTGCGGCAGGGTCCCGCTCACGATGTGCGCGGTAGGCACCCCGCTGGCGATGGCATCCAGACACGCCTGGACCTTGGGGATCATCCCGCGAGACACCACGCCCTCGCGGATCAGCTCCGCGGCTTCGCGCGCGCGGAGGACGGAGAGCAGGGACGCCGCATCGTTCTGCCCGCGGTACACGCCCCGCACGTCGGTCATCAGGATGAACTTGCTCGCGCCCATCGCGGCGGCCAGCGCGCCGGCGGCGTGGTCGGCGTTCAGATTATAGGTCTCGCTCTCCGCGCCGATGGCGATGGAGGCAACCACCGGGATGTACCCGGCCTGGGAGAGGAGCGTGACGAGCGAAGTGTCTACGGCGTCGATCTCTCCGACCTGGCCGAGCTCGGGAGCCAGCCGGTGCGCCTGGAAGACCTTGCCGTCCTTCCCGCTGATGCCCACCGCAGACCCGCCGGCCCGGCTGATCAGCGAGACCAGTGCCTTGTTCGCGCGGCCGGCCAGGACCATCTCGACGACCTCCATCGTGTCCTCGTCCGTCACGCGCAGGCCGTTCACGAACCGGCTCGTCTTGCCCAACCGCTCGAGCAGCTGCGTGATCTCGGGACCGCCGCCGTGAACAACCACGGGATGCACGCCCGCACCCTTCAGGAGAACGAGGTCGCCGACGACCGTGCCCCGGTCGTCGGCGGACATCACGCTGCCGCCCAACTTCACGACGACGGTCTTGCCCTTCCAGGCGTTGACGTACTGCAGCGCCCGGGCCAGCGAGTCCCCAAGATCGATCGCCACGTCGATCACGTCATGTAGCCCGCGTTGATCTTGACGTAACCCTCGTTGAGGTCGCACGTCCACCCCGTGGCCGCCCCATCGCCGAGGTGCAGGTCGACCACGATTTCATACTCCGAGAGAGCCATCGCCTCCGCCGCGCGCAGCAGTTCACCGGGGAGGCCCTGCCCGCCGCGGACGACCGGCACGCCGGCGATGGAGATCTCGGCCAGGTCCGGGACGACCGAGGCCCCCGAGCGTCCGGCCGCGGCGAGGATGCGGCCCCAGTTGGGTTCCCCGCCGTAGATCGCGGTCTTCACGAGCGGTGAGGTCATCACGGCATGCATCACCCGTCGCGCATCCGCCGGGGTCCGGGCGCCGCGCACCGCGATGGTGATGAGCTTCGTGGCGCCCTCCCCGTCCCTGACCACCAGCTTCGCCAGGTCGGTAGCCACAGCGGTGAGCGCCGCGGTGAAGGCGGCGAAGTCCTCATCCTCTTCGAGCAGCGGGGAGTGCCCGGCATGCCCGTTCGCGAGGAGGAAGACCGTGTCGTTCGTGCTCGTGTCGCCGTCCACGGAGATGGCGTTGAAGGAGCGGTCGACGGCCTGCCGCAGCGCGCGCCGCAGCACGGGCGCCGGGACGGCCGCGTCCGTCGTGAGGAAACACAGCGTCGTGGCCATGTCGGGATGGATCATCCCCGCTCCCTTGGCCATCCCGCCGATGGTCACGACCCGACCCTTGACCGGGAGACGCATGGCCGAGGTCTTGGCAAATGCGTCCGTGGTAAGGATGGCCGCGGCGGCAGATGCGCCGTCCGCGCTCAGCGCGGCCGGCAACATGGGGATGCCGCCGCGCAGGGCATCCATCGGCAGCGGGATCCCGATCACGCCCGTGCTCGCGGCGAGGACGAACTCCTCGGCGATGCCGAGCGCCTGAGCGGTGAGCGAGCTCATCTCGCGGGCATCGGCCATCCCCTGGGCCCCGGTGCAGGCATTCGCGTTCCCGCTGTTCACGATGATGGCCTGCGCGGCGCCGGACTGGATCTTCTCCTGGCTCACGAGCACCGGGGCCGCCTTGACCAGGTTGGTCGTGAACACCCCGGCCGCCGAGGCGAGCGAGTCAGCGACGATCAGGGCGAGATCTGGCCGCGAGGCCTTGATGCCGCAGTGGATCCCGGCGGCGCGGAAGCCCTTCGCCGCGGTGATCCCGCCCTCCACGCGCTGGAAGGAACCCTGCTCGATCATCGTCGCCACGTGTATGCCTCCGTGATGACCTATGGATACAGCCCCGGGGAGCGCAGCCCCAGCTCCTCGGGGAGACCCAGCATGACGTTCATGTTCTGGATCGCCTGGCCGCTGGCGCCCTTGACCAGGTTGTCGAGCGCGGCCATCGCGATCGCCGTGCGGGTGCGCGGGTCCACGCGGACCGCCACGTCGCAGAAGTTCGAGCCGCTGGTGGCCTTCGTCTGCGGCAGGCCATCCGTGAGCACGCGCACGAACGGCTCGGTCGCGTATGCCTCCTGCAGGATCGCGGTGGCCCCCTCCGTGGTCAGCCCGTCGTGAACGTGGAGGTACGCGGTGGCGAGGATCCCGCGGGTCATCGGGATGAGATGCGGCGTGAAGGTGACGGCGACCTGTGCCCCGGTCAGCGCCGACAGTTCCTGCTCGATCTCGGGGGTGTGGCGGTGCCCGGCCACGCTGTACGGCTTCACGTTCTCGTTGACCTCGGAGAAGTGCGTGCCGAGCGTCGCCGACCGCCCGGCGCCGGACACGCCCGATTTCGCGTCGATGATGACGCCGGAAGACTCAACCGTTCCCGACTGCAGGAACGGCAGGACGGCCAGCAGGGCCGCGGTCGGATAGCAGCCCGGGTTGCCGGTGATGCGCGAGCGGCGGATCTCCGCGCGGCGGAACTCGGTCAGGCCGTAGGCGGAGGATTCCAGCAGATCGGGACAGGCGTGGGGGGTCTTGTACCACTGCTCATAGACCAGCGGGTCGCGGAAGCGGAAGTCGGCACCCAGGTCGATGACGCGCGCGTGGGGCACGATCGACGGCGCCATCGCCATGGCCTTCCCGTTGGGCAGCGCGATGAAGACGACATCCGAGTCGCGGGCGGTGCGCTCTACGTCCGTGGGCGCGGTGACGGCATCGGTGAAGCCGCGCAGATTCGGGTACAGCTCGGCCATCGCCTCTCCCGCGCGCGATTCCGCGGTGAGGTGGACGAGCTCGACCTCGGGATGGCCGGCCAGCAGGCGGGCCAGCTCGCCGCCGCCGTATCCCGATACCCCGATGATGCTGACCCGGACCGCCACGGACACCTCCGGTCCCTCTCGCCGAGGGGAATGTGCGCATAATCATACCTCAATCTTGAATAAAGATGCAAGCCGGTTGGGGACGGCCGCGCCCCGTAGTCTACTCGAGCGGCCTGCCGGCGAGGGGTTCTACCGACACGAGCGCGGGGACAATGGTCAGGACCCTGGCAACCGCGCGGGCGGTGTCGAGCGAGGTCAGGCAGGGGATGCGGCGCTCCAGGGCACGCCGCCGCAACTGGAAACCATCACGGGATGAGTCGCCCCCACGCGTCGGGGTGTTCACGACGAGCCCGACGGCGGCGGCGAACGGGTCCTGCGGGCTGACGTCGGTAACCTCGAGCCCGGCCGAGCGCAGCAAGGACGCGGTCTCGGGGGTGGCCAGCAACCGGAAGCCCGCCCGCGCGAAGAGACCGAACACCTCGGGGGCCTGAGCTTTGTCCCGGTCCGCGATGGAGGCCAGCACGGACCGCTCGTGCGCCACGATGCCAGCGGCGGTGATGGCCTTGAACATCGCCACCTCGGGATCGGTATCGATCCCCATCACCTCGCCCGTGGACTTCATCTCCGGCCCGACAGCTGCTTCGGCACGCCCCAGCTTCTCCATGGAAAACACCGGCGCCTTGACGGCGACCCGCGGTGGCGAGGCCAGGCGGTGGAGCCCGGCGAATCCGAGATCGGCCAGAGCGTCGCCCAGCATGACACGGGTCGCGATCTGGACGAGCGGTACACCGACCGCCTTGCTGACGAACGGCACGGTCCGGCTGCTGCGCAGGTTTGCCTCCAGGACGTACAGCCGGGTCCCGTCGTAAACGTACTGGACGTTGAGGAAGCCGCGCACGTGGAGCGCCCGGGCGAGCAGCGCCGCGATCTCGATGGCGCGCTCTTCGACTGCTTCGGGAACGGTCTGGGCGGGGAATACCGCGATGCTGTCGCCCGAGTGCACGCCGGCCCGCTCGACGTGCTCCATGATGCCCGGGATGAGCACCGCGGTGCCGTCGGTGACGGCGTCGATCTCGAGCTCCATCCCGGCCACGTAGCGATCGATCAACACCGGATACCCGGGTGCCGCGCCCAGCGCGGTCGCCGCAGCCGTCACGGCGTCATCCGCCGTCTCCGCCACCTCCATCCCGCGTCCCCCCAGGACATATGAGGGGCGGATGAGCACGGGGAGACCGAGCCGGCGGAGGAGCGCGCGGGCCTCCTCCACCGAGGCGACGGCGCCGCCCTCGGGGCAGTGGATGTCGAGCGTGCCCAGCAGCGCGTAGAACTTTTCACGGTCCTCGGAGATGTCCAGCGACGCCACCGGCGTCCCCAGGATCGCGACCCCGGCCTCCTCGAGCGGCCCGGCGAGGTTGATCGCGGTCTGCCCGCCGAACTGCACCAGCACGCCTGTCGGCCGCTCGCGCTCGACGACGTGCAGGACGTCTTCCAGCGTGAGCGGCTCGAAGTACAGCCGGTCCGAGATATCGAAGTCGGTGCTGACGGTCTCCGGGTTGTTGTTGACGATGACCGCCTCGCGGCCCGCTTCCCGCAGGGCCTTCACGGCGTGCACCGTCGAGTAGTCGAATTCGATGCCCTGGCCGATGCGGATCGGGCCCGAGCCGAGCACCAGCACGCGGGGACGGGCGGAGTCGGGGACTTCATCCTCCGTCTCATAGGTCGAGTAGAAATACGGCGTCTGGGCGGGGAACTCGCCCGCGCACGTGTCGACCACCTTGAAGACCGGACGGAGTCCCTCGGCCTGCCTGCGGGCGCGCACGGCCTCTTCACGCTCGCCCGTGATGGCAGCGATGACGGCATCCGGCAGGCCGAGGCGCTTGGCATCCCTGAGTTCCACCTCCCCTCGAGCAAGACCGCGCTCGCAGGCCACGATCTCCGCCACCCGACCGATGAAGTAGGGGGCGATGTACGTTCGCCCGGCGACGTGGGCAACGTCCATCCCCCGGCGCAGGGCCTCGGCCACAGCGAAGAGACGCAGATCGCTCGGCTCGGCCAGCAGCCGGTCCAGCTCGCCGCCGGTCCACGAGGCGGCCTCGGCAAGCGCGAGCCCCACCGAGGGACCATCGAGTGAGCGCAGCGCCTTCAGCAACGCCTCGGGGAACGTCCGCCCGATCGCCATCACCTCGCCTGTGGCCTTCATCTGCGTCCCCAGGCGGCGGTCCATCTGGGGGAACTTGTCGAACGGCCAGCGCGGGATCTTCACGACGACGTAGTCGAGCGCGGGCTCGAAGGCCGAGGTGGTCGCGCCGGTAACGCGGTTGGGGATCTCATCCAGGCGCAGCCCGACGGCGATCTTCGCCGCAGCGCGCGCGATGGGATAGCCGGTGGCCTTACTGGCCAGCGCGGAGGAGCGGGAGACGCGCGGATTCACCTCGATCACGTAGTAATCCCCCCCTTGCGGATCGAGGGCGAACTGGATGTTGCAGCCGCCGGCGATGCCCAGTCCCTCGATAATGCGCAGCGCCGCGGTGCGGAGACGCTGGTAGTCCGTGTCGGAGAGCGTCTGGGATGGCGCCACGACGATGCTGTCGCCGGTATGCACACCCATCGGATCGATATTCTCCATGTTGCAGACGGTGATCGCCGTCCCGCTCGTGTCCCGCATCACCTCGTACTCGATCTCCTTCCACCCCAGCACGCACCGCTCGACGAGCACCTGCTGGATCGGGCTGCTCTGCAGCCCGCCTCGCGCGACCTCAGCCAGGGCCCGGGCATCAGCGGCGATGCCCCCACCGGTGCCCCCAAGGGTAAAGGCGGGCCGGACGACAACCGGATAGCCGATCGCCTCGGCGGCCTGCAGGGCGGCCTCCACGCTCGTCGCGGTTCGCCCGGGCGGAACAGGCTGCGCCAGGCGGAGCATCGCCTC
>DASSGA010000114.1:0-4837 GCA_035693805.1 bacterium | reverse complement strand
GCCCCGCGGCGTAACCTCCTTCAATCGTCCAGATGCCATCCTCGAAGCTGCCGCTTACTCCGAGAGCATAACGTGACTCGGACGGGGACGTGAGGGTCCAGAGTTCACCGTAGACGACCAGATCCCCGATCAGACCGCTCGCTCCAGCCCCGTACGCCATCCTCGCTCCGCTGATCGACAGCACGTGCGCTTCCACCTCGAACGAGGGAAACTCATGCCGCAGGCTCGCCGCGGGAAGCATCCGGCCGGCGTCTTCGATCAGCGCGAGCCGGACCCGAGTGGAAGGATTGGGATACCAGAGCAGCCGCGCACCGAGCCGTCCAAGGCGGTTGCCGAGCACGTCCACGGGCTCGATCGAGAAAGGCAGCGTCAGGCGCGCCGTCTCGAGCGGCATGCGCTCCACGCCCATGCGCAGGTCGAAGGGCAGGCGCCGGTACTGCAGATAGGCCTCGGTCAGTCCAGTCGATGACTGCGACGGCGTGCCGAGGATGATCCCCGGATCGAGGGTGAGCACGAACGCGGCGGGGCCCACCGTGAACCGCGCGTCGATGTGCGCCGCGGCCTTCCACTGGATGACCGGCGGACCGCCGGCTCCCACGGTGGCGATGGTGCTGAGCTCGAGCTCGGTGCGCGTCACCGCGGCGGGTAACGGGGCCGGCAGCGCGCCGAGGGCGGCGAGCAGGACGGCGGGGAGGATCAGAAGGCTAGGGCGCGCGCGCCTCATCGCGGACGATCCGCCCGTCTTCCAGGTAGACAATCCGGTTAACGCGCTCGAGCAGCCTCGGGTCGTGCGTGGCCACCACGAAGGTGACGCCGTGCTCGCGATTGAGGTGCTTCATCTCGTCGATCAGCGCGATCCCTGTGGTGCCGTCCAGATTCGCCGTCGGTTCGTCGGCCAGGATCACCTTCGGCTCGGCCGCGAGCGCGCGCGCGACGGCCACGCGCTGTTGCTGCCCGCCGGACAGCTGGTTGGGCCGGCGCCGCCACAGGTCCCCGATGCCGAGGTCGGTCAGCGCCCGGCGGGCCCGGCGTTCCCGCTCCGCCCGGGGGACGCCGCGGAGCTCGAGGACGAAGGCGGCGTTCTCGACCGCGGAGAGGACCGGGATCAGGTTGTAGGCCTGGAACACGAAGCCGAACGACCGCAGGCGCAGCTCCGCGAGGCGGTTGTGGTCGAGCCGGTCGATGCGCTCCCCCTCCAGCCAGACCTCGCCCGCGGTCGGATGATCGAGACCGCCGATCAGGTGCAGCAGCGTGCTCTTCCCGCTGCCCGACGGTCCGGCGATCGCGGTGAACTCGCCGGGGGCGATGTCTAGGCTCACATCGTTCAGCGCGGTGGTCTGCTGCCCGTCCAGCCGGTAGATCTTCGTCAGTCCCCGCACCCGCACCAAGGCGTCCATCCCATCCCCCTACACGAGCGAATTATGCGACGAAGCGCATCGCTTCGACAGGCGCCAGCCGACCGGCGACCCTCGCCGGCCAGAGCGCGGCAAGTACGCCGATGCCGATCGCAAACGCCACGATGATCACGACCTCGACCGGCGCGATGCTGGCGTACATCACCCGGGGCAGCCCGTAGGCTTCAGCGATCTCCCCCCAGTCGAACGGATACGCGAACCCGCGGGCCATGCGGGCGACGATCGGGAGCCCCAGCGCCAGTCCCACGGCGGCGCCGGTCCCGCACAGCACGAGGCTCTCCGTGAGCACCATGCGCATGACGCGCCCGCGCCTGGCTCCCAGGGCGATGACGACGCCGAACTCCCGGGTCCGCTCGATGACGCTCAGGTAGATGGTATTCACGACCAGCAGCCCTGTCAGGACGAAGAAGATGCCGACGAACATCAGCACGATCGGCCGGAGGGCCTGCTCGAGGTCGCTCAGGGCAGGGTACGTCTCCCGCCAGGTCTCCACGACGACCTGTTGTCCCAGGGCCTCCTGCAGGCGGTCGCGCAGGGGGACCAATCCGGCGTCGTCGGTGGTGCGGCGGAACTCCGGGACGTGCAGCTCGAAGCGGGTCAGCGCGCCTGGGGCGGCGAGCTCCTGGGCCGCGGCGAGAGACAGGATCGCCCCGCGCGCGTCCTGCGCAGGTTCTGGGAAGTGGAGGATGCCCACGACGGTGTACGCTGATGCGCCGGTGCCATCCGTGCCCGGGGCATAGGCGTAGACCGTGTCACCCAGGCCCACTTGCAGGGTCCGAGCCAGGCCCCCGCCGAGGACGATACCGTCCAGGTCGGCCGCTCCGGGGAGCCGCCCTTCCGTCAGATACTTCTCACCGAATCGCTCGCGGATCGCAGGAGGCTGGTCCAGTCCCGCGAGCATCGCGCCGCGCGCGCGGTCCTGGCCGGAGAGCAGGGCCGGCACCTCGAGCGTGGCGGCGACCTGCGAGCCGGGAAGCGCCGCCTGGATGCGAGCCCTCAGCGCTCCCGCGGCGGGGATCAATGCCTGCCGGAAGTCGCGCATGTCACGGTAGTCCCGCACGTGGATCTGGACGTGACCGACCGCGTCCGTGAGGTTCACGTACAGACCGTCCCGGGTCCCTCCGACCAGCCCGAAGTACAGGACGCTCATCCAGACGACGAAGCCGACCGCCACGGCCGCGCCGAGACTGCGGGTGCGGTGGCGCCAGAGGTTTCGCCAGGCCAGGACCAGCACTACTCACACCCCTGTTCGAGCGCCTGCAGGGTGAAGCATGCCTCCGGCACCTTCACCCCGAAGCGGTAGTCGCTGTACACCGCAGTCGTGCGATACCCTGAGCGCAGGAGATCCTCGACGATCGTCCGCGTCGGGAAGAGGCGGTCCCCGATCTTCGTGTGCTCCGAGAACGCCACGCGCTTGACGGCCTGACCCCGCTGATCGTAGAAGAGCCACTCCTGCGGCGCGAAGGTCGAGGCGTCGGCGGTCACGGTGAGCTTGCCGTACGGTGTCGGTGCGGTGGGTTTTGGGATCAATTCCAGGACCACGCTCTTCGCGTCCGCGGAGGCGACGCGGGCGGTGTAGTCCTGTTCGATGTCGCGGCCGCTCAGGTCGCTATAAGAGATGTCGGAGCCGAGGAAGCTCTCGCTCCGACCGCTGGGCGGCAGACGCAGGGTCCGCTTCAGCCGCGGCGTGTACACCCACAGGTTGTCGCCGACCTTGAGGAACGCCTGCCCGGCATCGCGCGCCGGGGACTTGACCTGGACGAGCCCCCGCTCTTCGCCATCGCTCCACACCACGAGGACGTACTCGGTCCGGCGATCCGGACGCGACACCGTCAGCGTGATGGTCGCCCGGCCGGCGCCGCCCCGATGGTTGTCCTCGATCGCGCGCAGCACGGTGCGGGCATCCGGCGCGGCCTTGGCGGTGGCCGTGGCGAGCACCGCCAGCACCAGGGCTGTGACGCGTATCTTGCGGTTCATCAGGTCCTCCTCATTCCATGCGCATGGCCTGCGCCGGTCGCAGCCGCCGGACCCTGCGGGCGGGGATGAGCAGCGCGAGCAGCGCGGCGATCCCCACGGTCAGCGAGGCATACAGCGCGTAGACCGGGTGGACCGCAGCGTAGATCTCTTCGGTCAGGGGGAGCGAGGTGAAGGCGCGGCTGTACGTGGAGCCGAGCAGCCCGCCGATCACGTTGACCCGCGCCAGAACGGCGATCGTGGCGTAGCCGCCGGCCAGCCCGACCACCCAGCCGATGAGGCTGGTGATGATCGATTCGAGGATGACCACCGTGGCCAGACGGGTGGGCGCCAGCCCGAGGGCCGAGATCATGCCGAACTCGCGGGTGCGCTCGATCACGCTCACCACGGCCGTACTCGTCACGGCCGCGGCGGCGACCAGCGAGAAGATGAAGATGATTGGGATCGATGAGTAGCGGTTCGCCTCGATGTCCT
Organism: bacterium; assembly: GCA_035693805.1. GTDB lineage: Bacteria > Sysuimicrobiota > Sysuimicrobiia > Sysuimicrobiales > Kaftiobacteriaceae > Kaftiobacterium. Next base: position 974 of record DASSGA010000114.1, on the reverse strand, counting down.
TGCGGATCGCGCCGAGCATCTCCAGTGGCCCGTAGGCCCCCACGCCGGGTGGGAGCAGGGGGCGCACCGCCCGGGCGACCGCATCCTCCTCGCCGTGCGGGACGTCGAGGGCGAGCCCGGTCGCGGTGCGAGCCCCGCTGAGCGCCCGCGCATCGTCGATGTGTACGAGGACCGCATGGTCGTCCACGGCCGGGGCGGAGGTCTCGACGAGGCCGACCAGCACGAGTCCCGCCGCCTGCGGCCCGGCTTCTCCGGCGGTGTCGAGGACCGCCCGCTCGCCCACGCGCACGTCGATGCGGGAGGCCAGACCGCGCCCCAGCACCAGCTCACCCGGCGCCCGCAGCATCCGTCCCTCTACGACGTGTGAGGGGACGGCGCTGACGGCTGCCTCGTGCTCGGGGTCGATCCCGCGGGCCAGCACTGATTCCGCGGTGTACGCGGAGCGGATGAGGGCGGGGAACTCCAGGCGCGGGGCGACCTCCCGCACGCGCGGATCACTCCGCAGCGCGGGAACGAACGCCAGGTCGGGCAAGGCGTTCTCGGGGTCCGGGTCGTCCCGGTACGCAACGTTCGTGATCAGCACCGGCGCACCGACGAAACGGGCCTGGGCCGTGATCACCGAGGTGGTGAAGCCGTCCAGGAATCCCCAGTAGAAGATGGTGGCGAACGCCGAATAGGCGACGACGAGGACCAACAGGATGGTCCGCCGGCGGTACCGCCACACGTTGCGCCAGGCCAGGCGCACCAGCGTCTTCACGCGTTCACCTTATCATCGGTGCGGGGAAGGAGAATAGGGCGAAGGATGGATGAATACTCCTTCCATGGACGTCCTCGAGGCCATCCGTACCCGACGCAGCATTCCCCAGTTCAAGCCCGATGCGATCCCGCGCACGGTCATCGAGGAACTGCTCGAGGCCGCAGTGTGGACCCCGAACCACCGGCTAACGGAGCCGTGGCAGTTCTTCGTGCTCGAG
>DASSGA010000113.1:0-3507 GCA_035693805.1 bacterium | reverse complement strand
GAGCATCTCAATCCGCTGCAGGACGCCTTCAGGGACCACCACGGCCTGCAGTGCGGCTTCTGCACGCCGGGCATCCTCATGAGCGCGCTCGCGTTCCTCAACGAAACGCCCGATCCCACGGACGAGCAGATCCGCGAGGTGTTGAGCGGCAACCTCTGCCGCTGCACCGGTTACCAGGGGATCGTCGACGCCGTCCGCGACGCCGCCCGGCGCCTGCGCGAGCGGGCGTGACCCGGGTCGTCCTGCCCGCCCGTTCGATCGGGTCGACCGCCGCCGGCATCCTCCGCACCTGCGCGAGCGGCACCGTCGCGGCGACCTTCGCACGCTCGTGTTACCTCGATCTGCGTGGGGCGATCGTCGCGGTGGTCGCCCCGGATCTGCTGAATGGCCCGCTGAACGTCGTCGTGACCGCTCCGGCCGCCTTTTCGTTCGAGCAGCTGGCCGCCGGACAGGCCGTCCGGATCTCACCCCATGCCCTGGACATCGGCGACCGTATCCGTGTGGATACCACAGGAACGCCGGTGTGGCCCGCGCGGCTCAAGGCGGTGGCCAGGCGTGACGCACGTACGCTCGGGGCGCGGGTCGCTGCGCTCGAGGCGATTCTTGCCGAGGCGCCGGAAGAGAGCCTGGCCCGCGCTGAGCGTCGCCCTTGGCGGGCCGCTGAAGCGATGTCGGTCCTGGCGGAAGGCCTCCATCGGGGAAACGCCCGGATGGTGCGGGAGGCGGCCGGCCGTCTGGCCGGTCTCGGACCCGGCCTCACCCCCTCCGGGGACGACGTCCTGGCGGGGGCGATGCTCGCGCTCACCCTGGTGCGTTCTCCCCAGCCGCCCCGGCTGCGCGAGGTCATCCTGCGGGCGGCGGCGGAGCGAACGACACGGGTCAGCGGCGCCTACCTGCAGGCGGCGTCGCGGGGTGAGGCCGGTGAGGCGTGGCACGCGCTGCGGGATGCACTCGCCCCCCAGACAGCGGGCCCGGGGGCCCTTGACTCGGCGGCGCGGCGGATCATGGCCTTCGGGGAAACCTCGGGGGCGGACATGCTCGCGGGATTCGTGCTCGGCCTGCGCGCGTTGATGGCGGCGTGACCGCGGCCCGCGAGAAGCTGCGGGGCTACCTGGCCGTTACGGCCGCCGCGACCCTCTGGGGTGTCTCGGGGGTCGTGGCGAAGTCGCTCTTCAACCGTCAGGTCGAGCCGTGGACGGTCATCGAGATCCGGCTCACCGGGGCCTTCGCGGTGGTGCTCGCGGCGCTCGCGCTGCGAAGGCACCGTCTGCGCGTGGGCGGGCCGCAGCTCGCGCGACTGGCGCTGTTCGGCGCGGTGATGGCGTCGACGCAGTTCCTGTATTACTTTACGATCAGCGTGACGGACGTCTCCACGGCAATCTTCCTGCAATACACCGCCCCCGTCTTCGTCGCGCTCTACGGCTGGGCGTTCGAGCACGAACCGCTGGGTGCGCTCAAGTCTGCCGCGATCGGCCTCGCCCTCGCGGGCAGCTACTTCCTGGTCACCGGGGGCGCGGGGATCCGGGTGAGCGGACTCGGCCTCACCACGGGGATCCTCTCCGCGGTCGCATTCGGTGTCTACTCCATCCTCGGACGGGGGCGCGTGCGGCAGGCGGGTACCACGACGTCCCTGCTCTACGCGCTGGGGACGGGCGCGCTCCTCTGGAGCGTGATCGTGCCGCCCTGGAAGGCGTATGCGGGACACGGCGCCGCCGAGTGGGCGCTGTTCGGGTTCATCATCGTGTTCGCGACGATCCTGCCGTTCTGGCTGTTCCTCGCCGGACTGCGGACGATCTCGTCGAGTGCGGCCAGCCTCACCGCAACGTTCGAGCCGGTCGTGGGCAGCGCCGCGGCCTTCCTCATCCTGGGGGAACGGCTCAGCTCCGGGCAGATCATGGGCGGGCTGGCAATCGCCGCGGCGGTGATGTTGATCCAGATCGCGGACGTCAGGACCGCCGGCGCGGAGGCCGTGATGCCGCCGGCCCCGGATTGAGGACTAGCGACCCAGGTACTTCATCGGATCGACCGGCAGGTTGTTCAGACGGATTTCGAAGTGCAGATGGGGGCCGGTGCTGCGCCCGTTGCTCCCGACCGCGCCGATCGCCTCCCCGCGCTGGAGGACCTGCCCGACCTGGACATCCATCCGGCTGAGGTGGGCGTACAGCGTCGTCCACCCGCTGCCATGATCGACGTAGATCGTCTGACCGTACCCGGCGTACCAGCCCGCGAACGTCACCATGCCGGGGGCGCTGGTCAAGACCGGCGTGCCGATGTCCGCGGCGATGTCGATCCCCCAGTGGTGCTGCCACATCGTCGGGCGTAGCGGATCGATCCGCCATCCCTGCCCCGAGCTCAACCAGCCCCAGGTCGGGGTGATGAACGACGGCTGGGCGTACCCCGCCAGCGCCATCGTGGCCGGCGCAAGCAGCAGCAGTGATGCGGCCAGATACCGCACGTAGCGTTTCATCTTATGGTGGCTCGTCGGGGGGGACGGGCGACGATCACCTGTCCCATGCCCGTCGGGGGCAGCGGTCAGACGGTCCGCAGGCGGATGCGTCGGATCGCCAGCCAGACCACGACCGCGAGCACGGCAACCGGCACCAGGGCGCTGCCGATGACAGCCACCCTCTCCGCGGCACCGAGGATCTGCCGGATCGTCGTGAGGAATGCCGCCTTCATCCGCCCCAGCGTCGCGCCGAAGTCCCAGAGGCCGCCGCCCACCGGAGCGACCTTCTGGCGCATCGCCACCTCGACCGTGGCCAGCTCGACCTGGTTCCCCAGGAACCGCAGCCGGCCGGTGAGCATCTCGATCTCACCCCGCACGCGCGAGAGCTCCTGCTCGATGGCCAGCAGATCGGTGACCTTCGTCGCCCGCTCCATAAACGACAGCAGACGCTGCTCGTGGTGCTCAAGGTTGCGCACGCGCGCGCTGAGGTCCACGAACTCCTCGGTGACATCCTGACCGCTGATGCGCCGCGTCTCCACCGTGCCCAGGCGCTCCACGTCGAGGAGGACCTGCGCGAACTTCGACGCCGGCACGCGCAGCGTAAAAATCCCTTCGGGCGCACGGCCGACCTGCGAGTAGGAGGAAGAGGCGACGAAACCGCCGGCCCCCTCCGCGATGCCGACCAGCGCCCGCAAGGTCGCGTCGAAATCATCGACCGCCAGCTGCAGGTGCGCCGACCGGATGATCTGGCGCAGCGCGGGCGCCGGGGTGGCGCCCTTCGTCGTGAGGGAGCGCTCCGGGGAGGCCGGGGCGGAACCCGGCAGTGTGATCCCCTGCGGCCCGGCGCCGCGCGGCGCGGCATCCTGACCGAGCCGGTACTGAGGCTGGATCTCGCGCAGCAGGTTGACCGAGAAGATGCCGATGAGCAGTACGGCCGCCACGGCGCCCGCGGTCTTCCAGGACAGATGCAGCCGCGGCAGGATCCTCTGGGCCGTCCGCCCCGGCGCGGACGCGGCCACTCTCGACCGCACCGCGGCCTGGAAGCCGGCGGGGGCGGGAAC
>DASSGA010000112.1:0-2325 GCA_035693805.1 bacterium | reverse complement strand
TGTCCTCGGGCCGCCAGCTCCAGAACGTGAGCTTGACCGACCCCTGCCCGCTCGCGCCCGCCGGGAACAGCGACGCGACGAGGAGCAGCATGACCAATCCGACCAGCCATTGCCGCCTCACAGTGACACCCCCTGGGAGATCAGTGGAAACCGATTACCGCTTTCGTGAGAGCATCACCGCCGTCCTTTTGGCGGGCCCCCCTAGGTCTCCCTGGCATAGGCCCCCACGCTCCCCGGCCGTATCCGAGGCCGATTCTGATCAAAATCCTATAACATGGGACTTGCCACGGAGTTCGAGGTTTGGGGGGGGCCGGTGGATGAGCCGCAAGGTGCTCGACACAAACGCTGTCAGGGATCGCCTCGGGGAGATCCTTGACGAAGCTCACTATCAGGGCAACGAGTTCGTGATCCAGCGACGCGGGAAGCCTCTCGCTGTGATCATCCCCTATGCCCGGTACGAGCAGATGGAGCAGCGACGAGAGGCGGCCTTCCGCGTCTTCCATGAAATCTGGGAAGCGAACAAGGATGTGGACCCCAACGAGGTGGCCGAGGTGGTCGAGCAGGAGGTCGAAAAGATGCGGGCGGAACGCCGCCGCCAGCGGACGCGACGGTAGCCGTGTATCGCGTCGTCCCCGATGTCCGGGCCCTCATCCAGGCGGCGATCTCCAGCACAGGACCCGCCGCTTTGCTCATCGCCTCATGGGAGCAGGGCGACAGCAGCCTTATCACCTGTGAGCAGATCATGGCCGACTACGCATCCGTCCTGCGACGGCCGCACATCATAGGGAAGTTCAGACACATCACGCCCCAACGCGTCGCCACCTCCGTGACGGCGCTGAGGAGCCACGCCATCCTCGTGACACTGACCGATATACCGAGGGTCGTGCCGGAAGACCCCGACGACGATGTCGTGGTAGCCTGCGCAGTCCTCGGGAGTGCCGACTACATCGTCAGCCGAGACCGCCACCTCTTGCGGCTGGGGGCCCACCAGGGAATCCCCGTCGTCTCCACAGAAGCGTTCGCGCGCATCCTGCGCGGTCAGGTCTCGGAGCCCCTCGAGCTCGTTTGCGGGCGTCCCGGGTAGCCCGATGCTACCGTTCTCGGCCGGATTCGTCCGGGTCATCGACGCGAACCGCACCCTCAAGGATGAGCTGACCGCCGCCATCCAGACCCAGTCCGCGCGCCGCCGGATCGCCGTCACCGACCTCGTCAACCCCCGGCAGGCCTTCTTCCGCTGGACTCGGCCGGAGGTCCAGCCCTCCCCCGACCGTGCGCAGTTCATGCTCGCCGGCACCGGCTTCCATGAACTGTTCGGGCGGGCCGCCTCCACCGAGGAGTTCGTGGAGCAGTTCGTCGAGTACGAAGGCGTCGTCGGCAAGATCGACATCTATGAGAAAGCCCCGGTCGAGCTGAAGACCACCGCCTCGCTCCCGGAGACCCCGGCCGCGGCCCGGGCGAGCTACATCGATCAGCTCGGCATGTACTGCGCGATGACGGGGGTCCCGTCGGGGTGGCTGCTCGTCTACCGGCGCGAGCAGTTCGGCCGCCAGCCCGCGTTCCGTGCCTTCCGGGTCGAGTTCACCGACCTGAACCCTGTCCGCACCGAGATGCTGCGCCGGCGCGACCTCTTCCGTGCCGCCCTCGACCGCAACGACCCCGCGGACCTGCCCCAGTGCGAGTGGTTCGGCCGCAACTGCGACTTCGCGGCGATCTGCCACTGCGACCTCGCCTCGCCGCTCACGCGCATCGTGGCACAGGACGGCTATCGGATCGACCGGGACCAGGCCCTTGAGGCGAACCTCCTGCAGCAGCTGGCCACCTCAGACCAGAAACCGCGCGGCTTCCGGTTGAACGACCTCGTCTTCCCCCGGAAGGCGGCCTACGAACGGCAAACGCCTTTTGAAGAGGATGAACCGGACAACGCGGTGGAGACCCGGCTGCGCGAGCTGGAGCGTCAGGGGTTCCGGGGGACGCTCTACAAGACCCTGCGCTTTGGGTTCCCCGGGGCGTTCAAGAATCAACCCGTGCGGCTGCGCGGCCTGAGCGACCGCGTGGGGACGTTCCGCGACACCCCGACCCTGTTTCGGGTCACGAAGTTCCGGGAGATGGTCGAGCGCAGCTATCTGCCTCAGGCGATGGGGCACTACTTCGACCGCCTGGCCTTCGAGTGCGCGCTGGCGGGATCCGACCGCGGCCGGCTGATCCTCTACTACGAGCTGCTCGGCGACAAGTTCATGGTCTACGAGATCGGCTTCAACGACCGCGCGGCGATCTTCGCGGAAGCCGACCGCCGGCTGGCGCTGCTGGAATCCGAGGCCTCACCGG
>DASSGA010000111.1:0-3677 GCA_035693805.1 bacterium | reverse complement strand
AGCGGCTCCTCGTCGCGGTACCGCCGCCGGCGGCCGGTCGGCGTGGGGACGGTCGAGAGCACCGCCGCGACGACGAACGCCACCGCGCCGGCGACCGCCCAGGAGATGGGCAGGTTGATGACCTTGTCGTCCGTCTTGATGCGGACCGTGCCATCCGTGCCGAACCGGATGACGCCGCGCACCTCGTCCAGAGCCTCACCCAGCTGCGTCAGCGCCCGGCGGGCCCGTTCAAGGTCGATGTCCACAGCGTCCACCTCCGTATGTCAACTATACCACGCACTCGGGTAAATCGTTCCCGACGACGCACCTACGGAGGCTCACGATGCGACTGATCGTCCTGCTGCTCACATTGCTCGTCACGTTCGGCGCGGCCGCGGCCGCGCTCGGCCAGGAAGCCGCGCCGCCCTACACGCCCGCTCCTTCGCCCGCGCCTGCACCGGCCCCCTCGCCCGCTCCCTCGGCGCCCGACGCGCCCGGCGGCGGCGGCATGAGCACGACCTGGATCGTGATCCTGGCGGTGGTAGTCCTGATCGCGGTGATCGCCATCGCCGCATCCGGCCGCGGCGCGGACCGCACGGTCATCAAGGAAGACTGAGGAATCAGCGCACCCGCCCGAGCCGCTCGTTGACAAGCGGGCTGCGCAGCCGGACCTCGAAGCGGTATTCGGCGTACCGGCGCAGGAGGCTCTCGACCTCGGCACGCTGCGCCCGGTCGAACGCGACCCGGCCCAGCGTCCTGGGGGATGCGTCCCGCAGGAAGCCGATGGCGGCCAGCGCCACAGGGGACGCCGGCACCGCTTCGGGGTCCCGCTCGCGGTGGGCCGCGCACACGCTCCCGCCGAGCGCGCAGCTGAAGGCCGCTCCCCGCGCCGGCTCGCGCCCGCAGACGGTGCAGCGGTCCGTCACCGGCGCGTAGCCGGCCAGGGCCAGCATCTGCGAGACGAACCACATCGCGGCCAACTGGGCGTCGCCCCCGGCGATCATCTCGAGGGCTGATCGCACCGTGTGGTAGACCGCCGGCTGGGGGTCTCGCTCGGGCGTGGCCCGGTCCGTCACCTCGGCGACGAACGAGGCGGCCCCCAGGCGCTCCAGATCGGTGCGGACGGCCGCGAAGGGCTCGATCACCTCCACCTGCGAGACGACGTCCAGCGTGCGTCCCTGCCCCAGCAGCGCGCGCAGCTGCGTGAACAGCTCGAGGCGGCCAGCAAAACGGCTGCCGGGCTTGCGTGCGCCCTTCGCCGCGGCGGCGAGCTTGCCGTGGTCTCGGGTGTACAGCGTGACGATGCGGTCGGCTTCGCCGAGATTGGTCCGGCGGATCACGATCCCCTCGATGCGATAGACCGGCAAATGCTCAGCCTCCCACGATCGTGACGCCGACGAGCAGGATGCTCAGGGCGGCCAGGGCGACGACGAGCACCCAGGCCACCGCCGAGAAGAAGCGCGAGTTGCGGTGGGCGCCCATGATCTCCCTGTCGCCGGTGAGCAGAATGAGGAAGATCAGGACGAAGGGCAGCAGCATCCCGTTCAGCACCTGCGAGAGCAGCATCACGGGAATCAGGGGCACGCCCGGCAGGAGGATGACAAGGGCCGAGGCGGCGAGCATCGCCGTGAACAGCCCCACGAACGCGGGCGCCTCCCGCATCGTCCGGTCCAGCCCCGCCTCCCAGCCGAAGGCCTCGCACACGGCGTAGGCGGTAGAGAGCGGGATGATGGCGACCGAGAAAAGCCCCGCGTTCAGCAGTCCCAGCGCGAACAGCCCCGCGGCGTACGAGCCGGCCAGCGGCGCCAGGGCCACGGCCGCGTCGGCGGCGTTCCGCACCTCCACCCCCCGGGCGAACAGCGTCGCCCCGCAGGCCACGATGATGAAGAAGGCCACCGCGTTCAGCGAGATCACGCCGAGGAAGGTGTCCAGGCGCGCGTCGCCGTAGTCGCGGGCGCCGATCCCCTTGTCCACGACCGCGGCCTGCTGGTAGAACTGCATCCAGGGCGCGATCGTCGTGCCGATGAGCCCGATCACCAGCGAGACATAGGTCCCGTCGAAGGACCAGGTCGGGCGCACCGCCGCGCGCAGGACCTCACCCCAGGGCGGGTCGGCCAGGACCGCGGAGATGACGTACGTCACGTAGATCACCGTGGCGCCGAGGAACACCCGCTCCACGACCCGGTAGCTCCCCCGCACCACCAGCAGCCAGATGAAGAGGACGGCCAGGGGCACGGCGAGGTAGCGGCTGACCCGGAAGATCTCCAGCGCGCCGGCGATCCCGGCGAAGTCGCCGATCGTGTTCGCCCAGTTCGCCAGAACGAGCACGATCATGATGAAGACGGTCAGCCGCACCCGGAACCGCTCGCGGATCAGGTCGGCCAGCCCCTTGCCCGTGACCGCGCCCATGCGCGCCACCATCTCCTGGACCAGGGCCAGGGCGATGGTGGAGAGGATGAGCGTCCACAGGAGGCCGTAGCCGAAGTGGGCCCCCGCGATCGAGTATGTCGCGATGCCGTTGGCGTCGTTGTCGACGTTCCCGGTGATGATGCCCGGCCCCATCACCGCCAGGAACACCGTCAGGCGCGCCCACCGCGCCTGGAGCCACCCCCGCATCAGCGCGCCCCGGCGCGCTCCCGGCGCTGCTTGCCGCGCCGGCGGAACCGCAGGGGGATGCGGCGCCGGCCCTTGCGCAGCACGACGTCGATGATGTCGTCCACCGTGACCGCGCCGAGCAGCCGCCCCGTCTCGTCCACGACCGGCAGGGCGAGCAGATCGTACTTGGTCAGCGCGGCCGCCACCGTCTCGATTTCGTCGTAGGCGAAGATCGAGATGACGTCCCGGGCCATGATCTCGGCGATCGGCTGGGCCGGCCGGGCCATGATCAAGGCGCGCAGGGGCAGCACCCCGACCAGCCGGTGCTGGCCGTCGACCACATAGAAGTAGTAGATGGACTCCGCCTCGGGGGCCAGCTCCCGCAGGCGGGCCAGCGTCGCCTCCGCGGTCAGCCCCTCCGGCAGGGCGATGAACTCCGTGGTCATGACGCTGCCGGCGGTGTCCTCGGGATACTTGAGCAGCTTCCTGACGTCGGCCGCCTCCTCGGGGGCCATCAGCCCGATCAGCTCCTCGGCGCGCTCCTCCGGCAGCTCCTCGAGCACGTCCGTGGCGTCGTCCGGCGACATCTCGTCGAGGATGTCGGCGGCGAGCTCGCTGGGCAGGCTCTTCATCACGTCGGTCTGGACCTCGGGATCGGCCTCGGCCAGGGCGTCCGCGGCGGCTTCGTGCTCGAGGGCGGTCATCACCTCCAGCCGCTCGTCGCGGTCGAGGTCCTCCATCAACTGGCCCAGGTCGGCGGGGTGGATCTCCCGGAGGCGCTGGCGCGAGACGCTGAGCTTGATCGGGGTGAGCCCGCCGCCGAAGGCGGCCACCATCTTCCACGGGATGACCCGGTCGGAGAGCGGGCGGCGCAGCGCCTGGGCGACGGACTGCACGGGGCGATCGAGATTCAGGCGGCGCAGCAGTCCCATCGTCCCCACGTCGGCGGCGATGAGGCGGACCTCCCCGTTGGCGGGGGTGAGGTGCAGATCGTTGACGCGCACGACCTTCAGACCGTCGGTGTCGACCACCTGGGAGTCGAGGACGCCGGCCAGCAGCAGCTCCTCCGGCTGCAGGGGGCGGGGCTGGAGGAAACGGCGCTC
>DASSGA010000110.1:0-2878 GCA_035693805.1 bacterium | reverse complement strand
GTTCCGGCGTGCACCCCCATCACCTCGGCGATGACGACCCCTTCGGAGAGGGGCGCGCCGGGACCCGGCCTGATGAACAGGTTGCTGGGGGCGACCCACAGGATCCCGCGGTACGTGCGCCAGGCGTGGCCGGTGTTCTCCATTCCAAGCGTTCTGGCGGTCTCAGAGTTGGTCAGGAATGACCGCAGCACGCCGCCCTCCACCAGCACCGTCCGGCGGGCCGGCGTACCCTCGGCATCGACCGGCCGGCTGGCCAGGCCCTCCGGCAACAGCGGATCGTCGACGAGTGTGACGAGGCTCGAGGCGATGGACTCGCCGAGCCGGCCGGCGAGCGGGCTCTTGCGCTCCGCGACGTTCTTGCCGTTCCACATCGGGGCGAACGCGGCGAGCATGGCCGCGGCGGCCTTGGGTTCGAGGTACGCGCGGTAGCGGCCGGTGCGGAGCGGCCTGGCCCCGAGCAGCCGGCCGGTGCGTTCGGTGAACTCGAGGGCGGTGCGCCCGGGCTCGAGCGCCGCCACGGCGGTGGCCCAGTCGTCATCAAAGCTCTGCTTGCGGCTCGTGCCGTCCTGCATGACCATCGAGGCCATCATCCCGGCGACGCCGCGCCGGTACGACCCGTCGGCGCCCTCCGTCGAGGCGATCGCCACCTCCCACTCACGCTCCGCGTATGACGCGTAGAGGACCTGCTTCACGCGCGGGTCCTCGCGGATCGTGCTCTCGAAGCCGATCGCCATCTGCACCTTCGCCTCCAGCGAGCCGCGCAGCGACTCGCCGACGAGATCCCTGCGCCCGGCGTGCTGGCCCGGCGGGATGAAGCCGCCGGTCTCCGACTGCAGCCCGGCGTTGTCGATCGCTTCCCGGAGCAGCCAGTCCAGGGCCTGCGGGGTCAGTTCCTCGCTGGAGGCATAGCCGACGCGGCCGTCCACGACCACCCGCACGCCCAGCCCCCCGCGCACCGCCTGCGTGAGGTGCTCGAGTTTCCGCTGGTGCGAACGGGCCGTGATCTCGCGCCCCACTTCGGCCAGGACCTCGGCGGCCACGCCGCGCTCTTTGGCCTTCGCCAGCACGTACGCCCGTGCGTCGTCGAGCGTCATTCGCTCTCTCCTCCGACCACGATCTCCGAGACCAGCACGTGCGGCTGCCCGACCTCCGCCGGGATCGCGCCGGAGAGGCTGCCGCACATGCCGGATCCGGTCGAGAGGTCGCTGGAGACCGCGACGACCCGCTGGAGCGTCTCCGGGCCCTTGCCGACCAGCATCGCTCCGCGCACGGGCTCCGCGATCTGTCCCTTGCGGATCAGGTACGCTTCCTGCACCCCGAAGTTGTACTCACCCGAGCCCGGTTTGACCTGGCCGCCGCGGAACGCCTTGGCGTACAATCCGGCATCGACCTGCGCGAACAGCCGCTCGATCGGGGTGTCGCCCGTGGTGATGAAGGTGTTCCGCATCCGCGAGGTCGGGGCAAAGGTGTAATCCTGCCGGCGTCCCGATCCCGTCGGCGCGTACCCGGTGAGCAGCGCCCCCCACCGGTCCACCATGTAGCTCTGCAGGACCCCCCGCTCGATGAGGACCGTGCGCTGCGTCGGCGCTCCTTCATCGTCGAACTCGCTGCTGCCCCATCCGTGCGGCGTCGTGCCGTCGTCGACGTAGGTGACGACCGGACTGCCGACCTGCCGGCCGATCATGTCCGACAGCACCGAGGCCTTCTTCGCCACGGACGTCGTCTCGAGCAGGTGGCCCACCGCTTCGTGGAAGATGACGCCGCCGAAGGCATTGCCGATCACGACGGGCATCGTCCCCGCCGGTGCGGGCCGCGCGCGCAGGTTGGTGAGGGCCTGCTCGCCGGCGCGCTTCCCGACGTCTCGCGGAGGGAAGCGGTCGAACAGCTCGAGGCCGACGCTCAAGCCCTCCCACGCCGTGCCGGTCTGCACCGTGCCGTTGTCGCGGGCGATCGCGTTCACGTAGAGGCGCGTGCGCACCCGGCGGTCTTCCGCCCACGTCCCCTCCGCGTTGGCGATGAGGACGTCCTGTTCCCACTCCTGCAGGGTGGATTCGACCTGCGCGATCTCGGGCGTGAGGCGCGCGCCGGCGTCGGCGTCACGCAACCGGTCCAGGCGGTAGCGTTTGGGGTGTTCGTCGAAGGGGACGCGCGGCGTGTGCAGGCCGCGGGCGGCGGCTTTCCGGAAGTCGAGCCCACCCCGGCCCCGGCTGTCCACGCGGCCCGTGGCGCCTTTCACCCGGACCAGGTTGTCGGTGACCTCGAGCAGCGCGGCCGGCGTGAGGTCGTTCGTGTACGCGTAGGCCACCTCGGTGCCATAGAACAGGCGCACGCCCGCGCCGTACTCGAGACCGCTCGTGGCCTCCTTCACCTCACCGTTGAGCACGCGGAGCGCGCGCCGCTTCCAGCGCTCCACGTAGAGCTCGGCGAATGAGGCGCCGCCGCGCAGGGCGTGGGCGATGACGTCGGCGACGAGGGATTCCGGGAGCATCACGACCAGTCTACGCGCGGGATGCGGGGTTGGGAAGATGGAGGAATTCCGGCGGGACGTGCCGGGTCAGGTAGATCCCCGCGGAGGCGTGGAAGAAGGCGATGCCCTCTTCACTGGCCCGCCGCGCGAGCACGGTCACCACGACGGCGTCCGTGCCGTGGCGCTCCGCGACCGCGCGGGCGTCCTGGCGTGTCGCGGACAGGTGCACGAACTGCCGGTCCAGAGGACGCAGGCCCACCGTCCGCAAAGTCTCGACCGCTCCTGCCGGGACGCCATGATACAGCCACTCGGGCGGGATCACCGCTGTCCCCGGAGTCTCGATCGGGACCGTGTGGCCGTACCGCGCGCGGATGCGGGTGCCGGCCAGCTCATACCGCCGGGGATCCTGCT
>DASSGA010000109.1:0-17851 GCA_035693805.1 bacterium | reverse complement strand
TCTGCTCGAGGAAGAATGGATCGGTCTCGACACCGAGCGCATCGTAGAGACGGCTGCCGAACAATCGCAGGCAGGCAGTCGTCGCCACGTCCACGATGGCTGCGTCATCGAGTCCGGCCTCCCGCAGGACCGCAATCTGCTCCGGCGACGGGTGGCCTACCGCCGCCGCGAGCGCGTAGTCGATCACCGCCAGCTCGCGCGCGCTCAACTGCGGGGCCACGCGGTAGTCCCGCAGGACCTCCCGGATGCCGTCCTTGCCGCCGAGATCCCGCTCGAGGGCAATCGCGAATACGAGCACGCAGTACGTGGAGCGGAGTCGGTCGGCGACAAGCAGGTGGATCAGACGGCGCTCACGCGTTGTGAGGTGAGACGTCCGCTTGACCGCGCCCTCGAAAGCATCGACGGCCATCGCCAGCGCGGGGTTCGCGGAGAGGGCGCGGGTAGCTTCCATCACGAAGCCGAGCTGATTCAGATCCGCCTCGTAGCGCCCCCGCAGCTCGCCGGTCGCCTCGTCCTCACCGAGCATCGTCACCCACGCCATTTGCGCCCCTCCTACCGGTCGGGCTTCCGCGCCGTGAAGATCACCGAGCGGGCAACGGTCGCCTGCTTCTCCGCCGGGATCAGCCGCCGCATGAGCGCGATCAGCTCCGGCGTGAACGTCGGATATTGCTCGCACTCGTCCACGCCGTACGGCAGTTCCTCGCCTCGCCCCACATCTACGAATCCGATCTTGACGAGCTTGTTGACGAAGACACGCTCCGCCAGGGCGCCCGAGATTCAGCCCGCCCAGGCCGCCGGGTCGGTGGCGATCTGCGGGGGCAGATCGTCGTCCAGCACGATGTCGGCCACCGAGAAGCGCCCTCCCGGCCGGAGGATGCGGTACATCTCGGCGAACACCCGGGACTTGCGGGGCGAGAGGTTGACGACACCGTTGCTGACGATGACGTCCACGCCCTCGTCGGGCAGCGGGATGGCCTCCATCTCCCCGCGCAGCCAGCGCACGTTCGTCACGCCGACCGCGGCGGCGTTCCGGGCCGCGACTTCGAGCATGCCGGGCAACACGTCAAGCCCGATGGCTGTCCCGCCCGGCAGGACCCCCCGCGCCGCGAGGATGGTGTCGATGCCGCCGCCGCACCCGAGGTCGATGACGACTTCGCCCGGGCGCAGCCCCGCGGCGCGCACGGGGTTTCCCACGCCGAGGGCCTGCTCGATCGCCCCTCGCGGAAGCACCGCCAGTTGCTCCGGGCCGTAGAGGCGCGCGGCGACGGCGGTCTTTGCGCCGATCACGGCCCGGTAGGCGTCCTGCACGGAGGCGCTGATCGCCTCCTGGCCGAGCAGATCATCAGTCTGCGGCGCGACGGGGTGGGTGTGCGTGTCCATCGCCGTCAGTCCTTCTTGCTCAGACGTTCGAGGAAGCGCTCCACGCGCTCGCGCGCCTCCGGAGGGATCTCGACCCCGGCGGCCGGGGCGCGCAGGCGCTCCCGGGCCTGCCGGGCGAACTCGAGCTCGCCGCAACAGTGCCGGCACAACCCCAGGTGCTCCTCGAGCTCCCGCTCCTGTGGATCTCCCAGGTTGCGGTCCAGATAGCTCCACAGACGGGCCACGGCCTCCTTGCAGCTGATCACCTCTGCCCCTCCACGTGTGGCGTCAGCAGATGGTGCGTGCTGGCATACTCCCACAGCTCGCGCTCGAGCTGCTTGCGTCCCCGGTGCAGCCAGGCCAGCACTGTGCCGAGCGGTCTCCCGGTGATCGTCCCGATCTCACGGGCGGCGAAGCCGTAAACGTAGGCGAGGATCAGGGCAACCCGGTGCGACGGGTGCACGCGCTGCAGGACCTCGATCAGCTTCACGTCGTCGAAGAGGTCCAGGAAGTCCAGGTGCACCCGGTCGGAGTAAGGGAACGGATCCTCCTCCGTGATCTTGTCGAACAGGTCGAACTCCTCGTCCACATCGACCTCGGCGGCGACGGCGCGCCGCTCCCGACGCAGGCGGTCGTAGAAGCTGCTGGTCAGGACCTTGACCAGCCACAGCCGTGGATGCTCCCGGTTCCGCAGACGGGCGAAGCCGCGGAAGGCGCGCAGAAGTGCGTCCTGCACGAGATCTTCCGCCGCGACGCGGTCCCCGCAGAGCCGGACGGCCATGGCGTACAGGTAGTCCAGATGTGGATGGACCATCTCCTCAAACTGCACCTCTCGCACGACCACCTCCGCCATCCACCGCCTCCGCTCAGCGCTGCTACCTGCATAGACGCATCCCGCCGGGTGCCCTATTGCGGATAAACAGGATTTCTTTCCTCCACATTGACTCCCCCCTCGGACCGTGGCATTCCGGACGGCTACAATGGAAGGCAATGGGGATGATCCTGGCGGATGAGGTCAAGGCCTTCGCCAGGGATCTCGGCTTCGATCTCGTCGGGATCACCACGGCCGAACCGCTCCTGGACGATGAGCCGCGCCTGCGAGCCTGGGTGGACGCCGGCATGCACGGGACGATGGCGTACATGGCCGACCGGACATCCCGGGCCGCCCATCCGGCTCAGGTGGTGGATGGGACGCGCTCGGCCGTGGTTGTGGCGATGGCCTACCACTGGGATGCGCCCGACCCGGCCGGCGATGATCTGCGCGGCCGTGTCTCCGCGTACGCCTGGGGCACCGACTATCACCGCGTGATGGAGGAGCGTCTGGCGCGGCTGAGCCGCTACCTGCTCGACCGCGGGGCCGGGGTCGCTCGCTATTACGTGGACACGGGGCCGCTGCTGGACCGCGCCCTGGCCCGCCGGGCCGGCCTCGGATGGATCGGCAAGAACACGCTGCTCATCACGAAGAGCGGCCACGGCTCGTTCGTCTTCCTCGGCGAAGTGCTCACCGATCTGGCCCTCGAGCCCGACGCTCCGCTGGACGGATCCTGCGGCCGCTGCCGGATCTGCCTGGACGAGTGTCCCACGGGCGCCATCGTGGCCCCATTCGTCGTCGACGCCCGCCGCTGTATCTCATACCTGACCATCGAGCTGCGCGGCTGGATCCCGCACGAGCTGCGCCCGCTGATGGGGACGTGGGTCTTCGGCTGCGACGTCTGCCAGGACGTCTGCCCGCACAACACCCTGGTCAAGAACGGCCGGCTCGATGCCTTTGCGCCGCGCCGCGACGTCGCGTTCCCCGACCTGCTGGACCTGCTGCACATCGATGAGCGCGTGTATCAAGAACGCTTCCGGCACAGTCCGATCAAGCGGGCCAAGCGCGGTGGGCTCCGGCGAAATGCGGCGGTGGCGCTGGGGAACCTGCGCGATCCGCGCGCGGTCCCGGCCCTGGTGCGCGCACTGCACGATGCGGATGCGATCGTGCGCGGACACGCGGCGTGGGCGCTGGGCAGGATCGGCGGGGCGGACGCGGCGCAGGCGCTGGCCGGCCGGCTCGACACGGAGGGCGATCAGGCGGTACGGCGCGAGATCGTACAGGCTCTGGCAGAACCCACCCTCAGTGGATCGCCTGACCCGCGCGATCCGCGGGTGAGGCGGGCCTGACTTCGCGCTGGAGCCACGGCTCGGTCCAGCGGTTGAGGCCGTGCAGCACGGCGCGCGCCACGGCGGCGTGCGGATGATCCATGATCGGCGCCGTCCCCGAGAGGAACACCTCGCGCCGACCGTCGTGCATGACGATCGTCACGACGATCAGCGGGTGGCGCCCGGTGCGGACCTCCGCGACGGAGTCCAGGGTGAAGACGGTGGCCCCGCCCACGAAGGCCGCGATCGCCCGGAGCGTGGCCTCTGCCACTGCTCGCTGCCACGCGGTCTCCGACATCGGGGCGGTCGCTGCGCCGGTCCGCGCGTCGTCATCCAGGCTCAGTTGCACCCGGGCCAGAGCGCGGTGCGCGTCGGCGCTGCAGTCCACCCAGTCCAGCTTCAACCGGGACGCCATACCCGGAATCTCTCAGCATGCGGCATGCCAGCCCGGAGGCAGGCCGGTGAGCCCCACTCGACTGTTGACGGTCACGGCGTCCCCCCGGGCGCCGACGCGAGAGACAGGGTGACCAGACCCTGCGCGGCGCCCTGCGTTCGCACTTCGACCGTCACGACGTGGACACCCCGGGGACCGCGCAGCACAGGGGTCACCGTGTCCAGCGGCGCCCAGGCGCCCGCCCCCACCCGGAAGGCCGCCCCAGGGATCGTTCCGGAGACGCGTGCGACCAGCGTCCAGGGAACGTTGCTCTTCACGACGAGCCTGGCCTGGGTGGTCGCGGCGCCGGAGGTCAGCGCGACGGTCGTGATGCCTTCGATGGCCTGCGTGACCGGAATCGAGATGCTGACCTGCGTGGATGCGGCCTGGGCCGCCGGGGCCACCGCCAGCAGGACGAGCAGAACGGCAACCAGCTTCATTGAAGTCCTCCCCTTCGGTAACCCGGCTGACTCCGTTTCCGGAGTCCCGTGGCTTTGCGTCCCCGCCTCACGACGGGTTTGCCGTTATCGGTGCTGAGGACTACTGCCTAACAACAACGCCCACCTTCTGCCGCCGAAGATGGGCGTCTTGGACATCAGGGGCATAACAGATCCCCACCTTCGGCAACCCGGCTAACTCCGTTTCCGGAGTCCCGTGGCTTTGCGTCCCCGCCTCACGACGGGTTTGCCTTTATCGCTATGAGGATGCCCCGGCCGCGCCGGGCCCTTCCACCTTTCCTATCGGCCGCCGCGGCGGTTTCCCGAGCCCGCGGCTTCCACGTTTACTAATGAGCAACTTCGGTGCCAGCGCGAACTTCCATCGAACTTCCGCCCACTATGCGTGCGCTTCGCTATAATGTCGCCATGGCAATCATCGACAGCCATCTGCACCTGATCACTGCCTCCATGCTGGGCCGGCAGCGCGACCGCCTGCCTGCCTATCGAAAGCGGGCGATGGAGTCGGCGCGGGTCCGCGGGAAGACCTTCGAGGAGCGGCTGAAAGAGTTGGAGGGACGGTCCCTGGAAGATCACGCGCGCTCCTGGCTCGAGGCGTTCGACACGGCGGGGATTCAGGCCGGAGCGTTCATCGCGGTCGGAGAAGGCAACGAAGAACTCGCGCAGTTCGTCGGCCTGCACCCGCAGCGCTTCATCGGCTGGGGCTCGCTGTCCGATCCCCGGCATCCCGATGCCTGGCGCACGGTCTCCCGGTTCCGCGGCCTGGGTCTCAACGGGCTGAAACTCTACCCGCCCATCCAGCGATTCCTCCCCAACGACCGCGCCCTGTACCCGGTCTACGAGGCCGCTGCGGAGGCCGGCCTGCCGATCCTCTTCCACTTCGGGATCACGGTGGGGACATTCTACGATCTCAGCTTCGCGAGCCCGCTGCCGCTTTCGGCGGCCGTGAAGGAGTTCCCCGAGGTCACGTTCGTCATCGCGCATTTCGGGGCCGGCTTCCTGCGCGAGACGCTGTTCCTGGCCTACCACACGGACAACGTCTGCGTCGACACGTCCGGCACGAACAACTGGCGGGACTACTATCCGGGGCAGCCCACGCTCGAGCAGGTGTTCCGCGACGCGCTGCGCGCCTTCGGGCCGGCGCGCATCCTCTTCGGCACCGACTCCACGGCGTACGGCGGCTACCGCCACCACATCCTGAAGGAACAGGTGGAGATCCTCAACCGGCTCGAGTTGAGCGCGGATGACCGGGAAAGCATCCTCGCGAGCAACGCGCGGCGCGTCCTGGGACTGGATACCCGCTAAACTGGCGCGGCGATCGCCGGCTCTAATGAGATGATGCGAACCATCCTGATCTTCCTCATCCTCGCCCTCCTGGCGCCGACCGCCTCCGCCGCGGACGTTACCGCCGTGCCCGCGGGCGTGAGCACCGAAGCGGTCAAGGCGTTCCGCCGCGGGCTGGAGTTGCACAAGGCCAAGCAGTGGGCGCTCGCGATCCCCGAGTACGAGCGCGCGATCGAGCTCGGCGGGCGCTTCCCCGAGGCCTTCAACAACCTCGCCTACTGCTACCGTAAGATGGGACGGATCGAGAAGGCGATCGAGCTCTACCGGATCGCCATCCAGCTGCGGCCGACGTTCCCCCAGGCGCATGATTACCTCGCCCGGGCGCACCTGGCGAAAGGGGACAAGGCCGCCGCCCTGAGCGAGTACGAGATCGTGCGCCGCCTCGACAGCAAGCTCGCCCACTGCCTGAAGGAAGCGATCGCCCGGAACGATCCCGATTACAACGACATGCCATGGAACGCGAGCAGCTCTGGCGTCGCATCGTCATCGGCGGCGTAGCGGGCCGGGGGCGGATCGCCACCGGAGTCCTCCCGCGCGCGGCCCTGCTCGTCATCCGCCTCGCGCCCGCGATCGTCTTCCTCGCCCACGGCTACCTGAAGCTGCTGGGGGGACACGACGACCGGACCGTGGCGTTGTTCCTCACGGTGGACATCCCGTTCGCCGAACCCGTGGCGTGGCTCATCGGCGCCCTCGAGCTCGCCGGAGGCCTGGCACTGCTCTCAGGGATCCTGCTGCGTCCCTTCGCGTTGCTGCTCGCCGCCGAGATGGCCGTCGCCATCGGCCTGGTGCGACTCCCACAAGGGTTCATCGGGGCCTGGGAGTTCGAGCTGGTCCTGTTGCTCGTGTGCCTGGGGCTCGCGCTGTGGCCTACCGGTCAGGGCAGTGCGTTGCGCCGGCAGATCTCTCCGTAAAGACCGGCACTGGCCCTGGGGCGACGTTCCTGCGTGTGCTGGTCGACGGCGATGAGCCCGAACCGCAGCGACCATCCATCCGCCCACTCGAAGTTGTCCACCAGCGACCAATGGTAGTAGCCGCGCACGTCCACGCCCTCCTGTATCGCCTGCCGGACGGCACGCAGGTGCGAGAGGATGAAGTCGCCGCGTTGATCGTCGTCCTCATCGGGCAGACCGTTCTCGGTGACGTACAGCGGCCGCCCGTACGCCTGGGCCAGACGCAGCGCGCGGGACATCCCCTCCGGGTAGATCTCTCCGTAGTCACCGTCGCTGTGGGGCGCGCGGGGGTTCAGGAAGTTGCGTCCGAACAGGCGGTGGGGCGCGCCGAGGTCGAACGCGACGAGATCGCGGGTGTAGTAGTTCACGCCGACGAAGTCGAGCGTCGCCGCCGCCTCAGGGATGTTCGCCACCCAGGGGAACGCCCGCACCCGGCCCGCAGTGACCGCATCGAGGAAGGCCCGGTTCACGAAGCGATCCTGGGCTGCGGCCACCGCCCGATCGAACCGCGATCGCCCATCGGCCGGATCGAAGAGGCGGAGGTAGTGCGCCAGCCCGACCTGCGCCTGCGGCAGCAGCCGGCGGATGACGCGATAGGCCCCCGCGTGGGCGCGCACCAGATTCCCCAGCACGCGCACCGCGGCGGGCAGGGAGCGGCGGCCGGGGGGCCACCGGCCGGTGACGTACGCGCTGACGACCCAGCCGACCGGCTCGTTCAGCGTGCACCAGATCGGCACATACTCCCCGAGCGCCGGGACGACGCGCTCGACGTACCTGAGGAAAAGTGACGGCGCATCGGCCCGTTCCCATCCGCCCCGATGGGTGAACCACCCCGGGTTCGTGAAGTGGTGCAGGGTGACCATCGGTTCGATGCCGCGGGCATGGAGAGCGCGCAGCATCTGCCGGTACCGGTCGAGCGCTCCCTCGTCCCAGCGGCCCGGCTGCGGCTCGACGCGGCTCCACTCGATGGACAGCCGGTGCGCATTCTGGTGCAGGCCGGCCGCCCGGTCGAAGTCCGCCTCGGCCGCCGCCCACCAGTTGCAGGCCAGGCCCGACCGGTCGTCGTGCCTGATCCGCCCCGGCTGCTGCTCCCAGGCCCACCAGTCGTTGTAGACGTTGTTCCCTTCGACCTGATGGGCGCTCGTGGCCGTCCCCCAGCGGAAGCCGGCGGGGAAGGTGAAGTCACGCATGTGCAGTGTTATCATAGCAAGGCACAGGAGGATGCCATGAGCGATATCGTGGGTCTGCAGGGTGAAAAGGTACGCCTCGTGCCGGTCGACAAACGGCTCCACCTCGAGAATGCGCTGCGCTGGATGAACGACCCCGAGGTGACGCAGCACCTCGTGATGACCACCGGCGTCACGCCCGGCATGGAAGAAGAGTGGATGGACCGCGTCCAGAAGCGCGACAGCGAGTTCGTCTGGGCGATCCTGGACGAGACCAACCGTCACATCGGCTTCACCGGCATCCACGCCGTGCACTGGCGGCTGCGCCTGGGCAATACCGGTACCGTGATCGGCGAGAAACCCGCCTGGCGAAAAGGCTACGGCAGCGATGCGATGCGGGTGCGTGCGAAGTTCGCCTTCGAGACGTTGAACCTCCACCGGCTGCAGTCGGAGTCGCGCATCGACAACATCGGCAGCCAGCGGGCGCTGGAGAAGGCGGGCTACAAACGGGAAGGCATCGCGCGGAAGAAGCTCTTCTGGGGCGGCCGCTGGTACGACACCGTGCTCTACGCGATGCTCGACGAGGATTACTTCGCCCGGACCCGCTGATCGATGTCCAGCCACTTCAACGCCGTGGGGTATCCGGTGGGCAACATCGACGAATACTGGGCGCTGGCCCGCCGGGCCGCCGCCTCGGGCGTGCGGAACACCGCCCCCGACGGGAGCGCCCTGGTGCGGTGGGCCGCGGACTCCGGGCCGGAGATCTGGAGCCATGTCAGTCGCGCCGGCGACGTCGTCGGGGCGACCCCGTTCTACTCCACCGGCACCGCCTACCGGATATCGATCACGGGGGCCGGTGAAGACCCGGATGAGGAGCTCGAGGGTTGGATCGACGGGTGGCTCGAGCCCGCGGAAGACGATGAGCCCTTCTCCGGTGCGTTCCCGCTGCGCGTCAACCTCGTGAACTACATTCTCGCCCGGCCGCGCCTGACGACCTTCCCCACGGTACAGCGCCTGGAGCTGGTCGGGCTCGCGCACGAGGCCGACCTGTTCACGGACGAGCAGGCGTATACGAGCGCTCCCTCGGACGCGTATCACGTCCCGATCGGCGCCTTCGTGTCGGGACCGCATTTCGCCGCAGATGCCGACGTGGAGACGTTCACTGAAGCGACAGGGCTGCTGGCCGCGCCGATCGACTCGGCGCGTCTGCTCACCAATCCGAGCAGCGGGCAGTCGTACTGGTGGATGGAGGTGACGGTGCGGGGGATTCGCCTGCACACGTTCGCCGACCGCGAGACGCTCGGCGGGGACCCATCCGCGGGACAGATCCTGGCCGGGAGCTTCTGGCTCCTGGGCCGTCTGCTCTAGCCGAACATCGCGCGCTCATCGGCGCGCACGTACTCGTGCAGCTCGCGCTCGTTGAACCACAGCGGGATCTCGAGCGCGGCCTCCTCGAGCGACCCCGAGGCGTGAATGAGGTTACGCACGGGACGCTTCATCAGATTGGCTACCGTGGGTGAATCGATGGAGAAGTCGCCCCGGATCGTCCCCGGCGCCGCCCTGTATGGCAGGGTGTCGCCCACCAGCTTGCGCACCACCGTCACGGCGTGGATCCCTTCCAGCACGAACGCCGCCACCGGACCCGAGGAGACGTAGTCGATCAACCACCCCCGGACCTGGCGGCCGATCGCCAGCGCGTCGTCCGTGCCCGTCTCTCTTCGCACGTCCATCCCGTACGCGGCGAAGGCCTCCTTCGTCTTGCCGCCGATCGTCTGCAGAAAGCTCTCGTCGTCGGGATAGTGGCGATCGAGGAGCTCGCGCCCGGGCCAGACCATCTTCATCCCAACGACCTTCAGGCCGGCGCGCTCGAAGCGGGCCAGGACCTCTCCGCTGAGCCCGCGCTGCACGGCGTCGGGCTTGAGGAACACGAGCGTCCGTTCCCTACGGATCTCCTTCATGGTCTCCCCCTCAGCACCCAACGGCGCATCCGTCTACCCGAGGATCGGACGCGCCGGTATACACCCCATCCGCTGCGGATACAGCCTGCATCCCGCCGACCGTCTGCATCGCCCCCAGCCGGCGGACGTCATGGCCCATCGCCTCGAGCTCGCGCACGGTCTCGTCCGGGAATCCCGCCTCCATGCGCAGCTCGAATGGCGCGGGCAGATTCGCGGGATCGGTCGCCGGGAAGCTCGTCCACCGCGGCAGTTCCACCGCCGCCTGCAGCGGGATCCCCCCGTCCACGATCGCGCTGAACGCCTGCGTGTTCCACTGCGGCTGCCCGTCCCCGCCTGGCGTCCCCCAGGCCAGCCAGGGCGCGCCCTCCCGGAGCGCGAGGAACGGCATGAGCGTGTGCATCGTCCGCTTGCCGGGCGCGATGCAGTTCGGGTGGCCGTCCTCGAGCGTGAACCCCCGTCCGGCGCGGTTGTTGAGCAATATCCCCGTCCCGTCGATCACCTCGCCGCAGCCGAAACTCGCGGACAGGCTGGTGATGAACGAGACGAGGTTGCCCTCGCGGTCCGCGGCGCAGAGGTACGTCGTGTCGCCCACGGTCTCGGGCAGCGCTCCGGCCGGCACCTGAGTCTGCGCGCGATCGAGATCGATCGCGCGCCGCCGTCGCGCCGCGTACTCCTTCGAGAGCAACACCTCCAGGGGGATGGCCACCATCCGCGGGTCACCCAGATAGGCGAGACGGTCGGCAACGGCCAGCTTCTTCGCCTCGACCATCAGGTGCACCGCCCGGGTGGTTCCCCAGCGCAGCTCGTCGGAAGAGAATCCCTCGAGGATGTTCAGCATCTCCAGAAGGATCGCGGCCTGCGAGGGCGGGGCGGCCGTGCAGACGGTCGTGCCCCGGTAGGCCGTGCGGATGGGGTCATGCACCTCCGAGGCGTGCTCGGCGAATTCGCGCTCGGTGAGGAGCCCACCGTGGTCGCGGCCGTAGCGCACGATCCGTCGTGCCAGATCGCCGCGGTAGAACTCCTCGGCGCCGCCATCGGCGACGGCGCGCAGGCTCCTGGCCAGATCCGGATTGGTGAGCACCTCGCCGGCGCGCGGAGCGCGTCCGCCCCGGAGATAGATCCGCGCAGACGATGGGAAGCGGGCCAGCGCGTCCTGCGCTTCGTGGATCCACTCCGCGACTTTCGGGGCGACGGGGAAGCCGTGCGCAGCGTAGTCGACGGCGGGCTCGAGCAGCTGCGCCAGGGTGAACCGGCCCGATCCCCAGGCTCCGAGGGCCGTCTCCATGGCGTCCACCGCTCCGGGCACGGCGACGGAGAGCATTCCGCGCAGCGGCATCTTCGCGTGGCCGTGCGAGAGGAACCACTCCCGGGTCGCGGCGTGAGGCGCGGCGCCGCTGCCGTTGAGCGCGTACGGCTTCCCCTCCGCGGCGCGCCACAGCACGATGAACGTGTCGCCGCCCAGTCCTGACATCATCGGCTGGACGACGCCGAGCACCCCGGCGGCGGCGAGGGCCGCGTCGACGGCATTGCCGCCTTGCATCAACACGTGCAGCCCGGCCGCCGAGGCCAGTGGATGGCCGGTGGCGACGATTCCCTGGCGTGAAAACACCGGCGCGCGGCCGGTGCGGAAGGATGCACTCACAACCATGTGAATTGTATCTGTCGTGACCGCCTTCCTCCGCCTCCTCCTTACCTTTGTCATGCTCGGCGCCGCGCTCCCCGTCTCGGCGCAGACGATCGTTGCCCGGGACGTCTCGGAGGATGCGACCGAGGCGGCGAGCGAGCCGAAGATCGCGCGCGATGCGCAGGGTGCCGTTCACCTCACCTTCGTGAAGCCGGTCGGCGGGGTGGATCAGGTCCACGTCGCGTCCTCGACGGACAACGGCCGCACGTGGAGCGTACGGCAGATCACTACCCGGAGCGTCCCATCGCGCTACCCGACGCTGACCGCGGGCCCGGGTGGAGCCCTGCACCTGGCCTGGACCACGTACGAACCGATCGGACACGTCTACTACGCGCGGCTCAATGGCGCGCGCTGGAGCACACCGCAGCAAGTCTCACCAGGGAACGCCTATGCCGGCGTGCCCGCGATCGCCGCCGATCCGGCGGGCGGGGTGCACGTCGTGTGGTACGGCATCCGGGCGCAGGCGCCCCAGGTGACCACGCGGCACGGCTCGACCTACGAAATCCTCTACAGCGGTCGCTCAGGAAGCCGGTGGAGCACACCGGTCGTGATCTCCCCGGGCATCCCTGATTCCATAAACCCCGCCCTTGCCGTAGACGGCTCGGGCGTGCTCCACAGCGCGTGGTACCAGTTCGACCTCCGCGCGTATCAGGTGCGGTACACGCGCCGGCAGCGGGAATGGGATCGGCCCCAGCAGATCAGCACCGGAAGCGCCGACGCGTTCGCCGTGGCCCTCGCCGTACATCCGGACGGCCGGGCCTACCTCGTGTGGGAAGGCCGCGGGCAGCCCACCCGCATCTACTTCTCCGAGGGGCGCGATCGGTGGACCGGACAGCAGCCCATCTCAGCGGAAGGTCGCGCAGCGTTCAATCCCTCCGTGGCCGTGGATAGCCGGGGCCGCGTGCACGTCGTCTGGGAGAGTGACGGCGAGCTCTACCTCAGGCGCCGCGACCGGCAGTGGCAGGGGAGCGAGCGCGTGGCGGCGGAAGGGAAGAACACCCATCCGATCGTTACCGCCCACGGAGAGACCATCGACCTGATGTGGACGCAGGAGATCGACGGCCGGCGGCAGATCCGCTTCATCGCCCTCGGCGCGCCCGGAGCCGCCGGCACTGCGGACCGGTCGGCCCTCTGGGCCTCGGCCATCCTCATTCTCCTGGCGCTCGGGCTCCTCTGGCAGTGGCGGCGCCGCGCCGCGGTGGCCCGCCGGTGACCCGGCGCAGGAGGTTCGTGCGGCATCTGCTGCGCTGGTACGCGCGGAACCACCGGACGTTGCCCTGGCGGCGGACGCGCGATCCGTACCGCATCCTCGTCTCCGAGGTGATGCTGCAGCAGACCCAGGTGAACCGCGTCATCCCGAAGTACCGCGAGTTCCTCCGCCGGTACCCTTCGCTGGAAGCGCTGGCCGGTGCACCCGTCCGGGAAGTACGCGAGACGTGGTATCCGCTCGGGTACAACATCCGGCCCGTGCGCCTGCGGAAGGTCGCGCGGACGGTGGTGCGCCACCACGGCGGCCGGCTCCCGGACACACGCGAGGCGCTGCTCCGCCTGCCGGGCGTCGGCCCATACACGGCCGGGGCCGTGCTCACCTTTGCGCACGGGAAGCCGTCGCCCATCCTCGACACGAACGTGCGGCGCGTGCTGCGCCGGGTATTCTACGGCAACCGGGCCACACCGGACCGGGTGCTCTGGGCCCTGGCGGCAGCCCTCCTGCCGCCCGGCGACGGTTACAACTTCAACCAGGCGCTGATGGACTTCGGGGCCACGGTCTGCACGGCGCGCACGCCCCGCTGCCCGTCGTGCCCGATGCGCGCGCTGTGCCTGACCTATCCCGCGCTCGCCCGGAGGGCGCCGCGCTGATCCCCGACACCGTTAACACGATCCTGCTCGACGCGGGCGACACGTTGATCGCCTACCGGCGCCCGCTGCGCATCTTGCTCCAGGACTTCTTCATCGAGCAAAACGAGATCGTGCGCCGCGACCAGATCGCGGAGGGGCTCGATGCGGTGAATTCCCGCTATCGCACCATGATGGGCCAGGTGCGCAGCGTCGAGGAGGAACGGCGGATGTGGCTGGAAGTGGCCCGCGACCTGCTGGATATCCTCATCCCGCGACGGCGCGACCTCTACGTGCAGCTCGGGCGGTGGTTCGGCGAGAGCTGGAAGCTGATGAAGGTCTTCCGCGACGTCCGTCCCGCGCTCCGGCAGCTGCGTCTGAATGGCTACCGCCTGGCCGTGGTCTCGAACTGGGAGCCCTCGCTCGAGGAGGTCCTCGACCACCTGGGATTGCGCTTCCACTTCACCACCGTGGTCACGTCATCGGTTGAAGGCACCGCGAAGCCCGACCCGCGCCTGTTCGAGATCGCGCTGCAGCGGTGCGGCGTCTCCGCGGCTGAGGCGGTCAGCGTGGGGGATGACATCGAGCGCGACGTCGACGCCGCGGCGAAAGTGGGACTGCAGGGTGTCTTACTCGATCGATTCGACGATCATCCGGACTACCGGCCCCGAGTAGAAAGCCTGGCGGAGCTTGTGGAGCGCCTGCCGGTCCGCATCCCGCAACCCCACTGAAAGACCGTCATTGCGAGCGCAGCGACGTAATTTCTTCCGCACCCGAGTCCTTGCCATCGTCCGCGCGGTCCCCAGAGGCCGTGTGGTCACGTACGGGCAGGTCGCCTTGCTGGCCGGAAGGCGTCATGGTGCGCGAGAGGTCGGCTGGATCGCACACGCCGGTGCCGCGGGGATCCCCTGGCAGCGTGTGGTCAACAGATTCGGAGGATTGGCCGCGGGCTTCACCGGTGGTCGTGAGGGGCACCGAAGGGCCCTGAGGCGCGATGGGGTGCGTGTCGGGCCGGACGGCCAAATAGATCTGGCGCGGTATCTGTGGTGGCCCAATGCGCGGACGCGGAAGCGGCTCGGGCTTGGGTAGCGCTCCGCGCTCAGGGCACCAGGACGATCTTTCCGAAGTGCTCGCGGGACTCGAAGATGCGGTGCGCCTCGCGGACCTGGGATAGCGGCAGGACCACGTGGATCACCGGGGTGATGGCACCTCGAAAGATGAGATCCATCACCGTACGGAAGTCCGTGACGTTCCCCATCGGCGCGCCCAGGATCTGACGGTGACGCTGGTACAGTTCCCGGATGTCGAAGTCGGGGCGCTCGCCGCCGCTGGCCCCGCAGATCACCATCCGGCCGCCCGGCCTCAGGCTGCGGATCGACTCCGGCCAGGTGGCCGCTCCCACCGGATCAGAAACTATGTGCACGCCGGGACCCGTGATCTCGCGGACGCGATCGCTGAACTTCGGGTACTCTGAGCGCACGATCGGAATCGCCCCCAGGGCCTGTGCTTTGATTGCTTTGTCCGCATTCCCCACGAGCGCGAGCACACGCGCCCCGGCGAATCGGCCGATCCCGATCGCCGCGGTACCCACCCCACCGGAGGCCCCGACGACGAGGAGATCCTCACCCGCCCGCAGGCGGCCGACCGTGATGAGACCGCGCCACGCCGTCGTGTAGCAGGCCGGCGCCGCGGCGGCGGCCTCGAAGGTGACCCCGTCCGGGATGCGCAGGAGGTTGGCGGCGGGGACCACGGTGTACTCGGCCATCCCGCCGGAGCGGTGTTCGCCGAAGATGCGGTACTCAGGGCACATCGACTGCTCGCCCGCGAGGCAGCGCTCGCAGCGACCGCAGGAGAGGATGGGGTTCACCACCACACGGTCGCCACGGGTGAGCCCCGTGACGTCCGGGCCCACCTGCTCCACGACGCCCGCGACGTCTCCGCCCGTGACCATCGGCAGCTTCCAACGTCCCCACGGGAAGATCGGCCGGCCCCCCGGCGGGCCGCTCCGCGCCCAGATGTCCATGTTGTTCAAAGCGACGGCGCGCACCCGGACCAGCGCCTCGGCCGGACCAGGCTCCGGTGTGGTGATCTCGTCGAGGCGCAGGGTGTCCACCCCGCCGTGCTCGCGGATGACGACAGCTTTCATGGCATCACCGTAAGGGAGATGGGGGCGGAGAACAGCTCCGCCCCCGTGTGCACGATCGCGTTCCAGCGTTACTGCGTACCGGCCACCCAGCCGTACGTCTGGTAGTCGTACAGCCCCGCGACATCATACAGGACGCCGCTCATGCGTTTGGCGATGGCCGTCCGGCCGTTCGGATAGTACAGCACGACGTACGGCAGCTCGTCGGCGAACATCTCCTGGAACTTGTTGTAGATCTCGCGGCGCTTCGCCGGGTCGGCGTTCTTCACGCCGTCGTCCAGCAGCTGGTCCATCGCCGCGACGGAGTGGAAGGTGAAGTTGTACTGGCCGCCCGTGCGGAACTGTGAGCTGACGTCAGGATCCGTCGATCCACCCCATCCCACCAGGGCCACGTCGTAGTTCTTCGCGTAGAGGGCTGCGAGGTGCGTCGGGAAGTCGGACTTCTGGATCTCCGCCTTGATGCCGACCGCCACCAGGTTCTCCCGGATGATGTCCCCGGTGCGCTCGCGCAGGATGTTGCCGGTCGGCACGCGGAGGACGATCGTGCGGTTGAAGTCCCAGCCCGCTTCCTGCAGGAGCGATCGGGCCCTGGCCGTATCATAGGCCCAGGCTTTGACGTTCTTGTTGAAGTAGGGATTCGTCGGTGGGATGGGGCTCTCCGCGATGACTCCCTCCCCGCGGTAGAGCTGGTTGACGATCAGCGACCGGTTGATGGCGTGGGCGAAGGCCCGCCGCACGCGTTTGTCGGCGAGGTAGTCCTTTGCGAAGTTGAAGGACATGAACTGGTACCCTGGGGCGGGGAAGCTCACGGCGCGGACGTGTGACATCGTCTTCACCCGGTCCCAGTCCTCGATGAGCACTTCACCGATCCCGAAGCCGGCGCTGACGTCCAGGTCCTGCCGCTCCAGCTGGGCCAGCATCGTCGTCGGCGGGATGATGCGCACGAAGACACGCCGCACCTTCGGCGCACCGTTGTGGTACGTGTCGTTCGCCACGTATTCGACGAACTGGTCGGTCTTGTACTGCACGAACTTGAACGGCCCGTTGCCGACGGTCGGCGCCTGGAAGAAGGGATGCCGCGCCAGCTGGTCGGGCGGGACGCTCCCCAGCACATGCTTGGGAAGGATGTACACGTTGGCCCCGAAGCGCTCGAACAATGCCTGGGGATCGACGGGCGCCTTTGTCCTGATCTCAAAGCTCTTCGGCCCGAGCCGCCGGAAGCCTAACTGCTGCCCCTCGATCCGCTTCCCTCCGGCCGTCAACCCCGCGATGGTCGCGATCTCGGCGCCGCGGTTGGTCTGGGTCTTCGGATCGCTGATGGTCATCAGGGTGAATTCAACGTCATCGGCCGTCACTGGCTTCCCGTCATGCCAGTTCGCCCTGGAATGGATCGTGAAGCGGAAGGTCTGGCGGTCGGCTGCCGCCTCCCATCGGCTCGCCAGGGCCGGGATGAACTTCAGCTGGCTGTTCTCCACCCGGGCTTCGAGCATCCCCTGGAACATGAACCGCACGCAGTAGTACCCATAGGAACTGTCCGTGTTGATCGGGCTGAAGTTGTTCGGCGGGCTCCACATCCCCGCCACCACGACCAGCTCGGACTTGGGCGCTCCCAGCGCCCCTGCCGGCAGGATGAGCGCCGCCGCGAGGACCGCGGTGACGACCACCTGCCCGATGCGCGCCCTGCTCATTCCGCTCCTCCCCCTTTCGTGGCTTCCCTTCGCTACAGTCGCAGGCTCGGGTCGAGCGCGTCGCGCAACCCGTCCCCGATGAAGTTGATGGACAGCACCGAGATCAGGATCATGAAGCCCGGCGGCACCCACAGCCACGGCATCCGCTCCAGCACCGTCAGCGACTGCGCGTCGGTGAGCATGTTGCCCCATGACGGCGTGGGCGGCTGGACGCCCATCCCCAGGAACGACAGCGCGGCCTCGATCAGGATGGCATTCGCCATACCGAACGTCGCGGCCACCAGGACCGGGGCGAGGGCATTCGGCAGCATGTGGCGGATCACGACGCGGGCGTCCGACGCCCCGACGGCCCGTGCCGCCAGGACGAACTCCAGGTCGCGCAGCGCCAGGAACTGGCCGCGCACGAGGCGCGCCAGCGCGGGCCAGCCGAGGGCCCCCAGCACGATGATCACGTTCCAGATGCTCGGGCGTCCGAAGACGCTTACCGCGAACAGGATGATGATCAGCGGCGGGAAGGAGAGCATCACGTCCATGACCCGGCTCAGGACCAGGTCGAGCGTCCCGCCGTAGTAGCCGGCCGCCGCGCCCAGGGCCGTGCCGATCGCGACGTACATCGCCACGGCCAGCACCCCGACCGTGAGGGACACACGCCCGGCGTAGATGACCCGGCTCAGCACGTCGCGGCCCACGCTGTCC
>DASSGA010000108.1:0-4942 GCA_035693805.1 bacterium | reverse complement strand
CTTCTGCTGCAAGGGCGTGGACGATGTGACCGCGCTCGGGATCCGCGCGGGCTTCGGGGTGGTCGCGGTCGACCCGGCCGTCATCCCGCTGGGCAGCCGGCTGTACATCGAGGGCTATGGCTACGCGATCGCCGCGGACACGGGCAGCGCGATCAAGGGGATGCGCATCGACCTGGGCTACGACACCAAAGGGCAGGCCCTGCGATTCGGCCGCCGGCCCGTCCGTGTCTACATCATCCAGCGGGGACGGCGGCGAAGCTAGCCTTCGGGTGACGTGGCCGATCTCGCCTCACCGGAGGGGACGTCCCGTGTGCTCAGATCGCATGGGATCCGTCCCCGGCGGCGGCTCGGCCAACACTTCCTGATCAGCCGAGTTGTCCTCGAGCGCCTGCTGGAAGCCGCCGCGCTGTCCGGACGGGAGGGTGTCCTCGAGATCGGGGCCGGCATCGGCACCCTCACCGCGGCGCTCGCCCCCAACGCCTCTCGCCTCGCCGCGGTCGAGTTCGACGCGGCACTGCTTCCGGCGCTGCGCGAGGCCGTCGCGTCGTTCCCCAATGTCACGGTGGTCCCGGGCGACGTGATGACCCTCGACCTCGAGGCCCTCATCGACGGGCTGCCCATTCCGCGCAGAGCGGTGAGCAACCTCCCTTACAACATCGCCTCGCCCCTGATCGTGCGGCTGCTCGAGCGTCCGGCGGGCTTCGACCGGATGGTGTTCACCGTGCAGCGCGAGGTGGCGGAGCGCCTCACCGCCCCGCCCGGTGGCAAGGCTTACGGCGCCCTCTCCGTGGCGGTGCAGTACCGGGCTGAGGCGTCCGTCGTGATGCGCGTCCCGCCGACCGCGTTCTACCCGCCGCCGGACGTCGACTCCGCGGTTATCCTGCTCCAGGTCCGGCCCGGGCCAGCGGTCCTGGTGCGGGATGAGGTCCTGTTCTTCCGCGTGGTGCGCGGCGCGTTCGCCCAGCGCCGCAAGACGCTGCGCAACACCCTGGCCGGGGCGCTCCACCTGGCGCCGGCCGCGGTCGAAGCGGCGGCCGGGCAGGCCGGGATCGATCACCGGCGGCGCGGCGAGACGCTTGGCCTGGAGGAGTTCGCGCGCCTTGCGGAGACCCTCGCCGGCGTCGCCCCGGAGGTAAAGCCCGGCGAATCGGGGAACAAGACTAGATGATGGAGGATCTGGCCGAGTTCTACTCCGCGAGCGCGCGGGTGATGTCCCGGTCCCTCATCCGGGAACTCCTCAAGCTCACCCGAACCAAGAACATCATCTCCTTCGCCGGCGGTCTCCCTGACCCGTCCACGTTTCCCGTCGAGGAGCTCAAAGCCATCACGCTCGCCGTCCTCGAGCGCGAACCGCAGCTCGCCCTGCAGTACGGCCCCACCGAGGGTGATGCGCGCCTGCGCGACGAGCTGGTGAGGTGGATGGCGAAGGACGGGATCACGGTGACGCGGGACCAGATCCTCATCACGATCGGGTCGCAGCAGGGGCTCGACATCGTCGGCCGGGTCTTCCTGGATCCGGGCGACGTGGTGATCGTCGAGCGGCCGTCGTACATGGCGGCCCTCCAGGTGTTCCGCAGCTATCGCACCGAGATGGTGGGGGTCGAGCAGGACGACGATGGTCTGCGTCCCGAGCTCCTCGAAGAGACCCTGGCCCGCCTGGCACGCAGCGGGAAGCGCGTGAAGCTGCTCTACGTCATCCCCGACTTCCAGAACCCTTCGGGGGTGACGATGAGTGGATCGCGCCGGCAGGGGGTGTTGGACCTCGCGCGGGCGCACCACCTGCTCGTCGTCGAGGACAGCCCCTACCGCGAGCTACGGTTCGAGGGGACAGCACCGCCCCCGCTCGCCGCGCTGGACCGGGACGGGCGCGTGATCTACCTCTCCACCTTCAGCAAGACGCTGTGCCCAGGGATGCGCATCGCGTGGATCGCCGCGCGCGACGAGATCATCCAGCGGTTCGTCACGGCGAAGCAGGGGATGGACCTCTGCTGCCCCGCCTTCACCCAGGCCCTTGCCGCCGAGTTCTGCGCGCGGGGACACCTGTCCGAGCGGATCCCGCGGATCACCGCGCTGTACCGCCGCAAGCGGGACGTGATGCTGGGCGCGCTCGCGCGCGAGATGCCGGACGGGGTAACCTGGACCCATCCGGCGGGCGGCCTGTTCCTGTGGCTGCGCCTGCCGGAGGGGATGGATGCCGAGCAGCTGCTCCGCCCCGCGGTCGAGGAGGAAGGCGTGGCCTACGTCGTCGGCTCCGGCTTCCACGCCGACGGCGGGGGAAAGAACACGCTGCGGCTGAACTTCTCGTTTCCGTCCGAGGCGAACATCGACGAAGGGATCCGGCGGCTGGCGCGCCTCGTCCGCAGGCGCCTGCCGACGCTGACGACGACCGGATGAACCGCTAGCGCTTGGACGTGCGCAGGGGCGTGACGTGCCCCGCGACATCCCGGGCGACGAGCACGGTGATGTCGGCCCCGCCGCCGGCTTCGTGCGTGATGGCTCTGCTCCCCAACAGCTCGGCCAGCAACTGCGCGACCTCCGTCCGCCCGCTGCGGTCGATGATCATCGTCCGCGGCACGACGGACGGCGCCGTGTCCACCCGCACGATCCGGAAGCCCAGCCGCTCCAGCCGCTGCGCGGTCTGGCGCGCCAGCCCCGGCACGCCGCTGCCGTTCAACACCTCGACGGCGGTGGCGGAGAGCGTCTGGGGGGTGACGCCGTAGACCATCTCCAGCAGGGCCTGGCGGATCATCGCGTGGTCCGGCTCCCAGTAGGTCGGCCCGAACGTCCCGGGCAAGGTGCGGAAGCTCAGGTCGGTGCCCTCCAGCCGAGAGGTGAACATCCCCAGCGTGATGAGCTCGGTCATGGACAGGTTCGTCTGCGTGTTCTCGGCGAACGCGCGCAGCAACTGCGGCGCGGAGAGCACGGTGTTCGGGGACTTCAGCTTGCCGAACAGGGCGAGGAGGAGCTTCTGCTGCCGGCCGACGCGCCCGATGTCGCCCGTGGCATCGCGGCGGAAGCGGATATAGTGCGTGGCCTGCTCGCCGTTCAGGACCTGCCGCCCCTTCTTGAGGTTGATGAACAGGCCGGCCCAGTTGTCCGTATACTTCATGTCCTTCTCGACGTCGACCTCGATCCCGCCGACGGCATCGATGATCTGCGCAAACGAGTGCGGGCCGAGTTTCACGTAGTAATGCACCGGAGCGCCGAGGAACTGCTCCACCGTCTTCACGGTGAGCGACGGGCCGCCGAAGGCGAACGAGGCGTTGATCTTCGTCTCCCCCACGCCGGGGATGGTCGCGCGGGTGTCCCGCGGGATGGAGAGTCCGCTCAGGCGGTTCCGCTGCGGATCGAAGCTGAGCAGCATCAGCGTGTCGGACCGCGCGACGTTGACGACCTGGCGGCGGTTGTCAAGCGTGACGTCCACGCCGATGACGAGGACGTTCACGCGCTGGGAGAGGCGCAGGGGCCAGGCGAAGGGGCGGGCCCCCTCCGTGGGGCGGTCCACGACCTGGCTGCCCGTGAAGACGTCGCTGTGAGTAAACACGTACAGCGCCGAGCCCGCGAAGAGTCCCACGACGAGCACCGGCAGCCCGATCACGAGGTAGCGGGCGTACAGCCACCAGTGGGTGCGGAGCCGCTCCCAGACGGAGCGGGGCGCAGGGGGAGTGCCTGCCCCAGGGGTCGCGGGCGTGCCGGACGGTGGAGTCGGTGGCATGTCGCTCATGACCGTGCCGTGCGCATCGTGGACACGAGCCGTGCCCGGGGAGGTCGCCCCGCGCACGGCGCCTTTATCATACGGCATCGCGTCGGCCTGTCAAGGAAGGTGCAAGGAGTTGGTCTGCAAGATACCTAAATGGTATGTACCTACCTCGGGCAGGGGGTAACCCGTATCACGCACCACGTGGCTGTGCCGTCGTCCTGCGCCCCGTCTCCCTTCCTGCCCGTTTCCGATTACCGCGCTGTGAAGATCCCAGGGGAGGTGTGCCTGTGATGTCAGTCGAGGTCGGCAAGCGCCAGGAGGGAGGGAAGCCCGTGAAGGAGCTTCACCTGAACGCGTACGCGAAGGTGAACCTCACCCTCGACGTGGGCCAGCAGCGCCCGGACGGCTACCACGAGATCGAGTCGATCATGCACACGATCGCCCTCCACGACTCGATCACGCTGCGGGAAGCCGGTTCGGGCACCGAGGTCGTCGTCCAGGACGGCAGCAGCGTGCCCACCGATCACCGCAACCTCGTGGCGCGGACCGCCGAGATCCTGCGCGAGATGTTCGGCGTCGCGCGTCCGCTGCAGATCGAACTCACCAAGCGCATCCCGGTGGCCGCAGGGCTCGGCGGCGGCAGCTCGGATGCGGCGGTGACGCTGCTCGGGCTGGCGCAGATGTGGAAGCTGCGCCTGGACGGCCGGGAGATGCTGGCCCTCGCCACGAAGCTCGGCGCGGACGTGCCGTTCTTCCTCGAAGGCGGCGGGGCGGTCGCGCGCGGCAAGGGGGAGCGCATCACGTACCTGCCCCCCCTGCCGACGACCTGGATCGTGCTGGCCCGCCCGCGCACGGAGGTGTCCACAGCGTGGGCGTACCGGCAGCTGTCCGCCGGCGGGGCCGGCCCGCGTCCCGATACGGCGGCGATGATCGAGGCCATGAAGCGCGAGGACGTCCGCGAGGTCGGGCGCCTCCTGCACAACGTCTTCGAAGACACCATCGCCTCCCACCATCCCCTCGTGCGGGATCTCAAGACCCGCATCCTCAAGGGCGAAGCCTACGGGGCGTCCATGAGCGGCACAGGGCCGACCGTCTTCGGGCTGATGGCCAACGAGGCCGCGGCGCGGAAGACGGCCGACGACCTGCGGGCGCTCGGGGACGTCGACGTCCACATCACGCGCACGTTCGCCGAGAGCCGCTAGCGCGGGGCAGGCAGGGTACGACAACACGGCAACGGGGGTG
>DASSGA010000107.1:0-9383 GCA_035693805.1 bacterium | reverse complement strand
CGCGATGTGGCCTAGACTGGCCGCGTGCACCTGCTGCGCACGCTCGCCGGTCTAATCTTCCCGCCGGTCTGCCGACTTTGCCGGATTCCCGGGACGTTTCCGCTGTGCCCGGGCTGCCTCTCCCGCGTCCGCCTGATTGTCCCGCCCCTCTGCCTGAAGTGTGGCCGCCCCCTGAACGGGTCTGCCGGTTCTGTGCTCACCTGCGGTCTCTGCCGCCGCAGGCCGCTGGGCTTCGCCACTGTCCGCGCCGCGGGCGTCTACGAGGGCACCCTTCGCGAGGCCATCCATGAACTCAAGTTCAGAGGTTGTCGCGCCATGGCGCAGCCGATCGGTGGCCTGATGGCGTCTGCCTGGCAGGAGTTCGGAGTGCCGGTGGATGCGGTGGTGCCGGTCCCGCTGCACGGCGCTCGACTGCGCGCGCGGGGGTTCAACCAGTCCGGGCTTCTGGCGCAGGTCGTCGGAGGGGAGCTCGGTATCCCGGGCGTCGACGCGCTCGTGCGGCTCAGATCCACCCAGCCGCAGAGCACCCTTCTTTTCCATGAACGCCGCCGCAACGTGCGGGAGACGTTCGCGGCCCGCGAGCGGATCGGAGGCAAGCGGATCTTGCTCGTAGACGACGTGCTCTCTACCGGGTTCACCGCGTCCGAGTGCGCGGCCCGCCTGTATGGGGCCGGCGCAGCGGAAGTGCATGTGTTGGTCGCGGCGCTGGCCCTGCTCGAGCGGCAACCGACGGGGAACTAGGGGGCGGCGGGGAGCGCCGTAGCGACGAGGAGACCGGAGCGGGAGGCGAGGAGACGGGGGATCGTGTTGACGGCGATCGCCCAGGTAGCGACGTCGCCGTGGATGCCTCCTGGGATCTCCATCGTGATGGGCGGCACGCCCTCGATGCGGATGGCGTCGTGAGGGCGATGCACGGCAGCGGCCATCGTTAGGTCGAGCGTCACGACCTCACGGCCGTCCCGGCGTCCCCGGCAGACCTGATGGAGTCCCCTCACCGTCCGCGCCGCGTCCACCTCCGGCTCGATGGACTCGGTGATGTCCTCGAGGGTCCAGCCCAGGGCCGCCGCGATCATCGCCACGGACTGCGGGAGGCCGACGTGGCCCAACGTGCCGTCGGCCACGCCCCGGTGGAACGCGTCCATGGCCATCCCCACGCCGACCTTCTTCTGCAGCGGGACGCGGCGCAGGCTGACGTCCACGACGCGCTCCACCGCGATGCGGTCCACCCGGCGGCAGGGCGCGGTGAGCATCACGGGTAGGGCGTCCATCACGAATCCCGGGTTCACGCCCACGCCGATGACGCGCGCGCCGCGCTCCTTCGCCATGTGATCCAGGAGCGCGGCGTCCTTGGGATGGTGATGCCAGGGATAGGCGAGCTCTTCGCAGGTGGAGATGACGTTCAGGCCGGCGTCCAGGAGCGGGACGAGCTGCGGCATCACCTGGTCGATGTGCGACTGCGTGGAGTGAAGGACCACCTCGGCCCCCGCGTTCAGCAGCGGGTCGATGGTGCGCTCGATGGTGACGTCCCCCGCGCCTCGAACGACTGCCGACAGCGGGCGCCCCGCCTTGGCCGGGTCGATGTCCACCGCCCCGACGATCTGGTGGCCGTGCTCGAGGGCGACTTCAGCGATGCCGACGCCGATGGGACCGAGGCCGAAGATGATGACGCGGGCGGACGACACAACAACCATCATTGTAGCAGCAAGGATGCGAAGAGGGGAGGCCAATTCTGGCCTCCCCTCTCTGGTTCATTGGGTGGCCGAACCGCTTGCGCGTCCGATCGCCTGTGACCCCTGTCTACTTGAGGGTCAGCGAGCGGTACACGTTGATCCGGCCGTGCCCGTAGAGCTCGTCGAATCCAGGCTTGCCGAAGTCATCGGCGCCCCGCTTCAAGATGGCCAGGATCTGATCGCCCGTGAGCGCTCCGCCGTACGCGGAGTCAATCAGCGCGGCCGCCCCGGCGATGTGCGCCGACGCCATGCTGGTGCCGACCGAGAAGAGGCCGGCCCTGCCGCCGCTGCAGCCCGTCAGGACCAGCGCGCAGGTCGAGATTACCCAGTCCCCCGGCATCCCATTGGGGAGCCTGAACGTGGTCTGGCTCCCGCCCGGGGCCGCCAGGGTGACGATCGACTTGCCATAGTCGGAGTACACCACCGGGCCGCCGGCCGTCTGCACCACCGCCAGGTTGTCGAAGCCCCACCCCATGAAGGGCCCTGTCGCGGAGACGCCGACCACGTGGTTGAGCTGCGCCGGAACCTTCGTGAGCTGCTTGTGATCTTTGTCGTCCCAGTTGATGGCGTTGTTGCCTGCCGAGGACGCCATGAATACCCCCCGGGCGTGGGCCAGATTCACTGCCCGCCACAGGGTTTGCTTCAGGTGGTCCGCCTTCAGCTCGCTCTTCGTCAGATCGTCGCCGAAGCTCATGTTGATGACGTCCACGCCCAGGTTGGCGGCGTAGACGATGGCCTGGGCGATCGTCGAGAGGTCGGCGAACCCGCTGCGCCCCGCGACCTTGATCGCAACGAGGGTAATGCCGGGTGCGACGCCCGTCACGTTGACGCCCTTCGCGCCGATCAGGCCGGCGACGTGGGTGCCGTGACCGTTGATGTCGACCCACGCGGGGGCCGCCGCAGGCCAGGGCATCCCGAACCATGTCTCAGCGAAGAACGACTTGCTGTTCACCATGTCCACCATGCCGGAGAGGTCCTGGTGGCGGTAGTCGATGCCCGTGTCGATGACGGCCACCTTCACCCGGGCGTCACCCTTGAAGCCGGCCGCGAAGGCGTTGTCGGCGCCCATCGCCCGCAGGCTCCACTGGGCGAAGAAGAACCGACCGCTGCCGATGGCTGTCGCCTCGACCGACAGACCCTCCTCACCCTCCAGACCCTCCACGGCGGGGTTGTCGAGCGGCGGCGAGATGAGCACCGCCCGGTCTTCGGCGATCCCTTCGATCCCCGGAAGGATCCCCGCGGCCTCGAGGAAGTTCGGCTCGGCCGACTCGACGACGGCCATGCCGATCTCGTCCACGCGGCTGACCACCTTGCCGCCCGCGGATTCAACCAGCGCCTCGAGGTGGGCCGGCAGCGCGTTGTTGGCACTCAACAGCACATAGCGCTTCGGCCCATTGGCGGAAGCCGACCCCGTCGTGCTGAGCGCGAAGCCGGACATCGCCAGGCTCAGGATGAGGATGACGACTGTGAACTTCAGTGAGACGCGCATGATGCGCGCTCCCTCCCAGCCAGATGTGCTCCGCGCCCTCCGGCGGCGTCGGAGCCACTGCGACACAGAGCGCCCCCAAATGGGGGCCTTTCACCCCTTACTGGCGAGCAAGAACCATGCCAGCCCGGAGGGAGGGTCCCCCGCCCGCCGAAACAAGCGTTCGTGCCTGTCGCGGTCGTTGCCATCGGCGGTAACTCCCTCATCAAGGACGAGAAGCACCCCACTCTCGCCGGCGAGATCGAGGCCTTGCGCGAAACCTCCATGCACATTGCCTCGATGCTGTCAGAGGGGTGGGACCTGGTGCTCACCCACGGCAACGGACCTCAGGTTGGGTTCAACCTCCTGCGATCGGAGCTGGCCGCGAGGGTCGCCCCGCCGCTGCCGCTGGACGTCCTGGGGGCCCAGACCCAGGGGTCCATCGGCTACCTCGTCCAGCAGGTCCTGGGCAACGAACTGCGGGTCCGGGGGATCCGCAAGCGGATCGTCACCGTCGTAACGCAGACACTCGTCGACCAGGACGACCCGGCGTTCCACCGTCCCACAAAGCCTATCGGCACATTCTATGCAAAAGACGAGGCGGATCGGCTCCAATCCTCCAGGGGCTGGCAGATGGTGGAGGATGCCGGCCGGGGGTGGCGGCGCGTCGTGGCCTCTCCGATGCCCGTGGAGATCATCGAGCGGCTCACCATCAAAGGCCTGGTCTTTCAGTCGATCGTCGTCATCGCGGCGGGCGGGGGCGGCATTCCCGTCGTGCGGCGCGCAGACGGCTCGCTCGAAGGGGTGGAAGCCGTCATCGACAAGGATCTGGCGTCCTCCCTCCTCGCGCAGTCCATCGGCGCCGATCTGCTGCTCGTCTCCACGGCCGTGGACCGCGTGGCCCTGCACTACGGGAAACCCGAGGAGCGTGCGATCGACGCGATGACGGTCGCCGAGGCCAAGCAGTACCTGAGCCAGGGGCACTTCCCGCCCGGCAGCATGGGCCCGAAGATCCTCGCGGCCATCCGGTTCGTGGAAGCGACCGGCGGCGAGGCACTGATCACATCGCCCGAACAGATCGAGCAGGCCCTCGCCGGCGAGACGGGGACGCGCATCACAGGAGGGTAAGACCTCCTGGTGGAAGGAGGCTGGTATGGATCTGCGACTCGCCGACCGGATGGCTCAGCTCGGCACGGAGACCGCGTTCGAGGTGCTCGCTCGGGCGCGGGAGCTGGAGCGCAAGGGGAAGTCGATCGTGCACCTGGAGATCGGCGAGCCCGACTTCGAGACCCCCGAGCACATCAAGGATGCGGCGATCAAGGCGCTGCGGGAGGGTTTCACGCACTACACGCCGGCGGCGGGGATGAGCGAGGCGCGCGAAGCGGTCGCCGAACACGTGGAGACCACCCGCAAGGTCCGCGTCGACCCGGGGGAGGTGGTGATCACTCCGGGCAGCAAGCCGATCATGTTCTTCGGCATCCTCGCCCTGGTGAACCCCGGCGACGAGGTCATCGTCCCGAACCCCGGCTATCCGATCTATGAGTCCGTGACGAAGTTCGCAGGAGGCGTGGCGAAGCCGCTCGTCCTGCGTGAGGAGCGGGGGTTCCGCATCGACCCGGCAGAGCTGCGGGCGGCGGCCTCCCCGCGCACGCGCCTCATCGTCCTGAACAGCCCCCACAATCCCTGCGGCTCGGCGCTGACACGCGAGGACCTGGCGGTCATCGCTGACGTGGCCCAGCGCCACAACGCCTTCGTGCTGGCCGATGAGATCTACGGCCAGATCATGTACGATGGGCCGCACCACAGCATCCTCAGCCTGCCGGGGATGAAGGAGCGCACCATCCTCCTCGATGGCTTCTCGAAGGCGTACGCCATGACCGGCTGGCGGCTCGGCTACGGCGTGATGCCGCGCGATCTCGCCGCCAGGGTCGCCCAGCTCATGGTGAACTCCAACTCCTGCGCCGCCGCGTTCACGCAGATCGCGGGGATCGCCGCCCTGCGCGGCCCGAGAGGCGCCGTGCAGGCGATGGTGGCGGAGTTCCGCCGGCGCCGGGACGTGATCGTGAATGGTCTCAACGCGATCGATGGGCTGTCCTGCACGATGCCATCCGGTGCCTTCTACGCGTTCCCCAACGCGAAACGGCTCGACGGGAACAGCAAGCGACTCGCGGACTATCTGCTCAATGACGCGGGCGTGGCCTGCCTGTCGGGGACGGCCTTCGGGGATGCCGGGCAGGGCTACCTGCGCTTCTCGTATGCCAACAGCGTGGAGAACATCACCGAGGCCCTGCGCCGCATCCGGGAGGCCCTCAAGCGCTACCAGGCGCCGGTCGGGTGATCACGGTCCGGCGAGCGACCCCGGCTGGAAGCTGCGGATGACCTCGTCGCACTGCTTCTGACCCTCACGCCACGCCGGGAGCGGTTTCGCGCAGATGGCGACCTGCGTGCGCGACGCGCCCCCCACGGCGACGCCGATCGAGGCCCACTCCACACCGCCCGAGCTCCCCGTGACCTCGAACTTGAACCACAAGGTGTCGGCCGTCGTCCGCGGATCCTGTTGGAACCCCGAGACTCCGTGGATCGGGAGCAGCGCGAACACGATGCGCCGCAGGGAAGCTTCAGTCGCTCCACCTTCAGACGGGACGGTGAACACGATGATGAACTCGGCAGGCACACCGGCCCTAGACTGCGGAGGCACGAACCGTTGCTCCCCCGGCGCGCCGGCCGCATCGCGGACCCACCCCGCAGGATGACGGATGGCAAACCCCGTCTGCTCATCGCTGTAGTCCACGAAAGCAGGCGCCGCCGGCGGGCGGCTGCATCCCGCGGCAAGGACGAGCGTCAGGAGGCAGAGGGCGGGTGTGCGGCGCACTGAGGACGACAGTTCGCTTTCTCCCCCGCGCGGACCTTGACGGTTGAAGGGAGAAGAGCCCCACCATGAACGCGATGCGGCTCCACCATCCCGCCCCCGCCGATCGGGATCCACTGCGCGCCGACGAGGTGCCCGTCCCCGAACCCGGACCGGACGAGGTGCGGATCCGTCTCGAGGTCTGCGCGGTCTGCCACACGGACCTTCACGTCACCGAGGGGGACTTGCCGTCCCACCGGCTGCCGTTGATCCCCGGCCATCAGGCCGTCGGGATAGTGGAGCGGATGGGTTCGGCCGCGTCCGCGCCCGCGGTGGGCACCCGCGTCGGCGTCGGCTGGCTGTCCCGCGCCTGCGGGCGATGCGAGCACTGCCGGCGGGGACAGGAGAACCTCTGCGAGAGCGCCGCGTTTACCGGGTACGACGTCGATGGCGGCTACGCCCAGTACGTGGTAGCGCCGGCCGGTTTCGTGTATGCGATCCCGGAGCGGTTCAGCGCGGAGGAGGCCGCCCCGCTCCTGTGCGCTGGGATCATCGGCTACCGCTCGCTGCGTCTGGCCGGCGCGGCGGCGGGAAGCCGGCTGGGGCTGTTCGGGTTCGGCGCCTCCGCCCATCTCGCTCTGCAGGTCGCCCGGCACTGGGGATGTGAGGTCTACGTCTTCACGCGAAGCCCCGGTCACCGGGCGCTTGCGGAAGCCCTGGGCGCCGCGTGGGTGGGGGGCCCGCAGGATGCGCCGCCGGAGGCGCTCGATGCGGCGGTCGTCTTCGCGCCGTCGGGCCGCGTCGTGATCGACGCGCTCGCCCGGCTGCGGCGGGGAGGAACGATCGCCATCAATGCCGTTCACCTGGACGGCATCCCGGCGTTCGACTACGCGTTGTTGTACGGCGAACGGACCGTGCGGAGCGTCAGCAACAGCACCCGGGCCGACGGGCGCGAATTCCTCGCCCTTGCCGCCGCGATCCCCGTGCGCGTGGCGATCGAGGTGATGCCCCTGCGCGACGCCAACATTGCGCTGGGGCGGCTGAAGCGCGGGGAGATCAGCGGGGCGGCCGTGCTGGAGTGCAGTTCAGGCAGTGGTTGGTGAAGGTCAGCTGGAGCTTGCCCTTCACGCGCCCGAACCCCGACAGTTCGCTGTCGGCGTCGGCGGCGACGTGCTGCCACACCGGCTGGCCGTTCACCGTCGCGTAGTTGATCCGCGTGCCGACCTCGCCCCAGTTGTAGAACAGCGTCAGCTCGTGCAGTGTGCCGGTCTCATCGAGCACCACCCGAAGGGCGTAGGGCGGGCCCGGACGCACGAGCATCTCGCGGCGGGATGGGGTGGTGTAGAGCCACTGTGCGATGCGCCGCCGCGTGGCGTCGTCCTTCTTGCCCTGGCCCTTCCCGTAGCGGTCGATCGCCTCGTCGACGATGTCCTTGTGCACGCCGATGAGGATGTAACGCCTCCCGGGGAGCTCCCCGTTTATGAAGATGTCGTGCGAGTGGAAGGTCTCGGGCGACTCGTTCTGCGTCTCCACCTTCTCCTCGATCACCCGCCGGATCGTGCCGCTGAACGGCCGCAGCAGAAGGGGCAGATCGAGCCTCGTGATCTGCACTTTGCGCCGCCGCACCCCGTCGGCCCGGCGGACCTCGGTGAACGAGCCCACGGCAAACGCGGTGATCGTGCCGCCGCGCAGGGTGAGGGCGAGCGTCCCGCTGAAGTCCGCCGTCAACTCGTACGGCGTTTTGTCTTCGGCGCTGAACAGACGCTCGAGGAGCAGATCGACCGGGGGAGGGTCCTGCGCGTGCGCC
This sequence comes from bacterium, assembly GCA_035693805.1. Lineage (GTDB taxonomy): Bacteria > Sysuimicrobiota > Sysuimicrobiia > Sysuimicrobiales > Kaftiobacteriaceae > Kaftiobacterium. The sequence continues at coordinate 1,533 of DASSGA010000107.1, read as the reverse complement.
GACGCTCCCACGGCGGCGAGCACGGCCATGAGGATCACAGCCGGCCATCGCCGGAAGGAGGCTCTGCTGGCGCGGGAGGCATTCATCAGGTCTTGCTCATTATATTCCTGGAGGCGCTGGGCGGGAAGCGCCGTAGCGTTCCCACGAGATCAGCGATGCGAGCGGGCGGCGCCCGCGCCCGGCGAGGATGCGCAGCGCGGCGCGCTCGATCGGGCCGCGGCCCTTGGGATGCGGATACCCGAATGAGATGACCGTGGCGACGACGTGCCCCTCGGGCGCCCCGAGGAAACTGCGGGCGTCCTCGGCACGGTGCATCGAGGCGGGACAGGACGCGAGGCCGGCGTTCCACCCCGCAAGCATCAGGTTCTGCGCGCAGCGTCCCGCGTCGAAGAGCGCGCGCGGGGAGTCGATGACGACGCAGACGGCGGCCGCGGCGGAGGCGACGTGCTGCGCGAACCGGCCGAAGCCTGACAGGTCCCGCAGGCGGGGGCGCTCCCGCACCACGATGAAGTGCCACGGCTGCGTATTCTTGCTGCTGCCGCTCATACGGCCCGCGTTGAGGATCTGCAGGAGGACATCCTCGGGCACAGGCCGGTCGGTGAACGTGCGGATCTCACGTTTCGTCACGATGCAGCGGTAGGTGTCCATGAGGGCTCATTTGTTACAATGGGCGCGTGGCCCTGCGACCCTTCGATGAGGTGGACGTCCGGATCGACCGGATGAGCTACGGCGGCCGCGGCGTCGGCCGCGTGGACGGCTTCGTCGTCTTCGTCGACGATGCGGCGCCCGGGGACCGGCTCCGGGCGCGTCTGCGCACGGTGAAGAAGTCGTTCGCCGAGGCCGAGCCCGTCCGCATCGAGGAGCCCTCGGCCGACCGCACGGAGCCCCGTTGCCCCCACTTCGGCCCCTGCGGGGGCTGCCTCTGGCAGCACCTCGACTACGCCGCGCAACTGCGGGCGAAGCAGGCCATCGTCGAGGAAAGCCTGCGCCACCTCGGCGGGCTGGATCAGGTGGCGATGCGGCCCATCCTCGGACCGGAGGATCCCTGGTACTACCGCAACAAGATGGAGTTCTCGTTCCATCCCGGCGGGCGGCTGGGGCTCCACCGCCGCGGGCGGTGGGACGAGATCGTCGATCTGTCCACCTGCTTCCTGCAGTCCCCGCGCACCGCCGAAATCCTCACCGAGGTGCGGGAGTTTGTGCGCGCGCATGACGTCCCGTGCTACGATCCGAAGATCCACCAGGGTCTGCTGCGGCATCTGGTGATCCGTGAGGGGCGGGCCACCGGCGAGCTCCTCATCGCGGTCGTGACCGCCTCGGAGCGCTTCGCCCAGGCGCGAGCGCTGGCCTCGCTGCTGGCCGCGCGCCATCCCGAGCTGACGGGGTTCGTCTGGGCGATCAATCCCGCCAAGGGAGACGCGGTGGACGTGAGCGGCTTCCACGTCCTTCACGGGCGGCCGTACATCGTCGAGCGGCTGCGCGGGCTGACCTTCAAGCTTGGGCTGCTCACTTTCTTCCAGACGAACAGCGCCC
>DASSGA010000106.1:0-31548 GCA_035693805.1 bacterium | reverse complement strand
TCTTCGAGCCCGGCGCGGCAGAGATCATCTGGGAGTTTCCATGCAGCGAATCCTTCTGTTGCCTGCGACGGTCCCGGTCCCTCCAAGACACTACCGCCGGGTGAACGAAAGAGGGCGGGCCATGAACGGACCCGCCCTCTCATCGTCGGTGACGGGGCGCGTCTACTTCGGCGCGTTCTCCGAGAGCCACGCCTGAAGTTTCGCCGTGACCGGGGCCTGCAAGCCGCGGTCCAAGTATCCATACGTCCGCATCGTGAAGCCGGAGTATATGACCCATCCGATGTTCTCGGTATTTGGGCCTGACCATACTTGCAGGGTGTCGGGGCAGGCCGATGGCGCGCAGTCGCCGCCCGCGAGAGGATTTCAAGCCGCCTGTCCAGGCTAATCCAACGGAGAGGAGCCAAATGGACGCCCTGGTCCTGCAAGAACAAGAACTGCGGGAAAGTGATGGCCGAAGTCCAGGCCCTCGACCACGGAGGAAACTTCGCCCTCGAATCCGGCGCGTTCAGCAGATGCAGACCAGGGACGGCGAGAAGTCTTCGTGTGTCCTCATTGCGGCGCGGAGCATCCGCTCATCTCCGAGCGCGGTGAGGGCGGCGCGCCGAGGCTTCAGCTCATGCCGCCGAAGAAGACGACGTTCTAATCCAGTAGGACGAGCCTGATCCTCTGACTAAGGCAGGGCCATACCGATAGTGCGGACCGCGAACGGAAGGTGGGAGATTCGCGCTGAGAGGCCCGACAGGGTCTTTATTCAGGCGATGAACCCCGTGTATCGTGAAGCGGTTGTTAAGTACCTGAACTGTTTCGATGCCGCATTCCAGAGGGCTAAAGAGCGGTCGGAGTTTGAGTTTCTCCTTTCTCTTCTTCGACCCCGCGGTGTCCAACCGCCCGGTTGGAACCCTTACGAAACGACGCTGAATGCGATAGACTGCTTGGTGCGCGTCCACGACCAAACGAAGGAGACCGACGCCGAGGCTGCGCGACACCTCGAACTTTGGCTGTATGGTCACATCATCGGAGCATCGGAGCCACACAGCCGCGAGCGGGCAGTACAAACAACAGGACGAAGCTTACGGCGAGGCCTAGCTTGACCACCAGCACGCTGAACAGAAACCCCGTCGGCGAAACACCTGACGGCGGTCGAAGCCCCGGTGACCGCGGACACGCCTCCGTAGACCAAGAAAGCGACCACAGATGTGATCGCCTATGTCGCTCCGATGCTCATCGCGATCTTGGTTGGTAGCTCTGGATCTGGGGCGACGAACGGCATCACACGCGGATGCGCTAAGTCTCGACCAGGACCTTGAAGCCTCCATAGACCATGCGTTTCATGTCGAAGGGCATCGGCTTGTCCTTGTACTTCGGATCGTTCATGAGAGGGTCTTTCATCACCTTGGCATTGACACGATCGCGGTGCGCGCGTGACTTGAACACGATGAAGGAGAATACCACAGTCTCGCCGGGTTTCGCTTTGACTGTCTGCGGGAACTTGATCGCAGCCCACTTTGGATTGAGGTCATCACCGGCGGCTTCGACGTACTCAAGGGCGCCATACTTTCGCCAGACTCTTGCCGCCTGCCGCGCCATCTCGCGGTAGGCCGGGAGGCTTTTCTTTGGGACGGGCAGGACGAATCCATCGACGTACCGCATGTGGATCCTCCCATAAGAAGATTACGATCTTGCAGGCTCGCGGTGGATGCCAGGGGATGTGGGCGATTAGGCGGTCGAGCCCAGGAAGCGGCGATACCGGTCCCGAAAGTCTACTTATCCCCCCTTAGACTCACCTGCGACCAGCCCCGGGGAATCCGTGGAGGTGGAACCGATGAAGAATCCGGTCTCGCACTTCGAGATCTATGGCGATGATCCGGAGAAGCTGTCAGGCTTCTACTCCGAGCTGTTCGACTGGACGATCCGCAAGACGGAAGGCATGGACTACTGGATGGTCAGCACCGTGGCCAGCGGCCCGCAGGGACCGACGGAGCCCGGCGGGATCAACGGCGGGATCATGAAGCGCCCCATGCCGGATGCCCGCAACTGGCTGAACTACGTCACGGTGCGATCGATCGATGAGACGGTCAGACAGGCGCAGGACCTGGGGGCCAACATCCTCCGGCCGAAGACCTCGATCCCCTCGATGGGGTGGTGGGCCCTCCTCGCCGATCCGGAGATGAACGTATTCGGGATCTGGCAGGACGACCCCAGCGCGAAATAGGGGCCGGCGCGGCCGCCACGAACGCAGGAAGTGGGAATGGTCTGCATCGTTGAGGTAGCCCACCTCCAGGATCTGTTCGATATCCTCGTTCACAGAGGTTACACGGTCGTTGGCCCCACCCTTCGGGATGGGGCCATCGTCTATGATCAGATCGCGTCCACGGCCGACCTGCCCGTCGGGTGGACCGATGAGCAGGACGGCGGCACCTACCGGGTGCGCCGCCGCGGCGACGCCGCCCTCTTCGGCTACGCCGTCGGCCCCCACTCCTGGAAGAAGTTCCTGTTCCCGCCGTCCGTGCGGCTGTGGAAGGCCGATCGCACAGAGGCAGGCGGTCTCCGCATCCACGCCGAACCTCAGGCGCCGCCGCGGTACGCGTTCCTCGGCGTGCGCTCCTGCGAGCTCCATGCGATCGCCATCCAGGACAAGGTGTTCCTGCAGGGGCCGCATCCCGATCCCACCTACCAGGCCCGGCGCGAGGGCTGCTTCGTCGTGGCGGTCAACTGCGGCCAGGCGGGAGGCACATGTTTCTGCGTCTCGATGGGCACCGGGCCGGAGGCCTCGTCGGGCTATGACCTCGCGTTGACCGAGGTCCTCGAGGACGGCGCGCATTATTTCGTCGCCGAGGCCGGCAGCGCCACGGGGGCGGAGGTCCTCGGGGAGATGCGCCACCAGCCTGCCGGTCCGGAGGCGCCACAGGCGGTCGAGCGCACCGTGGCGAGAGCGGCCGCCCAGATGCGGCGCACGATGGACACCACCGGCATCAAGGAACTCCTGTACCGCAACTACGACCACGCCCGCTGGGAGCAGGTCGCCACCCGCTGCCTCACCTGCGGCAACTGCACGATGGCCTGCCCGACCTGCTTCTGTTCCACGGTCGAGGACACGACGGACCTCACGGGCGACCATGCCGAGCGCTGGCGGCAGTGGGACTCCTGCTTCACGATGGACTTCTCCTACATCCACGGCGGCAGCGTGCGGTCCTCGACGAAGTCACGCTACCGGCAGTGGATGACGCACAAGCTGGCCACCTGGATCGACCAGTTCGGTTCGTCGGGCTGCGTGGGTTGTGGCCGCTGCATCACGTGGTGCCCGGTCGGGATCGATATCACCGAAGAGGTGCGGGCGATCCGCGCCGCCGATGGCGCCGGGCCGGCGCCGCCCGCCAAGGAGGCCGTCCGTGAAGGAGATTGAGGAGCTGCTGGCCGAGCAGCCGTTCTTCAAGGGGATGGACCCGCGCTGGATCGCGTTCTTCGCGGGGTGCGCCGGCAACGTCCGCTTCGACGCGGGCGAGTACATCTTCCGTGAGGGCGGAGAGGCCAACCGGTTCCTCCTCATCCGCCACGGCCGGGTGGCCCTGGAGACTCATGTGCCTCAGCGCGGCCCGGTGACCATCTACACCATCGGGAAGGACGACGTCGTAGGCTGGTCCTGGCTGTTTCCCCCGTACCGGTGGACCTTCGACGCCCGGGCGCTCGAGCTGGTGCGCGCCATCGGCTTCGACGCGGCCTGCGTCCGGAAGAAGTGCGAAGAGGATCCGGCGCTCGGCTACGTGCTGCTGATGCGGCTGGTCCCGGTGATCAGCAGCCGGCTGCAGGCGACCCGGCTGCAGTTGCTCGACGTGTACGGTACCGCCCGAGGACCGCGTGCAGGCGCGTCTGCCTGACCCCATGGTCCCCGTGCCGTTCGTCGTCCGCCGCGTGCGGCGCGAGACGCACGATACCGTCACGCTTGATCTGGCCCCGGCGAACGGCGACGGCTTCAGCTTCCGGCCGGGCCAGTTCAACATGCTCTACGCCTTTGGGATCGGTGAGGTCCCCATCTCCATCAGCGGTGACGCTCAGCGCCCGCTCCCCGTCGCGCATACGGTGCGGGCGGTGGGTGCGGTCTCGACCGCGATCCGCACCGTGCGGCCGGGAGCCATGGTCGGGGTGCGAGGGCCGTTCGGTACGGCCTGGCCGGTCGAGGCCGCGGAGGGGATGGACGTCATCATCGTGGCGGGGGGGATCGGCCTGGCCCCCCTGCGCCCTGTCCTGTACCACTTGCTCGCATTCCGGGAGCGCTACGGCCGGGTCGCTCTGCTGTATGGGGCGCGCACGCCTCAGGACCTGCTCTTCCGCCGGGAGCTCGAGCAGTGGCGCGGCCGCTTCGACCTGCACGTCGGCGTGACCGTGGATGCCCCGGTCAGCGGCTGGATCGGGGATGTGGGCGTCGTGACGACGCTCATCCCTCACGCGCCCTTCGACCCGCAGGACGCGCTGGCGCTGGTCTGCGGGCCCGAAGTGATGATGCGCTTCACGGTCGCCGAGCTGCGGAAGCGCGGCGTGCCGGCGGAGCGCATCGTGCTCTCGCTCGAGCGCAACATGAAGTGCGCGATCGGGCTGTGCGGCCACTGCCAGTTCGGGCCGCACTTCGTGTGCCGGCAGGGACCGGTCTTCCGGTACCCTGAGGTCGAGCCGCTGCTCACGGTCAAGGAGGTCTGATGGCACGCACGCAGAGGCGGAAGCCTCGGCTGGCAGTCTGGAAGTTCGCGTCGTGCGACGGCTGTCAATTGACGGTGCTCAACCTGGAAGACGAGCTGCTCGCGCTGGCCGGCGAGGTCGAGATCGCCCACTTCCTCGAGGCGTCCCGAGCGACCGCGCGCGGGCCCTACGATCTCTCCCTTGTCGAAGGCTCGATCACCACCGCACACGACGCGGAGCGCATCCGCCAGATCCGGGAGCGCTCCCGCTTCCTGGTGACCATCGGCGCCTGCGCCACCGCGGGGGGCATCCAGGCGCTGCGCAACTTCAAGGACGTGAAAGACTTCATCTCGATCGTGTACGCCCGCCCCGAGTACATCGCCACATTGGACCGGTCCACACCGATCGCCGACCACGTGCAGGTGGATTTCGAGTTGCGCGGCTGTCCCATCGACCGGGGGCAGTTGTTGGAGGTGCTGACCGCTTTCCTGCACGGCCGGCGGCCCAACATCCCCGCGCACAGCGTCTGCGTGGAGTGCAAGCGCCGCGGCGTGGTCTGTGTCATGGTGGCCCGAGGGGTCCCCTGCCTGGGCCCGGTGACGCACGCCGGGTGCGGCGCGCTGTGTCCGGCACATGATCGCGGCTGCTACGGCTGCTTCGGTCCGATGGAGACCCCCAACACCGCGTCACTCTCCGCATGGTGGCGGAAGCTGGGGGTGACGGACGACGGCCTGGTCCGCGCCTTCCGCACCTTCAACGCCAACGCCCCGGAGTTCCGCAAGGAGAGCGAGCGCCATGAGCCCTGAGCGGCGCACCCGGACGATCAAGGTCGACGCGCTGGCCCGGGTGGAGGGCGAAGGCGCCATGCTGGTGCGGATCGCCGGCGGCCGGGTGTCCGAGGTGCAGCTGCGGATCTACGAACCCCCGCGTTTCTTCGAAGCCTTTCTGCGCGGCCGCCATTTCACGGAGGCCGTGGATATCACGTCCCGCATCTGCGGGATCTGTCCCATCGCCTACCAGATGAGCGCCGCCAACGCCATGGAAGACGCCTGCGGCGTCCGCGTCGACGGCGCGCTGCGCGACCTGCGGCGGATTATCTACTGCGGGGAGTGGATCGAGAGCCACGCCCTGCACGTCTACCTTTTGCACGCGCCGGATTTCCTCGGGTACGAGAGCGCGGTGCACCTGGCCCGAGATCACGGGTCGATCGTCCGGCGCGGGCTTCAGTTGAAGAAAGCCGGCAACGGCCTGATGGCGCTGCTGGGCGGCCGCGAGGTCCACCCCATCAACGTGCGCGTCGGCGGATTCTACCGGGTCCCGACCACGGGCGAGCTCCGTGCTGCCGCCGAGCCGTTGAAGTGGGCGCGCGACGCTGCGATGGAGACGGTGCGGTGGGTCGCGCGCTTCCCGTTCCCGGACTTCGAGCAGGACTACGAGATGGTCGCGCTGCGCCATCCCTCGGAGTACCCGATCACCGAAGGCCGCCTGGTGAGTACCCGCGGGCTGGACATCGCCGTGCGCGAGTTCACCGACCACGTCGTGGAGGAGCACGTACCCCACTCCAACGCGCTGCACGCGGCGATCCGGGGGCGCGGCGCCTACCTCGTCGGCCCGATGGCCCGCTACGCCCTGAACTTCGACCGGCTCTCGCCGCTCGCTCAGGAGGCGGCCCGGGAGGCCGGCCTGGGGCCGGTCTGCCGCAACCCCTTCCGGAGCATCGTCGTGCGCGCGGTGGAGCTCGTGTACGCCTGCGATGAGGCGCTGCGTCTCATCGAGCGCTACGAGCCGCCGGACCGGCCGGCCGTGGAGGTGCCGCCGCGGGCGGCGACGGGCCACGGCTGCACCGAGGCGCCCCGCGGCATCCTGTACCATCGCTACACCATCGACGCTTCGGGGTCGATCCTCGACGCGAAGATCGTTCCGCCTACTTCGCAGAACCAGAGAGCGATCGAAGAAGATCTGGCGCGCTTCGTGCAGGACCGCCTCGACCTGCCCACCGATGCGTTGACGTGGCAGTGCGAGCAGGCGATCCGTAACTACGACCCCTGCATCTCCTGCGCGACCCACTTCCTCACGCTGGAGGTGGAGAGACTCGAGGTGGAGCAGGCATGAAGCGTGTCGTCGTGGTTGGTGTCGGCAACGCCTACCGCCGGGACGACGCGGCGGGTCTCGCGGTGGTGCGCCGGCTGCGCGAGGCGGTGCCGCCGGGAACGGTCGTGGTGGAGGCCGAGGCGGATCCGATGCTGATCCTCGAGCACTGCGCCGGTGCGGAGGCCGCGGTGGTCATCGACGCGGTCAGCAGCGGCGGGCGGCCGGGGACCGTCTACCGGCTGGACGCCGGCGGTGCCCCCCTGCCCGAGCGGTTGTTCGGGACGACCTCGACCCACGCGTTCAGCGTGGGGGAAGTCGTGGAGCTCGCCCGGGCCCTTGGGACGCTGCCGCCGCGGGTGACCGTATTCGGCATCGAGGGGCGTGCGTTCGAGGCCGGGGAGGGGCTGTCTCCGGAGGTCGCCGCCGCCGTGGAGAGGGTGGCTGCTGAGATCACGGCGGAGGCGGCGATGGCCGTGGGACCGACATGACGCACGAGTCGTCGCTGATGACGAATCTCATGCGCACGATCGAGCAGGCAGCGCGCGAGCACGGCGCACGTCGCGTCACCGCGGTGCGGGTGCAGGTGGGCGCGCTCGTGCCGATCGCTCCCGACCACCTGCGCGACCACTTCGAGGACGCAGCCCGGGGCACGGTTGCGGAGGGCTGCCGGATGGACGTGGAGGTGCTCGACGACCCGGCGGATGCGCGGGCGCAGCACATCGTCGTGGAGAGTCTGGAGCTGGAGACGGACGCCGCCGAGAACGGAGGGATCGGGTGATGTGCGTCGCGCTGCCGGGGAAAGTCGTCGAGATCGTAGACCGCGAACAGGCCGTCGGACGCGTGGACGTCTTCGGTCGATCGCGCCGCGTGAACCTCATGCTGCTCGAGGACGTGCAGGTCGGCGAGTGGGTGCTGATCGAGCTTGGCCTGGCCGTGCAGCGGATCCCGGAGGCCGACGCCGTCGCGTGGGCGGAGATGCTCGAGGAGATGACCTCAGCCGCCTCGGGCGCGGCGCAGGTGGAGCCGTGAGCCGTGCCGGCGCGCTGCTCGCGGCGCGGTTCAGCTTCATGCCCAACCGTCTCGGGTATTGCGGCCCGGAGGAGAACCGGGCCATGCTGGACTACCTGGCGGAGCAGCACAGCGACCGCGGGCTGGAGCAGATCCTCTCGCGGTTCGCCGGTGCGTTTCCGTACTATGCGTTCATCGCCGCGGCAAACGGCATCCCCGATCCGTTCGACGAGCGCGTGATCGAGGCGTACTGGATCGGCAACGCCCTCCTGGAGCGGGTCCGGCTGGCCGACTTCCACGGCCACCTGGCGGAGCGCTTCGAGCACCGCTTCCCTGCGCGACTGCTGCGGACCATGCTGGCGCAGGTGCCGGCGGGGGCGCGCCCGCACCACAATTTCCACGTGTTGAGCATGCCGGTCCGCACGGGGCATCAGGAGACGCCGCACACGATCGAGACGATGGACGAATGCCGGGTGAGCTGGGCGCAGGTCGTGACGGCCGACGGTGACAGTCTGCTTGTAGAGCGGCGCCCCCTGGTGCGGGACGGGGACGATCTCGCGCTCGGTGCGCCGGCGCCCCGCCGCGTGTTTCGCCGGTTCGACGGCAAGACGCTGCTGGCCGATGCGGCTCCCGGCGACGTGGTCGCCGTCCACTGGGGCTGTGCCTGCCTCCGCCTGGACGAGCGCCGCCGCCGTGCCCTCGCGCACTATACGGAATACCACCTGGCGCTAGTCAATCGCGATCGTCGCGGGGCTGTGCTGCAGGAACGATGAGGCCTCTGGTGCTCATCCTTGCCCTGGCGCTGCTTGCGCCGGCTCCGGGACAGACGGCTCCTGGATTGACACCCGCCGTCCGGCTGGCCTGGTGGACCGACGCCGGCTTCCTCACGCCGTTCGCGGTCTCCATCCTCGGCCCGGCCGGGGTCACCCGTTTGACCCTCATCTACGACACGCTGGTCTGGAAGGATGGGCGCGGAGTCATCCCGTGGCTCGCCGCGTCGTGGCGCGCCTCGCCCGACGGTACCGCCTACGTCTTCACGCTTCGATCGGACGTGCGCTGGCACGATGGTCGCCCGCTCACGGCGCGGGACGTGCGGTTCTCGTTCGAGTACTACCGCCGGCACCCGTTCCGCTGGATCGACACGTCGATGGTGGACGGCGTGGAGGTGCGGGACCGCCGGACCATCGTCATCCGCCTCGCCCGGCGCTACGCGCCGTTCATCGAGAACGTGGCCGCGACGGTGCCGATCATCCCGGCGCATGTCTGGCAGGCGATCGAGCACCCGGAACAAGCGCAGACGCTCGCGGCCGCGGTCGGCTCCGGTCCCTACCGGTTGGTCGAGTATCGTCCCGAGTCGGGGCAGTACCGGCTGGTCGCCTTCGACGACTACTTCCGCGGCCGGCCGCAGGTGCGCGAGATCCAGTACGTCGTGATTCCTCAGGAGCGGCAGATGCTGGCCGTGCAGAGCGGCCAGGTGGACGCGGGCGTGACGACGACGCGCGACGCGCTCGCCCTCTTCGCCGGGCACCCGTATCTCCGGGTGCTGGAGACGGAGCCGTTGTCGATCGCCCGTCTCGTCTTCAACCTCGACCATTCCCTGACGGGACAGCGCGGGTTCCGGCAGGCCGTGGCCTACGCCCTGGACCGTCAGCGGATCGCCGACACTGCGACCCGCGGGCCCGGGATCGCCGGGAACCCGGGGGTCGTGCCACCGACGAGCGCCTGGTTCAATCCTGGTGTGCGGCGCTATCCATATGATCCGGCCACGGCGCGCGGGCTGCTCCGCGAGCTCGGCTACATCGACCGGGATGGGGACGGCTGGCTCGAGCAGCGCGATGGGACGCGTCTCGTGGTCGGGCTCGTCGCCGGCCCGACCGCCGACGCCGAAGTGATCCGGCAGATGCTGAAAGACGTGGGGATCGAGGTGCGGGTGCGGACCGTGGATCCTGCGACCCGCGCGCAGCTGGCCGCGGAAGGGCGGTTCGAGATGCTCTATACGACCCACATCGGCAGCGGTGGGGATCCTGACTACCTGCGCACCTGGTTCACCGGCGCGGCCGCGAACGAGTTCGCCTCGGGCAGCGTGATGCGATCGCCCGAGTTCGTCCGGCTCGCCGCCCTCCAGCTCGCCGAGCTGGACCCCGCCCGGCGGCGCGCGCATGTCGACCGCATGCAGGCATTGCTCAGCGACGAGATGCCCACGCTGACGCTGTACTACCGCCGGTTCTTCTGGGTCTACGACGGCCGCAAGTTCGCGCCGTTCGCGACCCAGGGCGGACTGCTGAACGGCATCCCGCTCCTGGACAACAAGCTCGCCTTCCTCCCCGGTGGGCGATGACCGACCTTCGCGCGCACGTGGCGCGGTACCTGGTGCTGCTCGCCGTGGTCGCGGTCGTGAACTTCTTCCTGCCGCGTGTGCTCCCCGGCAGCCCGCTCTCCGCCGCGGTCGCCGGCAGCGGCCTGCCCGTGCTGCCGTCCGCCACGCTGGACCGTTTGCGGGAAGGCTACGACCTCAACCGTCCGATGCGGGAGCAGTTCGTCCGCTACCTCCGCAGGCTCGGGCAGGGGGACCTGGGTCGGTCCATCTCCACGCACCGTCCGGTGTCCGCGCTCATCGCGGAGCGGCTCCCGTGGACGGTGGGGCTCGCCGGGGTCGCCATCGCGGCGGCTGCGCTCGCGGGGCTGGCCATCGGGACCTGGAGCGCGATGCGTCCGGGCTCGCGAACCGCCCAGGCCGCCGGGACGCTCGTGATCGGTCTCGGCGCGCTGCCCGAGTTCCTCATCGCGATGGGATGCATCATCGTGTTCGGCGTCAGGTGGAGGCTGTTCCCTACGGGTGGGGGGATGACGCCCTTCGGTGGTGGCGGCGCAGCGCGCTGGCTCGCCGACGTGGCGTGGCATGCCGCCTTGCCCGCGGTCACGCTCGTGGCCGCCCTCCTCCCGGTGTTTGTGCTGGTGTCGCGCAACGCGCTCGCCCCCGTCATGGACGCGACGTTCCTGGTGGTGGCGCGGGCCAAGGGACTGCGTCCTCGCCGGATCCTCTGGCACGCCTGGCGCAACGCGATGTCGCCTGTGCTCACCCTGAGCGGGCTGCGTCTGGCCACGCTCGTCACCGGCGTGGTCGTGGTGGAACGGATCTTCGCCTACCCGGGGATGGGGATGCTGCTCGTCGAGGCTGTGGCGCGGCGTGACTATCCCGTGATCCAGGGGATCCTGCTGGTGAGCAGCGTGGCCGTGCTCACGGTGGTCTTTCTCCTCGAGCTGCTGGCCTACCGACTCGATCCCCGCGTGCGCGAGCAGACATGAGGACCACCGTGCGCGCCGGGGGCATGGTCGTCGCGGCCGCGGCGGTGTTGGCGTGCATCGTGGTCGTGGTCCTGGCCGCGGGCATCCTTGCGCCGGGCGATCCGCGCGCGATCACCGGCCTTCCGGTTCACTCTCCCGATGCCGCCCACCCCCTGGGTACGAACGAGGTCGGTCAGGATCTCCTGGCCGTATGGCTGCACGGCGGACGGACCTCCCTGCTGGTCGGATCCCTGGCGGCGCTGCTGTCGACCGCGATGTCAGCCTCCGTGGGCATGCTGTCCGTGACGTGGCGGCCTGCCCGGATCCCCCTCCTGGCGCTCACCGAGGTGTTCCTGGCAATCCCCGGCCTGATGATCCTTGTCCTGATCCTCGTCATCACCGGACCGGGAACCGGCCGCCTCATCCTCGCCCTCGCCCTGGTCGGATGGCCGGCGTTCGCCCGCATCATCCGTGCGCAGACACTGATCGCCGTGCGCCGGGATCACGTGCAGGCGGCAAGGGCGCTGGGGGCCACGGACGTGCGCATCGCGTGGACGTGTCTGCTGCCGGAGATCGCGCCGCTGCTGTTCACGAAGTTCCTCCTGACGGTGCGGTGGGCGATGTTGATGGAGGCGGCACTCGGGCTGATGGGCCTGGGAGACCCCGGCCGGCCTTCCTGGGGTTCGATGCTCGGCGGCGCCTTCTCGTACCCGCTGCTCTTTCTCGGTGACGCCTGGCGGTGGTGGGCGCTGCCGCCCGCGCTGGGCATTGCCGTGACGACCGTGGCACTGTCGGCGCTCACCCCGGGACGGGCGACGCGGGCGATGGCTGACACACCTGCGATGTCTGAAAAACGTGAACAGCGAAGGCAAACGGTCAGGGCACGCTTGCCATTCGCTGTCCGTGATGAGTATTCGCGCTAGCGCGCGCGCTCAAGAGTCCCGCTGAGGGCAATCCTCCAATCCTTGGGGAGAAGGCCGACGGCGTCCTTGATCTGCCAGTAGAGCGGGCTCATCTTGCCCCAGTGGGCGTCGTGCCGATCCAGCGTGCGCAACTCGTGCCAGAGCTTGTTGACGACTTCCCTACGTGGGCGCACCACTTGGCGTTCCATCGTCTCACCTCCTCTCCTCGACCACGATTTTACCCATCAAAACCTCCATCATTCCTGCCGTCGTCCCCACGACGAGACACACCGGCTAGTAAGTGAAGACCATGGTCACCCGAGCGGTCACGGAGATCAGGCCGGGTTCGATCGGGGTGGGCACCGTCGGGGAGGGAGCAGGCACGGCCCGGCCGAGGCTCCTGACCTCGACGCCGACGAACTCCTCGGAGATCTGCAGGATCCCCTTGATCTGCAGTCCCGCAGCCCGCGCGATGGCGTCGGCCTTGTCGCGGGCCTCCCGAACGGCCATGGTGAGGGCGTCCCGCCGGGCCTCTGAGGCATCCCGGAGCCCGAAGCTCACCCCCAGGACCTGATTGGCTCCGACCTTCACCGACTCGTCGATGACCGGGCCCACCAGTCTGAGATCGGTGAGAGTCACCGTGAGGGTGTAGATCGCGCGGTAGGCCACGACCTGCGGCGTGCCGTCCCGGGGCGTGCTGAAGACCGGCGTGAGCTGCACACCGGAGGTACGGATGTCCTGGCGACGGACGCCGAGGGCCTGCACCCGGGCGAGGATCTGGTCGGCGATCCGGGAGACCTCACCGCTGGCCTCGGCGGCCGCGGGGCGCTGGATCTGGGCGCCGACCGTCACGACCGCCTGGGTCGGCGGCACTTCGACCTCGCCCGAGCCGTGCGTAATGATCTGGTTCCGCGCCGTCTCGGGGACCTGGGCCGCCGCGGGGGGAATCGTGACCATCATGGCCAGGAGCACTACGATCAGGATCCGCATCCTACCACCTCCGATTCGTTGCTCTCAGTACTTCGACGCTCCCGCGGTCCGGGAAGTTCGATGGAGCTTTCACCGCAGTCCAGCCTATCACGTCGGCGACGCGCCGCCGTGATTCCAGGCGAGGCATGGGGAAAAAGCGTTTGGTAAGGGGGGAGTTGCCCATGTGGATGTCTCGTCTTGCAGTGGCCGTGGCCCTGGCGCTCGCCTTCACCGCGATCCCGACGGCGCCGGCCCAGGCCCAGACCGTCCGGGTGATCGTTGACGGATCACCCGTGTTCTTCGACCAGCCTCCGGTGGTCATCGGAGGGCGCACCCTCATCCCGCTGCGCGGCGTCTTCGAGCAGATGGGCGCGACCGTGCAGTGGAACCCGGTGAACGACACGGTCCTCGCGATGCGCGGTACCACCCAGGTCCAGCTCACCATCGGGAGCCGCAGCGCATGGGTGAACGGACAGCAGGTCGCCCTCGACGTACCGCCGATGATCATCAACGGCCGCACGCTCGTCCCGCTACGGTTCATCGGGGAATCCCTGGGCGCGAACGTGCAGTGGCTGGTCGCCACGCGCACGGTGCTGATCACGTCGCCCGTCTCCCAGCCGCCGCAGGCCCCGCCACCCGTGGTGCGGCCGCCGCAGCCCATTCCGAGCCAGACCACGATCGAGGGCACGGTCTTCCGGGTGGATGCCGCCAACCAGCGGCTGTACGTGCAGCGCGGGAACACCATCCACACCGTGATCATCACGCAGGATACCGCGATCACCCGGGTCAATGCCGTAAGCGGGCAGGGCGGCGCGGTGAGTCTGGCCGAGATCCGGGCCGGCGATCAGGTCACCGTGACCATGGACGCGCAGAGCCGCGCCCTCCTGGTCCGGGCCCAGGTCCGCGAAGTCACCGGGCGGATCGACGTGATCTCGGGCCGGACGCTCGTGCTCGAGAACGGGCAGGTCTACACGCTCACCGATGACGCGCGAATCATCGTCAACGGTCGCGAGGTCTCCCGGAGCGCCCTGCAGCGCGGCATGGAGGTGACGCTCCAGATCAGCCCCACCACAGGGCAGGTTCTGGAGGTTGCCGCGCAGGGTGTGGCGCAGCCGCCCCCGGACCAGCCGTCCACGGACCAGCTGCGCATCACCTCCTTCACGCATAATGCCACCCGGGCCCTCCGCGCCGGTGAGACCCTGACCGTGGAGCTGCGCGGCACCCGCGGCGGGCAGGCCACCTTCGACATCTTCAATGTGGCCTCGGGCATCCCGATGCGCGAGGTCTCTTCGGGCGTATACCGCGGGACGTTCACCGTGCGTCCGGGCGACAATGTCGCCAACGCCGCCGTGTTCGGCCACCTGCGCGTGGGCGGCCAGCAGACGGCGATCCAGGCCGGCGTCGCCTTGACCATCGACTCTCAGGCGCCGGCGATCACGGGACGGTTCCCGCAGCCGGGAGCGGTGGTCGAGAACGTGCGCCCCAACATCGTGATCACGTTCATCGACCAGGGCGCGGGCGTGAACCCGCAGGCCTCCACCCTGACCGTGAACGGGCAGAACGTGACCGCTAACGCGACCGTGACCGAGACGGCGATCGCCTACATGCCGTCCAGCAACCTCCCGCAGGGCGCCGTCTCGGTGGGGGCAGTCATCCGCGACCGCGCCGGAAACCAGACGACCGACACCTGGGCGTTCAGCATCGGTGTCGCGCAGGGCTCGCTCATCCGCGCCGTGACGCTGAACCCGACGACCCCGCTGCAGGCCGGGCAGATCCTCACGGTGACCGCGGTCGGTGAGCCGGGGTCGCAGGCCACCTTCAGCATCGCCGGTGTGGCCGACAACATCCCGATGGTCGAAACCCAGCCCGGCTTCTACGTCGGGCAGTTTACGGTGGGTCGGCAGCACAACGTCCAGAATGCGCGGGTCGTCGTGACCATGGTCCGGGGCGGGCAGACCTCCCGCGTGGAAGCGACCTCGCGGCTCAGCCTGATCGGGCAGCAGGCGCCCTCGCCGACGATCGTCACCCCGACCGCCGGCACTCAGGTCGGCGCGCCCATCGTCATCCGCGGCACGGCGACGCCCGGCTCACGGGTGGTCGTCCGCGTGGATTACCAGGGCACGCTGCTCCTCTTCAACGTCCGCGGGACGTACGGTGAAGTGAGCACCACCGCGGACGCCGCCGGGAACTGGCAGGTCAGCCTCAATCCGTCGATCCGCATCCCGAACGCCCGCCTGACGATTTTCGCGCGGGCGGTCGATCCCGTGGGACGGGAGTCGGCGCCTGCGCAGGTCCAGGTGATCCAGAGCTAGCCGCTGCACGCCGCACCAATGGATGAGGGACGGCTGCGATGCCGTCCCTCATCTATTATCCTGCGCATCATCCCGCGCGGCTGGATCCACCCCCGCCGCCTCCGCCCCCGCCGCCGCTGAAGCCTCCGCCGCTCCTCGTCGAAGTCGACAGCGCGCGCGAGAGGTTCTGGAAGTTCTGGAACGAGCGGGTGAGCGATTCGAGGGAGCCCACCGACATCCCGGTCATCCCGCGGCCCATGGAGGGCGAGCGATACCAGCGGGGAGACATCACCGGCTGGTGCAGTTCGGCCGCGACCAGCCTGAGGTTGTCCAGCAGCCGGTCCGCCACGCCGAGCGCCATCGCGTAGACGAGGTAGTGCTCCCACAGATGCAGCAGCTGAGGCCCGGCGTCCTTCATCGCCGAGAAGTCGGTCATGAAACGCCGGAACGCCTCCCACTTGCGCACCTCGAGCGCGGCCTCAGGCGTCCGCCGGGACAGACCGCGGGCGGCCATGGCGATGAGCACCGCCCCGACCGGGCCGGCCACGAAGATCGACACGCCTATCCCCACGAAGAAGGCGATCACCATCACGGCGATGGTGACTCCGATGAAAACGGCTTTGGCGCGCTCGCTGGTCGGGTCGTCCAGCTTGAAGAATGTCCGCTCGAACCAGGTCCGTAGCTGGGGTCCCCAGAGCTCGATGAAGCGCAGGAAGTTGCTCTTGGTCCCGACGATGCGCTTCCCCCAGGCCTCGATCTGATCGCTGGTGGCGGCCTGGCCGGTGCCGGCTGCCTTGAACACGGCGTCGAGCACCGCCACCTCGAACGACTCGAGCAGTCGCTCGCCGGGAGGGAGGTTCGTCGGCTTTTCCCCGGCGAGCAAGTCCTTGCCCTTTGGCGTCAGCCGGTAGATGAGGTCGGTGTCCTTGAGCAGCCCGGTGCCGAGGACCCCCTTGTCTTGGACCTCCTCGATCTCGAGATAACCCAGCCGCGCGGCCTCGAGCAGCGTTGCGGCAAAGGCCTTGGGAAGCTCGGTCCGCACCACTTTGCCCTGGGTCATGATCGCCGGGACCACCGCCGGAGGGAGCGGCCGGGGCGGTTCCCGCTCGTAGATGCCCTGGTAGGGCACGGGAGGCTCCTGGCCGTACCGGAAGTAGGTCCAGATGTACCCCCCGATGAGGAGCAGCACGAGGAGCGCGGCCAGCACGAACCCAAGCTGAATGAGGCGCCAGGGACGGAGCGTACGCTCTGCCTGCTTCCGCTCATCCATGAGCAGGCTCGTGTAATCCTGCCCGCCCAGCAGGGGCGTCTGGGGGAAGATGATCGGGTCGAGCAGCGCACGGATCTCGACGAAGCTCGTCTCGGGGATGGAGCGCTGCGTCACGGTCGCCTGGTTGCTGTCGGGAGCGATGTCGATCTGCCCCGGCGCGGCCTTGCCGTGCACGAAGACCTTGAACAGCGCGGCGCTGGGGCGGGGCGGGACAATCATGATGCGTACCTGCCCGATCGGGGCGTGGTCGCCTTCAACCGCCTGCCAGTAGAACTGTGCGACGTCGCTGTAGCGCTGCACAGCTCCGCCGATGCGGTATCGGAGCAGGAAGCGTTTCGTGGTGTCGCGGGCCTGGTAGTCCCAGCGGACGGTGACGTTGTCCCCTGAGCGCTCGACCTGGAAGCGCAGCGGCTGGCGGGTGTCCGCGTCCCACACGCCCTGGTAGTCGAGGCTGTAGCGCCCGTACTGGCCGCGCGTGGTGCGGGTGATCGTTGCCCACGTGAAGTCCCCGTCGAACCGGAACGTCCGGACCTCCTCGACCTCGGCGGTCCCGTTCGGAAGGAGGCGGAAGGTTTCCTCGACCAGAGGATGGTCGTAGGATTTCGCCCAGGCCGCGGGGGCGACGAGGGTGAGGAGGGCAACGATGAGCGCGAGGCGCTGCATGATCATGCCCTAGGTTTCGCGGGCAGGACCGAGGAAACCCTCCGGCGTATAGAGCAGGCAACCATCCCATTTCGTCGCGCCTGTACGAGACCGTGAAGCGAAAGGGGAGAGGTCCATGGGCCTGAGGAAAGGCAAGAGCGGTGCCCCCCGTCGGAAATCCCCCGCCCCGAAGCCCGGTCCCGCCACGTCACGCCGGGAGTTCCTGAAGACAGCGGTGGCCACGACTGCCGGCGTAGCGGCGGCGAGCCAGTTCCCCTACATCAAGACCACCTTCGCCCAGGCCCCGATCACCTGGAAGGTCCAGTCGGGGTTCGCCACCCGCGACGAGTTGAACATCTCCTTCCTGGACTGGGCCAAGAAAGTCGACGAGATGTCCGGCGGACGGCTGAAGATCGACATCCTGCCGTCCGGCGCGGTGGTCGGGACGTTCGACATCATCGACGGGGTGAACCGCGGCGTGCTCGACGGCGGCTATGCCGTTCCCGCCTACTGGTACTCGCGCAACGCCGCCTTCAGTCTCTTCGGCACCGGGCCGTCCTTTGGCATGGACGCGATCGACATCTTGTCCTGGTACTACTACGGGGGCGGGTTCGACATGTACCAGGACCTGCTCACGCAGATGCGGATGAACGTGGTCGGATTCCTCCTCGGCCCGATGCCCACGCAGCCGCTGGGGTGGTTCCGCACGCCGATCCAGAACCCGGAACAGCTGAAGCGCACCAAGTACCGCACGGTGGGGCTCTCGGCCGACCTGTTCGGGCTGCTGGGGGCGTCCGTCGTGACGCTGCCGGGGGGGGAGATCGTGCCGGCGCTCGAGCGCGGGGTGATCGACGGCGCCGAGTTCAACAACCCCACGTCGGACAAGGCGCTGGGGTTCCCGGACGTGCGCAAAGTCTACATGCTGCAAAGCTACCACCAGCCCGTGGAGACCCTTGAGTTCATCGTGAACAAGAGCAAATGGGAGCCGCTGCCCGCCGATCTCAAAGCCATCGTGCGGGGGGCGATCTTCGCTGAGTCCGCGGACTTCCAGTACAAGATGATCGACCGGAACAGCCGGGACCTCATCGAGTTCGAGCAGAAGCGCGGTGTGCGCGTCTTCATCACGCCGAAGTCCGTGCTGGAGGCGCAGCTCAAGGCCTGGGACACGCTGATCGATAAGAACTCGAAGGCGAACCCGACCTTCGCGAAGATCGTGGCGAGCCAGAAGGCGTGGGCCCAGCGTATCGTGTCATGGAAGCTGCGGATGTTCGTGGATAATAGACCGGCATTCGAGCACTTCTTCAGGAAGAAGTAGTCGGTGGGGCAGGGCGCTTCTGACTCCAGCGGAGGAGGCGCCCTGCCCGCTTCTAGTCCCCCCACATGACAGGCTCCTGAGCAAGGGAGGGCGCTCCCGGTGATCCGGATCATCCGAGGGATCAGTGCGATCAGTGAGTTTGCCGGGAAAGCGGCGGCATGGCTCATCATTCCGCTGGCGTTCTCGATCGGTTACGAGGTTTTCGCACGGTACATCTTCAGCGCCCCGACGACGTGGGCGTTCGACACCAGCCTGATGATGTACGGGGCCTACTTCATGCTCGCCTCGGCCTACACGCTGTCGAGAAACAGCCACGTCCGGGGCGACATCTTCTACCGCAAGTGGTCGGCCCGGACCCAGGCCATCATCGACCTCACGCTCTACTTCCTCGTCTTCTTCCCCGCCATGCTGGCGCTGATCTGGGTCGGGTTTGACTTCTTCCGAGATTCATTTCTGATCCGAGAGACCTCCGCGTTCAGCCCCTACAGACGGCCGATCTATCCCCTCAAAGCCGTCATCCCGGCGGCGGCGTTTCTGCTGCTGATGCAGGGTGTCGCTCAGGTCCTGCGGTGTGTCATCGCCATCCGCACCGGCACCTGGCCCGACTATGAGCACGAAGCGGCGGAGACGGTGGCATGAACCCGGAAGCCCTCGGCATGATCCAACTGGCTCTGCTGTCGCTGGCCATTTTCATCGGGTTTCCGACCGCCTTCACGCTGCTGGCCCTGGGATTCGTTTTCGGGTACCTGGGGTTCGGCCACCTCGTGTTCGACCTCATGGCCGTGCGCACGTTTCAGGTGATGACCAACGATGTCCTCATCCCGATCGTTCTGTTCATCTTCATGGGCTACGTGCTGGAGCGCTCGGGGGTCATGGACATGCTCTTCCGCTCCATCCTCGTCGCCTCCGGTGCGCTGCCGGGCTCGCTGGCGCTCGCCACCGTGATCACGTGCACGATCTTTGCGATGGCGACGGGGATCATCGGCGCCTCGGTGACGATCATGGGCCTCCTGGCGCTGCCCCCGATGATGCGCTTGAAGTACGACAAACGGCTGGCGACCGGGGCGATCGCGGCTGGAGGAACGCTCGGGATCCTGATCCCACCCAGCGTCCTCCTCATCCTCTATGCGGCCAACGCCGGGGAATCGATCGTCCGGTTGTATCTCGGCGCCTTCGTTCCCGGCTTTCTGCTGTCGGCAACGTACGTCATCCTCATCCTGATCTTCGCACTGCTGAGACCGAAGTCTGCGCCCCCGCTGCCGCCCGAAGACCGCAATGTCCCCCTGGGCCGGAAGATCTCGATGCTCGCCGGCGGGCTGCTGCCGATCACGCTGCTGATCTTCTCCGTCCTGGGATCGATCGCGTTCGGGGTGGCCTCACCCAGCGAGGCATCGGCCATGGGGGGCATCGGCGCGCTCCTGCTGAGCGCCGTGTATCGCAGGTTGAACTGGAACGTCTTGAAGACCGCGGTCTTTCAGGCCGCCCGCACGTCGAGCATCGTGCTGACGCTCCTGGTCGGCTCCAGTATCTTCTCGTCCGTGTTCGCGCGTCTCGGCGGCTCCAAGGTCATCGAGACCTTCATCCTCGGACTCGGCCTCTCCCAGGGGCAGTTCATCTGGCTGATGATGATCGTCATTTTCCTGCTGGGCTGGCCGCTGGAGTGGACGGAGATCATCATCATCTTCATGCCGCTGTTCTGGCCGATCGCCACGAAGTTCGGCATCGACCCCATCTGGCTGGGGATCCTGGTCGCCGTCAATCTTCAGACCGCGTTCCTCAGTCCGCCGGTGGCGATGGCGGCGTTCTACATCAAGGGCGTCGCGCCGAAGGAGATCCTGCTCACCGACATCTGGTGGGGCATGATTCCGTTCATGGCGCTGCAGGTCCTGATGCTGGTGCTCGTTTACTTCATCCCGCAGCTGGCGTTGTGGCTCCCGAACCTCGCGTTCGGCAGGTGATCGGGGTTTTCGAGCCGGACTACAGGCCGATCGAGATGGACTTCACCTCCATGTACTCCTCGATGCCCTGGTGGCCGCCCTCGCGGCCCAGCCCGCTCTCCTTGAAGCCGCCGAACGGGATCTCGTGCGTGTATCCGGTGGGGTCGTTGATCCCGACCATCCCGTACTCCAGTGCCTCCGCCGTGCGAATCGCACGGCGGAGATCCTTGGTGTAGAAGTACGCCGCCAGGCCGAATCGCGTCGCGTTCGCGCGCGCGATGACCTCGTCTTCCTCCCGGAAGGTCATCACCGGCGCAACGGGGCCGAAGATCTCCTCCCTCGCGACGGCCATCTCCTCGGTCACGCGCGTGAGCACCGTCGGCGCGTAGAACACTCCTCCGCTGAGCGCGCCGTCCGTCAGCCGCCGACCTCCGGCCGCGATCGCTGCGCCGCTTCTGACGGCCTCCTGGACCAGCCCGTCCACCTTCTCGTAGATCTCCGTGTTGATCAGCGGGCCGATCTGCGCGCCCGCTTCGAAGCCGGGCGCCACGCGCAATGCCTTCACGCGCTCCACGAACATCGGGACGAATCGGTCCGCGATCGTCTCCTGCACATAGATGCGGTTCGCGCAGATGCACGACTGCCCGGCGACCCGCAGGAACTTGATGCCCACGGCGCCGTCGGCTGCCGCGGGCAGATCGGCATCCTCGAAGACGATGAACGGCGCGTTGCCGCCGAGCTCGAAGGACACGCGCTTCAGCTGGTCGCTCGCGCCGGCCATGAGCCGCTTGCCCACTTCGGTTGACCCCGTGAAGGCGATCTTGCGGACGGCCGGGTGCTCCAGGAACGTCCGGCCCACGACGCCGGCGCTCTTGCTGGTGACGACGTTGAACACTCCGCCGGGCAGGCCGGCCTCCTCGCAGATCCTGGCCAGGGCCAGCGCGGTGAGCGGCGTCGCGCTGGCCGGCTTCAGGACGACCGCACATCCCGCGGCGAGCGCCGGGGCGATCTTGCGCGTCACCATCGTGGCCGGGAAGTTCCAGGGCGTGATCGCGCCCACGACGCCGATGGGCTGCTTGAGGATCCACAGCCGCTTCCCCGCGACCGGTGGCGGCACGATCTCGCCGTACACCCGGCGGGCTTCCTCGCCGAACCAGCTGAAGTACCCGGTGGCGAAGGCCACTTCGCGTTTGGCTTCCTCAAAGGGTTTGCCGTTCTCCAGGGTCACCAGCCTGGCCAGCTCGTCCCGCCGCTCCGTCATGAGCTCAAAGATCCGGCGGAGGATCTTACCGCGATCGAGGGCGGGGGTGGTGGACCAGCGGGGGAAGGCGCCCGAGGCGGCGTCAACGGCGCGCCGGACGTCCTCTTCGCCGGCGTCGGGGAGCTCGGCCAGCACGTCACCGGTGGCGGGGTTCTCGACGAGCATGGTATCCCCGTTCGCGGCGCCCACCCAAGCCCCGCCGACGTACATGCGTGACCGCTCGCCGACAACGCTCATCATCGCACCTCCCCCGGCGCGGTAGCGCCAAGGTTCTGTCCGCGGCATCCCCATCCCTGCCGCTTCCACCGGCGGCTGTTCGGGCTTGCCCGGTCCCGGGACCGGCGTATAATCAGCCCCGTGGCCGGGAAGGGCGTGGGACGCTTCCAGGTGATGGCAACCCTCCAGGCGGCCCGGGCCAGGGCGCTCGGCCTGCCCGCGGACAGCGCGAGGTCCTGGGGGCTCAACCGCGCCGTGTACTACGCCGCGGCGAAACGCGGCTTCAAGCAGGCGGCGGGGCGAGGGCCCCGGCGTCCGAAGGGTGTCAGAGCCGTACACGAGCATTACCTCGGCGACGACAAGGCGTTTGCTGTGACTGTCGGCGGGACGACCCTGTTCACCATCGGGGGCGAGATCCAGAAGCCGGATGACTTCCGCCGGCAGATCGAAGCACGGTTCGCCGGCACGTTTGCCGAGGCGTGGAAGGAAGCGATGGTAATCATCGCCGAGTATCCGAAAGACGTTCTCGAATCCCAGGACGGGTTCTACATGAAGGTGTACCGTTCGCGGCGCGACGTGCTCGCGTCGAAGTGGAGCGAGCGGGCGGAGAAGCAGGCGACCTCATGACCATCCCGGCGATCGAGACCCGCTCGCTCGTGCGCACCTATCGCACGAAGCGCTCTCCGGGGAATCCTCAGGCGGCGCCCATCGTCGCGCTTGACGGCGTGACGCTGGACATCCCGCGGGGCGAGTTCTTCGGGCTGCTGGGACCGAACGGGGCCGGCAAGACGACGCTGATCAAAGTCCTCGTCACCCTCCTGCTGCCGAACGGCGGATCGGCGAAGGTCGCCGGGCTCGATGTCGTCACCCAGGCACAGGAGGTCCGCGAGCGCATCTCGATGGTCAGCGGGGGCGAGTCGTCCGGGTACGGTCTGCTCACCGTGCGGGAGCAGCTGTGGATGTTCGGTCAATTCTACGGATTGCCCACCAAGCCCGCCCTCGCCCGCATCGATGCCCTCCTGAGGATCGTTGGGCTCTTTGAGGAACGGCACCGCCGCGTCAGTGCGCTTTCCACGGGCATGCGCCAGAAGATGAATCTCGTTCGCGGGCTGCTGCCCGACCCGGAGATCTTGTTCCTCGACGAGCCCACGGTGGGTCTCGACGTGGGGGCGGCGCGGGACATCCGGGCCTATATAAAGGAATGGATCCACGAGCGGCCGGGCCGCACCATCCTCCTCACCACCCACTACATGCACGAGGCCGAGGAGCTGTGCGACCGCGTCGCGATCATCCACAAGGGGCGGATCATCGCCTGTGACGCTCCCGCAGCGCTCAAGCGGCAGGGCACGGGCGGGAGCTACTTTGTGCTGACCACCGAGTCGATGAACGGCGCGGGATGGCTCGCGGATCTTCCGGGCGTGCAGCGCGTGGACACGCGGGCGCTGGACGATCGGACCGAGCTCAGGCTGCAGCTCGCCGACGACGGGGCGATCGCGGAAGTCGTGAAAGCCCTCGCCAACCGGCGCATCCTCTCCCTGCAGAAGCTGGAGCCGAGCCTGGAGGACGTCTTCGTCCAGCTCGTCGGCCAGCGCATCGAGGAAGCCGATCAGGGTGGCGGCGCGTGACGACGGCGAGTATCCCTCGCGTCCGGGGCCTGCGCCGGGTCCTCCGAGCGGCGCTCGGCCGCTCGTATCCGCGGATCATCGGGCAGAACCGTGAGCGGTCATGGCTCTTCTACGATACGGTCCTGCCTCTGCTCGGCACGATCGCCTTCGTCTACGTGTACAAGGCCCTCGGCGCTCCCGACCGGTTCATCGGCTACGTCATCATGGGCGGCGCCACCACCGCGTTCTGGATGAACGTGATGTGGAACATGGCGGCGCAGTTCTACTGGGACAAGCAGGGCGGCAATCTCGAGCTGTACATGGTCGTCCCCTGCGGGATCACCCCCATCCTGTTGGGGATGTCACTCGGTGGATTCGTGGCGACGGTGCTCCGCGCGGTCGCCATCGTGCTCATCGGCTCGCTGATGTTTCATGTGCGCTTCGACATCAGCAACCTCGGGGTGTTCCTGCTCGTCTTCGGGGTTGCGGTGGTGGCCCTGTACGGTCTGGGCGTGACGTTTGCCAGCCTCTTCCTGCTCTGGGGCCGCGAGGCGTGGCACATGGCCGAGCTGTTCATGGAGCCGGTCTTCCTCGCCTCGGGATTCTACTTCCCGGTCCGAGCGCTTGGCTTCTGGGCCGCGATGGGCACGTCCCTCATCCCCTTGACACTCGCGCTGGACGCTATGCGGCAGCTGCTCTTCGGTGCGGCCCACCCCGCGCTGCTCCCGGTGTGGTGGGAAGTGGCAGGTTTGGTGTTCCTGGCCGTGCTGTTCATCGTCCTGGCCCGCTTTATGCTGGCTCGGATGGAGTACCTGGCCCGGCGCGAAGGACGCCTCAGCCTGAGGTTCTGATGGCTACAGCCGTCGCCGTCCCACAGGAAGGACCGCTCCGCCGGTGGTGGCGGGTGCTGCGCGTGTCGTTCTGGCTCGGCTGGCAGATCGAGACGAACTGGACCGACCCGCTGTTGTTCTTCATCTATTCGCTGGCCAAGCCGCTCGGCGGCGTGCTCATCCTGGTGTTCATGTACTTCGTCGTGGCGCGCGGCGGTCAGGGACCGATGCTCGGTTTCTTCGTCGTCGGGACCGCATTGTGGCCGTTCGTCCTGCGCGGGATGATGGGCATCGCCTGGGGGCTGATCAGCGACCGCGAGCACTGGAAGACGCTGCGCTACATCTACACCTCGCCCATCCCGTACCGTGGCTATCTCATCGGCCGTGCGCTGGCGCAGGCGACGTCGGCCGTCGCGCCGGCGGTCATCACCCTCATCTTCGGCCGGTACGTGCTCGGGGTGCCGCTGCACCTCGCGAATGTGAACGTGCAGTACGCGGCCGTGGCGATGATCACCGGCATCGCCGGCATCGTCGCCCTCGGCCTGGTCGTCGTGAGCGCGGCGATGCTGATCTCCGGCGAAGCCTGGCGCATGCCGGAGGGCGTCGGGGCCGGTCTCTACCTGGTCAGCGGGGCCATCTTCCCCGTGACGACGCTGCCCGGGCCACTCCAGACGCTCTCGCAGGTGTTCCCGCTCACCTGGTGGCTGGAAGCGATGCGCCGGGGGCTGCTCGGTCCGCTGTCGGTGAGGTCCTTCGCCTGGGCCGGCGATGCGCAGGTCCTGGCCTATGAAGTAGTCGTCACCGCGGTGTGGATCATCGTCGCGACGTTCATCTTCGGCATCGCCGAGCGCCGGGCCCGGCAGCTCGGCATCCTCGATCAGGAGTCGGCTTACTAACTCACGGCAGGGCTCCACCAGGCACACGGTGGTCCAGACGGCTGATGCCGGCGTCGAGCGCAGCGCGCACGGCGGAGGCGTACTCCTCGGGGAAGACGCGGCGATCGATGCCGTCGTAGCGCGGGTTCCTGCCGACCTGTCCGGCCGGATGGTACTGAGCCATCACGTTGACGTAGGTGTCCGGCCCCAGCGTCTGCGCGATCCATCGCATGATCCGCCGAGTGTCCTCCAGCGCACCCGGCATCACCAGATGGCGGAGCAGGACGCCGCGCCTCGCCAGACCCGACTTGTCGATAACGAGCGCCCCCACCTGCCGGTGCATCTCGCCGATCGTACGCCGCGCAACCTCAGGGTAGTCCGGGGCTTTGAGGTACATGCGGCTCGCTTCCCGGCCCCAACACTTGAAATCCGGCATGTAGATGTCCACGATCCCGTCGAGCAGATGGAGTGAGTGCATCGAGTCGTAGCTGCTGGTGTTGTAGACGAGCGGCAGGCTCAGGCCCATCTCCACGGCGGGCGGCAGTGCTTCGAGGATCTGGGGGACGACGTGCTCCGGGGTGACGAGGTTGATGTTGTGGCAGCCGCGCTCCTGTAAAGCGATCATGATGCGGGCGAGCTCCGCCGGGGTGACCGCGCGGCCGGCTTTCTGCTGACTGATGTCGGCGTTCTGACAGAACGCGCAGCGCAGATTACACATCGAGAAGAAGATCGTTCCGCTGCCGTTCCAGCCGCGCAGACACTCCTCCTCTCCGAAATGGGGGAAGGCGCTGCTGACGACGGCGTAGCGGCCGATCTTGCAGAAAGACCAGTGATCGGCGAGTCGATCGATGTGGCAGTTGCGCGGGCAGGCCTCGCAGGATCGCAGAATTTCTAGCGCTGCCTCGACTCGGCGGTCGAGCTCCGCGCGGCCCAGGCGGAGATAGGCAGGAAGGTCGCCCAGCGGTCCAGCCATGGTGTCGCGCTACCAGATCCCCGGTATCAGTCGATAGCGCACGGCCCTGCAATAGTGGGCATAGCCGTCAAGATCTCGAAGCAGTACCTTCTCCTCGTTGAGAATCCGGGCGACGAGCAGCGCCGGGAACAGCGCAACTGGTACCAACGCCCAGTACGAACCCAGAGCCAGCGGTGAGACTCCGTAGATCAGCACGGTGGCGAAGTACAGGGGATGGCGGATCAGTGCGTACGGACCTGTCGTGATCACTCGCTGCCGCTGCTCGACCTGAACGGTACGCGATGCGTACTCATTCTCCCTGAGAGTAAGGACAAAGAGGAGATAGCCCAGAAGGAACACGACGTCAGCAACGATGACAAGCCAGGGTGGGACGGATGACCACCCGAACCGCTTGTCAACCCCGGGGAGGAGGAATGCGGCAAGGAGAATCACCGTTGACCCCGCGACGATCCTCTTCTGCTGAGGCTCCTCTTCCCTCATCTTCAACCGTCGCTCCAGCAGCGCGGGGTTGTGCCTGAGGAGATAGGCTCCAAAGATGGACATGGGAACGAACAGGACGGCCATGAAGACCCAGGCTTCCCAGTAGAGGAGCGTTCCTGCTGCCAGGAAGAACATCGCCCCGAGGACGAGCGCGGCGACCAGCAGGCGTCCAAGTGCCATCGTTCGCAGTTGGCGTGGAGACGACCGTGACGTGATCATCGCGGACAACACCCGACCCGATGATACCTCTCCGCTGGCAAGACATGGGAGGGGGGAGACCGATTGTTGATCGCAGAGCTTCAGAAGGGGGGCGGCGATGATCGTCTTGCGCGATCGCGTTGAGATCGAAGCCACGCCCGAGCGTGTCTTTGAGTGGTTCTGGCATCTGGACGCGAACTACCGGTCATGGCACCCGGCCCACGTGTCGTGCCGATACCTGCGGGGACGTGGACTCGCGAACGGCTCCGTCCTCTATGCCGAGGAATATCTGCACGGGAAGCTGCACGGACTGAGGTTCAGTCTGATGAATGTCGTTCCGGACCGAGGGTTCAGCTACCGGGTCTTCCCGGGCCTGCGTGGCGAGTTTCGCATGCGTCCGACAGATCATCAGACGGAGCTCGTCGCAGAGATTCGCGTCGGATGGACGATGCCCGGCATTGGGGCTGCCGTCGACGCGGTCTTGAGAATTGTCCTGGGTCGCGTCTTGACGGACCTCCAACAGCACATGAGGGAGGAGGGCGTCAATCTGCGCCGGTTGCTCGCCGAAGGATCGATGCTCGCCGAAGTGGGCGATGCGCAAGAATCGCGCCTGATGTGATTCTGGTGGCTCAGAGCTCGAGCTCCAGGAGTCTTCCCAGGTCGACGAGCACATCGAGGAACCCTACGACTGTGTCTCCGTCCTCCGCCACCCGCGCCGTATAGGAAGCGTCCGCCAGCAGCTGATCCAGCAGTGCGTCGATGACCTGGATGTCGCTCGGCAAGGCTGCGCAAACACTCATCGTACTGGCCACTCCATCGTATTGGCACCAGTACGCTGAACCGGGAACGTTCCCTCCGGACAGGGGTGGACATTGACTACCGAACAAGGCGACAATAGTAGGCACCCATGGACCTGGGTCAGTTCCATCCGCTGATTTCTCGCTGGTTCACCAGCCGCCTGGGCCCGCCCACCGCGCCTCAATCAGAGGGGTGGGCGCACATCACGGAGGGCCGCGACACGCTCATCGCCGCCCCGACCGGATCCGGCAAGACGCTCGCCGCCTTCCTATGGTCGTTGAACACGCTGGTGACGGCCGCGGCCGAAGGCAGCCTGTCTGACGAGACGCTCACGGTCTACGTCTCGCCGCTGCGCGCTCTCGCCAACGACATCCAGAAGAACCTCCTCGAGCCGCTGGCTGAGATCAAGCGCCTCGCCGCCGAGGAGGGCCTCGACCTGCGCGACATCCGCGTCGCGGTGCGCACGGGTGACACGCCGGCGCGCGAGCGGACCCAGATGCTGCGCCGGCCGCCGCACATCCTCATCACCACCCCGGAGTCGCTGTACATCCTCCTCACCGCCGAGGGGAGCCGCCGCTTCCTCCGGACCGCGAAGGCGGTCATCGTGGACGAGATCCACGCGGTCGCCGGGGACAAGCGCGGCAGCCACCTGGCCCTCACCCTGGAGCGGCTGGATCACCTCGCCGGGCGCCG
Source organism: bacterium (assembly GCA_035693805.1). GTDB lineage: Bacteria > Sysuimicrobiota > Sysuimicrobiia > Sysuimicrobiales > Kaftiobacteriaceae > Kaftiobacterium. The sequence goes on along the minus strand of DASSGA010000106.1, from coordinate 3,239 downwards.
CCTGCAGCGCATCGGCCTCTCCGCCACGCAGAAGCCGATCGCGGAGATCGCGCAGTTGCTCATCGGCACCGACCGGCGTGCCGGTGACGGCCGGCCGGACTGCGCCATCGTCGATGTCGGCCACCGCCGAGCCTGGGAGCTCAAGATTGAGATCCCCGGCCAGCCGCTGACCCACATCGCGACCCACGAGTTGTGGGCGGAAGTCTACGACCGCATCGTCCAGCACGTCCAGGCGCACCGGACCACCCTCATCTTCGTGAACACCCGCCGCCTGGCGGAGCGGGTGGCGCACAACCTCACAACTCGCCTTGGCGAGGCCAACGTCGCCACGCACCACAGCAGCCTCTCCCGGAAGACGCGCCTCGAGGCGGAGCAGCGCCTGAAGTCCGGCGAGCTGCCGGCGATCGTGGCCACCGCCTCCCTCGAGCTCGGCATCGACATCGGGCACGTTGATCTCGTTATCCACCTCGGGGCGCCGCGGTCGCTGGCGAACCTCCTGCAGCGCATCGGCCGGTCGGGCCACTGGCTCGGGGCCACCCCGAAGGGCATCATCGTCCCGCTCACGCGCGACGAACTGGTCCAGTCCGCCGCCGCGGTGCGCGCGGTCCGCGCCGGCGAGCTGGACCGCATCATCATCCCCGAGAAACCCCTCGACGTGTTGGCTCAGCAGATCGTGGCCACGGTGGCGAGCCAGGAGATGGGCGAGGCCGAGATGCTGGCCCTCGTGCGATCGGCCTATCCGTACCGGCATCTCAGCGGTGCCGAGTACGAGCAGGTCCTGAATATGCTGGCCGAAGGGATCGCGGCCCGCCGCGGCCGGGCCGGCGCGTTCCTCCACCGGGACCGCATCCACGGGATGCTGCGCCCGCGCCGCGGTGCGCGGCTCGCGGCGATCACCTCGGGGGGCGCGATCCCTGACATCGCGGATTACGACGTCCTCGAGGATCCGTCCGGCACGTTCGTGGGCAAGGTCAACGAGGACTTCGCGGTCGAGAGCATGGCCGGCGACATCTTCCTCCTGGGCAACACCTCGTGGCGGATCCGCCGTATCGAGTCCGGACGCGTGCGGGTGGAAAATGCCCACGGCTCCCCGCCGAACATCCCCTTCTGGACCGGCGAGGCGCCGGCGAGAACACGGGAACTGTCCGATGCGGTATCTGACCTCCGGGCGCAAGTGGCTGCCCGGCTGGCAAACCCAGCTGCCGCCGGCCAGTGGCTCATGGAGGAGACCGGCATCGAGTCGGCGGCAGCCGAACAGGTCATCGCCTACTTCCGGGAGACGGCGGTCGTACTGGGGACGGTCCCGACGCAGCAAACGATCGTTGCCGAACGCTTCTTCGACGAAGCCGGGGGGATGCAGCTCGTGCTGCACACGCCCTTCGGTGGGCGCGTCAACCGCGCCTGGGGGCTGGCGCTGCGCAAGCGGTTCTGCCTCACGTTCGACTTCGAGCTGCAGGCCGCGGCGACCGACGATGGGATCATCCTGTCGCTGGGCGAGCAGCACAGCTTCCCCCTCGACAGCGTCTTCGCCTTCGTGCGCCCGCAGACCGCGCGGGAGGATCTCATCCAGGCGCTGCTCGCCTCACCGATGTTCACCAACCGCTGGCGCTGGAACAGCAACCGCTCGCTGGCCGTGCTGCGATTCCAGGGCGGGCGGCGCGTGCCGATGCCGATCCAGCGCATGCGGGCCGATGATCTCATGGCGGCGGTCTTCCCCGACCAGGTGGCCTGCCAGGACAACCGCAGCGGTCCCGTGTCGCCGCCCGATCACCCGCTCGTCAACGAGACCATCCTGAACTGCCTCACCGAGGCGATGGATCTGGACGGGCTCATCGAGGTGGTCGAGCGGATCGAACAAGGAGAGGTGCGTACCGTCGCGGTGGACACGCCGACTCCCTCGGCGATGTCGCACGAGATCATCAATGCGAACCCGTACGCCTTCCTGGACGATGCGCCGCTCGAGGAGCGGCGGGCCCGCGCGGTTACGCTGCGCCGCACCGATCCCGACCTGGCGAAGGGAGTGGGCGCCCTCGATCAGGCCGCGATCGACGAGGTGCGCGCACAGGCCTGGCCGGATGTTCGGAATGCCGATGAGCTGCACGATCACCTGCTGACCATGGGACTGCTGCCCGAGTCCGACGCTGAATCGTGGGCACCCTTCGCCGCGGAGCTGATCGCCGGCGGGCGGGCCACGACGGCCGTCTGGCCGGACGAGCAGGGGGAGGAGCATCGCGCGTACGTGGCGGCCGAGCGCTACCGGCAGGCGCAGGCCCTCCTGCCGCAGGCGCGCTTCTCGCCCGAGATCACCCATCCGCTGGTGTGGGCCGGCAACACCGAGCTGTCGCGGGATGACGCGGTACGATCGGTGGTTCATGGATGGATGCAGACGATCGGGCCGACGTGCGCGTCGGCACTCGCCGGTCGGCTCGGCCTTCGCGAATCTGATGTGGCGACTGCTCTCGCCGCGCTTGAGGGGGCCGGCACAGTACTTCGCGGCCGATTCACATCGGCCGCGGGCATGGAGTGGTGCGAGCGGCGCCTCCTGGCGCGCATCCACCGGCTCACTCTGGGACGGCTGCGGCGCGAGATCGAGGCCGTCGCCCCGGCCGACTTGATGCGTTTCCTCTTTCGCTGGCAGCACGTCCAGCCGGGCAGCCAGCTGCACGGCCGGGACGGCGTGGCGGAGATCATCGGGCAACTGCAGGGTCTGGAGCTGCCGGCCCCGGCGTGGGAGGAGTCGGTCTTGCCGTCGCGGGTGCGCCTCTACGACCCGGCCGACCTCGAATACCTGACGCTCTCAGGGGCCGTTACGTGGGGACGGCTTACGTCGAACGGTTTCGATGAGGAGGATCAGGAACGAACGGCGAAGCGCCGGCAGCTCCCCGGACGCAACTCGCCGCTGGCCTTTGCCTTGCGCGAGGACCTGCCCGCATTCCTCGACGGCACCCGGGAGCTCGACGTCGCCCTCCGCGGGCTCTCCCCGGCCGCGGGGGAGGTGGCGCGTTTCCTCGGCCAGCGCGGGGCGTCGTTCTTCACCGACATCGTGAAGGCGACGCGGCGCATGCCCTCCGAGGTCGAAGAGGCGCTGTGGGAGCTCGTCTCGCACGGCGTGGTGTCCGGCGATGGGGTCGCCGGGCTCCGACAGCTCCTCCACGGGGGCGCGCGTCAGCGACGCCGCCAGCAGCGGATGCGAAGGTTTACCGGCGCCCGTGCTCACGGCCGGTCGCTGCCGGTCGGCC
>DASSGA010000105.1:0-2409 GCA_035693805.1 bacterium | reverse complement strand
GTGCCGGAGAGCGAGACATCTCCGCCGCCCATGCGACCGGTCAGGGTGACCACCCGCAGCGTATCCTCGCTCAGCGCGATCTGCCCGTCGATACCCTCGAGGGCGGGCTCGATCCCGCGTAGCTTCACCGTACCGTTCGCGGCGGTGAGCGACCCTTCCATGTGCGGGCGGGTGACGGTCCCCGTAACCGTCACCTCCCCGGAGAGCGGGCCTACCGCGCGCTCCACCCGGTCCGTGAGGAGCCCGAGCAGGCTGAGATCGGAGTCCACCAGCTCGAGGCGCAGGCTCATGGGCCGGGCCTCATCGAAGCGCAGGCGCGCGGGGTTGAACGGCACCGAGCCCGTCAGACGGACCTTGTGCCGGTCCTCCTGCAGCAGGGCGTGCTCGATGTTCAGCTGACCGGCGCGATAGAAAGCCTGCACAACGAGACGATCGAACGACGCCGCGCCGATCGAGCCGTCGGCGGCGCTGATCGACACGCCCACGAGGGGATCGCCCAGATCGCCGCTGAGCTGCAGGGTGAAGTCCAGCGTGCCGCCAAGCGGCCGCCGGATGTTGAAGATCGGCCGCAGCAGATCGAGGCTCAGCCCGGTCGCCCCGAATTCCACCTCGCTGGGCCCCCGCAGGTCGATGCGGCCGGCGCCGACGAGCTCCCCCTGCTCGGGCTGCACGCGCAGCGTGCGCAGGGTGAGGGCCTGGGTCGCGAAATCGGCCCGCAGAGCCGCGGAGCGGATGACGTGATCGCCCAGCCGGCCGCCGGTAAGGGTGAGGTCCAGCGTGGCCCTGGGGTCGTCGAGACGGCCCGAGGCCACCAGCGTTCCGTCGAGGGCCCCGCGCAGGGTGAAGGGCGGGTTGACCCGGGCGAGGCCAAGCAGCGTCGCGAGTTCGCCGCCCCGGGAAGTGATCTGGAGATCGAGGGTCCCCCCGCTTCCCAGCCCCACCGCTCCGGAGAGGATGAAGGCGCCTCCGTCCTGCCGCAGGGCCAGGGGCAGAAGCCGCAACCGACCCCGCTGGTAGCGCACCGCACCTTCCGCGAGTGTGAAGGCCTGCCCGTTCAGAACCAGGTCATCACTCATCACCGTCCCCGTGATGAGCGGCGACCGGATGCTGCCGGAGAGGGTGCCCGTCAGGTCGGCGTGTCCCTGGACCTGCAGGGCGTCGATGCGCAGCGCCGCGACGTCGCGGAGATCCAGATGGGAGGCGGAGAACGTGATGCCGAGCGCGCCGCTGCGCGCCACCGCCCCCTGCGCCTCGATGGTCGACGAGCTGGTCTGAGCACTGAGCCGCTCCAGTTGGAGTTCCGAGCCCGTCCATCGGAAGGCGGCGTCCGCGCGATCCACCCGCTGGCCTTCGATATGGCCGGTCCGAAGCTCGATCATCCCGTCCGCGAGCGGGGTGCGCAGGGAGCCCCCGAGGTGGACCGTGCCCTGCACCGTCCCGCCCACGCGCACGGGAATACCGGCGATCTCGAGTAGCCGTTGAGCCTCCACATCGCTGGCCTCGACGGTGAGATTGACACGGCCCGGGTCGGTCCACTGGAGGTCTCCCGACGCGATGAACCGCCCTCCCCCGTCGGAGAGCACCATCCCCGGCGTGCTGAACCCCGCCGTGGTCACCCGGATCGGGCCGCGCGCGTCGTCAAAGGGGAACGGGCCGAGCTGCCCGTCCCGGGCGCGCACCGTGGCCGCCACCGCAGGTGCCTCCAGCGATCCCTCGACACGGCCCGCGATGTCCGCAGTCCCGGCCAGCCACCGCCGCAGGCCGAACCGATCCGCGATCGTGCCGAGGTTCACGTCCAGACCGGACAGGGCGATGTCGAGCGCCCCTGAGCGGCTGACCGTGCCGACGGCGGCAAGCTTCGTCGGGCCGCTGCGCGCATCGAGCCGCTCCACGTCCACCTGCCCGTGGTCGTAGCCCACGATGGCGTCGAGCCGGTCGAACGCCAGGCCGAGCACCCGGCCGGGTCCGGCCGCCACCCGTCCCTGGGCCAGGATCCCTCCGGGATCTCCCGCCACAGCCAGCACGCCGCTGGCGCGGCCGCGGAGAGTGGGATCGAAGCGCAGCCCCACGCCGGACAGCGCGCTCGCCTCGATCGATTGCGCGTCGGCCAGCACGAAGAACCGCCCCTCGCCGAAGTTCAGCCGCGCGTGTCCCCGGACGCGGCCGCCGCCCGCGGCCGCCGCGACGTCGTCGAAGACGAGCAGCCCTCCATAGTAGGAGAACCGGCCCGACGCATCCGCGAAGCTCTGGCGATCGATCGTGCCCGAGGCCTGAACGATTTCTCCTTCCAGCCGCGGGGAACCGAACGGACCCACGACGCGAGCGTCGCCCCCCGCGCGTCCGGCCAGGCGGACCCGGGCGTGCGGGAAGAGCAGCGTCTGCAGGATACGCAGGTCGAGCGCGTCCGAG
>DASSGA010000104.1:0-4395 GCA_035693805.1 bacterium | reverse complement strand
TGCGCGTCCCGGCGCTCTCGCTCACGAGGTTGACGCGGTCGTAGCCGAGCGCGACCCGCGCGGCCTCCAGATCGTCGATCTGCTGCACCAGGCCGTAGTGGCCGAGAGCGATGCCCTGCCGGGTCAGCCGGTTGGCGCAGGCGCGGTATCCGTCGGCGTAGGCACGGAGGGATGCCTCCGCGAGAAAGTCGGTGGAGCGTCTGAGCGCCGCCACGACCTCCGGGCAGTCGAGCCGCACGGACCCGTCGATGCCCCGATACCCGACGAGCACAACATCGCGCCTCTCCGCGAACCGGCTGGCCTGCTTGAACTTCATGTTCGTCCCGCCGGGGCCGCCCTCGAGCTTGAAGACGGGTTCAGCCGTGTGGTCCGTCCGGGCGCGGATGCGAATGACCGGCAGCGCGATCAGTCGCGACTGCGGATCGTCCCGGTTCTCGGGGACCACGAGCGTCCCGCAGTCGGCCGCGTAGCTGCCGTTCTCTGTCGCATACCGGCAGGGCTGAAGGACCAGATCGCCGGCTTTGGCCCCGGCGGGCACGGAGACCGGGCCCGGTTTGGGCCCGAAGCGGAGGTACGCGAGACCGCCGGCTACGAGAGCGATGAGTGTAAGCGCGACGATCCGCGGCGGGGTAAGGATGCGGGACGCCGGGGCTTCCATGAGTTGCCCCTCCCTGGTCGCGTCCAACTTTCGTTCCGTCGATCTACCTCCTGCCTCGCCGTCTGGAAATCGCGTTGTTGAGATGCCTGAGCCTGGATCATCTCTGATTGAATCAGACCAATATGGCCCAGAAACTGCGCATTACCCGAAAGCCGGCGACCCTTGGCGCGGCGACGATGGCGGGAGGCATCGGAACCTAACCCGGCCCCGCTCTCGGAGATCAACGACGTGGTGCTGTGGTTTCGTGTGATCCTCGGGAAGGAGGGCGGGGACGTGACGCGTAGAAACACACTGCTTCCCGTAGCGCGACGTTCCGTCTGGTCTTCCCAATGAGTCAGGCGAAACCACGAAGTACCGACGAGATCCGCGCAAGGAGGGGAAGGTCTTGACCGGCGAGGCGATCTTGCTGACCGGCAGCAACGGCTACCTCGGCTACGCGGTGGCCAAGCGACTCAGCGAGCGGTACGCTGTCGTCGGATTCGACCGGCGCGCGCCGTCGCATCCCCCGCCCAGCGCGGAGTGCATCTATGTCGACCTGACCTCCGAGCCGAGTCTGCGCCGGGGCCTGGAAATGGTGCGCGAGCTGCACGGGAGCACGCTCGCCTCGGTCTTGCACTTCGCCGCGTACTATGACTTCTCAGGGGCGGCCAGCCCGCTCTATGAGAAGGTCACCGTGGGCGGCACGGGACGGTTGCTGCGGTTGCTGGGGGAGCTTGGGTTCCGCGTCGAGCAGTTCATCTTCTCCAGCACGGTGCTCGTGCACGCGCCGACGGCCCCCGGCCGTCCCATCACCGAGGACTCGCCGGTCACACCTACGTGGGCCTATCCCCGGTCCAAGATCCGTACCGAGCAGATAATCCACCAGGAGCGGGGCAATATCCCGACTGTCGTGCTGCGGGTCGCAGGCGTCTACGACGATCTGGGGCATTCCGCCACGCTGCCGCGGCAGATCCAGCGGATTTTCGAGCGCGACCCGACGGCCTACGTCTTTACCGGCAACCCCCGTCACGGGCAGGCGATGGTGCACCGCGACGACGTGGTGGACCTCTACGTCCGGCTCGTCGAGCGGCGCGCGACCCTGCCCCCGGAGCTGGTGCTGGAGGTCGGCGAGCCGGAGACGCTGGGCTACGCGGAGCTGCAAGCGATCATGGGCAGGCTCATTCACGGGGAGGAGAACTGGAAGACCATCGTGGTACCCAAGCCCCTGGCGAAGCTCGGGGCCTGGGTGATGGAGGCGCTGCGGCTGTGGCGCACACCGTTCGTGAAGCCCTGGATGATCGACCGCGCCGACGACCACTATGAGATCGATATCAGTCGCGCTCGCACGGCTGTTGGATGGGAGCCCGCACACCGTTTGCGTGAGACCCTGCCGAAGGTCGTCGCCGCGCTGAAGGCCGATCCCTGGACCTGGTACCGCGATAACGGGCTACAGATGCCGGCCTGGTTGGAGACGGTCGCTCCGCAGGCGCCGACGGGAGACTTGTCCTGGGAGCGCCTGCAGGAGTTGCGGGATGAGATCGGCCGCATGACCACGGCAGCGCCTGCCCCAGGCCCACGCCGAGCAGAGGATGCCCCCTTGACCGAAGACTCCGAGCACCGCCAACACGGGACCGGACACGACCGGCCCGAGGGGCACACGCCGGCCACCCGCACGGATCACGGCGCGAGCGCCGAGGCGCATGAAGCGCCCAGCGGCCCCGATGCGGCCAGCGGCGACAATGCACACGCCGGTCACGGCCCTACCGCCGGAACGCGCCAGGGACACGACGCTGACGACGCGCCCGCCGGCCATGCGCCCCCTGCGCCGACCGGGTTGCCCCGGCGCGTGCAGGAGTTGATGAAACATCTGCTGGAGATGCGCGTTCTGCAGGCGATCCTGCGGCGTGAGTACGATCGCGAGATGGCGGAGCAACGCGGCCACGACACGCACGTGCAGCGGCTGATGGACACCGACCCCAGAGGGCACATCGAGATGATACGCCCCATGCAGGAGCGCAAGGCCCTCGTGCGGGAGCTGCCGGAAGCGTTGCTGCGCCACGAGACGGAGCTGTACCAGGAGGCCGAGCGCCTCCGTCCCAGGCCCGAGGTGCAGGAACTGGAGCACGGCCCGCTTATGGCCTGGCACGTGCTGGCGGAGCACTGGGTGCACATCGCGGTGATGCCGCTGGGCGCCTGGCTCATCTTCAGCCCTTCTGCTCTCGCCTACCGCAGCGCCGCCCTGGCCGCAAGCGACATGATCAGCGGCGCGCTTGTGATCCTGTTCGCCATCCTCAGCATGAAGCGGCTGGCCTGGGCGCCGTGGGCGAACGCCCTGGTCGGCCTGTGGGTCGCCTTCGCGCCGCTGGCGTTCTGGGCGCCGGAGCCGGCCTCGTACGCCAGCGATACGTTGGTGGGCGTGTTGATCACGGCGTTTTCCGTGATCATTCCCATGCGCACCGAGATGCCGGGCCCAGACGTGCCGCCGGGGTGGACCTACAATCCCTCGACTTGGCCGCAGCGTGCGCCGGTCATCGCACTTGCGACGATCAGCTTCTTCCTGGCCCGTTATATGGCATCGTACCAGCTGGGCCACATCCCCAGCGTCTGGGACCCTCTCTTCGGCATCGGCACGGAACGCGTCCTGACCTCGACCGTCTCGGGCGCCTTCCCTGTCTCAGACGCGGGGCTGGGCGCATATACGTATCTGCTCGAGCTCCTCTCGGCGGTGATGGGCGATGGCCGCCGCTGGCGGACGATGCCGTGGATGGTGGCGATGTTCGGCATCGTGGTGGTGCCGCTGGGCATCACCAGCGTGGTGCTGATTATGCTCCAGCCGGTGGCGGTGGGCGCTTGGTGCACGATCTGCCTGATCACGGCGCTGTTCATGCTGGTCATGGTGGCCGTGTCGCTGGACGAGGTCGTGGCCATGCTCCAGTTTCTGGTCATCGGCAAGCGGTCCGGCGCCTCGACTTGGCGCCTGTTCTGGACCGGCGGCACCCTGCCCAAGCCGGTAGAGGACATCGGCCTCTCGCGGCGCCCGGCGCCGTCCTGGACGGCGAGCTCCTGGCGGGAGATGCTCTGGGGCGCCAGCTTCAACTGGCGGCTGCTCGGCAGCGCACTCGTCGGCGCCTGGGTGATGGCCGCGCCGTGGTTCTTCGGCACCCTCGGCACGGCGTTCAGGTTCGAGACCATCTTCGGGGCTCTGGCTGTCGTCACCGCGTTCGTGGCCTGGGCGGAGGTGACCCGTGCGGCGAGAATCCTTGGCGTGTTGATCGGGCTGGCGATGGCCATCGCCACCTGGCTCTTCCCGGACGTGCCTCTCGCAGCCCGGCTGAACGATCTTATTGCTGGCGTCCTGTTGATCGCGCTGAGCGTGCCGCGGGGGCTGATCTGGGACCGCTACGGGAGCTGGGATCCGTTCGTCAATTGAGTGGGGAGACGTGCAGGGAGTATCAGCGAAGCGCCTTAGACCAAGCTATCCAATGAAACGCTAGGCCGCGGGTCCAAGAGGGAGCTCACGCAAGAGCCCGGCGCGTAGGCGGGGCCGCGGTGTTTCGTCCACACCATCCGCGTGGTGGGCCAGGAGCGAGTCCCCTAGGCGTGCTGGAAGTTGTTGAGGACTTCCAAGGGAACGTGTACCGGGCAGTCTACACTGTGAAGATGGCCGGTGTCGTCCTCTTTCGTTCCATCAGGGCGTCGCCGCGGTCATGATCGAGGGGAAGTGGGTGTTCATCGACAGGGCCGGCAAGGTCATCGCT
>DASSGA010000103.1:0-5626 GCA_035693805.1 bacterium | reverse complement strand
CCTTCGGGGGCCGGACCCTCGACGGGAGTGAGCCGAAGTACCTGAACTCGAAGGAAACGGCCGTTTTCGTCAAGGGGCGCACGCTGTATGCCCTGAACTGGGCCCGGGACGCCGTGCGGAAGCAGGACGAGATCGTGGTCGTCGAGGGGAACATGGACGTCCTCACCGCCCACCAGTTCGGGATCACGAACGCGGCTGCGTCGCTGGGGACATCGCTCACGGCGGACCAGGTGCTCGTGATGAAGCGCCTGGCGTCGCAGGCGACGATCGTCTATGACGCCGACGCCTCAGGCCAGGCGGCGATGGAGCGGGCGATGGCCCTGTTCGAAGAGGCCGACCTCCCGGTGCGGGTGGTCCTCCTCCCCAGCGGCGATCCGGATGAGTTCCTCCGCACGCACGGCGCGGAGGCATTCCGGCGGCTGGTCGAGCAGGCGCTGCCGGTCTTCGAGTACGAGATGGCGATGGTGGCCGCGCGGCACGATGCGCGGACGGTGGAGGGCAAGGTCCAGATCGTGGACGAGCTCGTGCCGCCTCTGGCCGCCGTGACGAATCCGGTGCGCCAGACCGAGTACCTGCGTCTCCTCGCGGAGCGGTTCGACGTGCGGGAGGATGCTGTACGGCAGCGCCTGCGGCGGTACCGAAAGGGTGTGAGCCCACGGCCGGCATCGGCCGGCGCGGGCGCATCCACCGCCGACCCGGGCGTGGTGGCGACCGATTCCGACCGGGCGCAGCGGCAGGCCGAGCGGCTGCTGCTGCACCTCATGGTGCACGAGCCGATGCTGCGCGAGGCGATAGCCGAGCGCCTCCGGGCCGAGGATTTCGCCGATCCGGCCCACCGCGCGCTCGCCGGCGCATTGTTCGGTGCGCCCGACGCCGACGCCGACGCGCTGCGCAGCCGGATCGAGGATGAGGCGGCGGAACGGCTGCTGCTGGGGCTGCTGTTCGAGGATCCGCCGGTCGTGGAAAAAGACAAGGAGAGGGCAGTGCGAGACGCAGTGGGATACATCGTGGAACGGCAGCCCGCCGCCCGAGCGCGCGAGGCGCTGGCCAAGGCCATCGGGGCCGCGCAGGCGTCGGGGGATGTCGAGCAGGTTCGCCGCCTGCAAACAGAGTATGTAAATCTAATTGGAGTCACAGAGACCTCCCGGAAGGGAGGTGACGGCCATGGCCAAGAAAAAGGCGGCGCCTGACGCCGCTCCGATCAGTCCGGACGGGCAGCAGCTGCCGGCCGAGCTCAAGGCCCTCGTCGAGCTCGGGCGCAAGCGCGGCTATCTGACCCATGATGAGATCCTCGAGCAGTTCCCCGAGGCCGAGCAGAACATCGAGTTGATCGACCGCGTCTATTCCGTCCTGCTCGAGCAGGGGATCGACGTCGTCGAGGACGCCAAGGAGGCAGAGGCCAAGGGCAAGAGCGAGGAAGAAGAGGAGACCCGTGAGGCCGCGGGCGTGGCGATCGACGACCCCGTCCGTATGTACCTCAAGGAGATCGGCAAGGTCTCCCTGCTCTCGCCGGAGCTCGAGACCGAGCTCGCCCAGCGGATGGAGAAGGGCGACGAGGAGGCCAAGCGCCGCCTCATCGAGGCGAACCTCCGGCTCGTGGTCAGCATCGCCAAGAAATACGTGGGCCGCGGGATGCTGTTCCTGGACCTCATCCAGGAGGGCAACCTCGGGCTGATCCGCGCCGTCGAGAAGTTCGACTGGCGCAAGGGCTTCAAGTTCAGCACGTATGCGACGTGGTGGATCCGGCAGGCGATCACCCGCGCCCTGGCCGACCAGGCGCGCACGATCCGCATCCCGGTCCACATGGTCGAGACGATCAACAAGCTGATCCGCATCTCGCGCACGCTGCTGCAGGACCTGGGCCGCGAGCCCACCCCTGAGGAGATCGCGAAGGCGATGGACCTGCCGGTGGAGCGCGTCCGCGAGATCATGAAGATCGCCCAGGAGCCCATCTCGCTGGAGACGCCGATCGGCGAGGAGGAGGACAGCCACCTCGGCGACTTCATCGAGGACCAGGAAGCACTCGCCCCGGCCGAGGCCGCCTCCTTCACGATGCTCAAGGAGCAACTGGAGGACGTGCTGGAGACGCTCACCCCGCGCGAGCGCAAGGTGCTGAAGCTGCGCTTCGGCCTGGACGACGGCCGCCCGCGGACCCTGGAAGAGGTCGGACGGGAGTTCGGGGTGACGCGCGAGCGCATCCGGCAGATCGAGGCGAAGGCGCTGCGCAAGCTCCGCCATCCTTCGCGCAGCAAACGCCTGAAGGACTTCATCGAGTAGGCCCCGATGGAGCACCACGTCAAAGACATGGGCCTGGTCCGCAAGGGCCGGCAGCGCATCGAGTGGGCCGAGACCGAGATGCCCGTGCTCCAGCGCATCCGGTCGCGCTTCGCCGCGGAGCGGCCGCTCCGGGGCCTGCGCCTCGCGGCCTGCCTCCACGTCACCTCGGAGACGGCGGGGCTGATGCGGACCCTCGTCGCCGGCGGCGCGCAGGTGCGCTTGTGCGCCAGCAACCCCCTGTCCACGCAGGATGACGTCGCCGCCGCCCTCGTCGAGGAGCAGATCGCGGTGTTCGCGATCAAGGGCGAGGACCGCGACACGTACTACCGGCACATCCACCAGACCCTCGACCTCAAGCCGCACCTCACGATGGACGACGGCGCGGACCTTGTCTCGACCATCCACCACGACCGGAAGGAACTCCTCACCGACATCGTCGCGGGCACGGAAGAGACGACGACCGGGGTCATCCGCCTTCGGGCGATGGCTCGCGACGGGGCGCTGAGATACCCCATCGTCGCGGTCAACGACGCGAAGACGAAGCACCTCTTCGACAACCGCTATGGCACCGGGCAGTCCACCATCGACGGCCTGCTGCGCGCGACCAACTTGCTGCTGGCCGGGAAGACGATGGTCGTCTGCGGCTACGGTTCCTGCGGGCGCGGGCTCGCCATGCGCGCCCGGGGGATGGGGGCACAGGTCGTCGTCACCGAGGTCTCCCCGCTGCACGCCCTGGAAGCGGTGATGGAAGGCTACCAGGTGATGCCCGTCGGCGAGGCGGCCAGCGTCGGTGATGTCTTCATTACTGTGACGGGGAACCGCTCCGTGCTGCGCAAGGAGCACTTCGCGTCGATGAAGGACGGGGCGATCCTCGCCAACAGCGGCCACTTCAACGTGGAGATCGATATCCCGGCGCTGTCTGACATGGCCGCCAGTACGCGCGAGGTTCGGGAGTTCGTGCAGGAGTACCGGATGGCGGACGGCCGGCGGCTCTACCTGCTCGCCGAAGGGCGGCTGCTCAACCTCGCCGCCGCGGAAGGCCACCCGGCCGCGGTGATGGACATGAGCTTCGCCAATCAAGCGTTGTCCGCGGAGTACCTCGCCCGGCAGGGGAAGAGCCTCGAGCCGAACGTCTACACGGTGCCGTCGGACATCGACCAGGCCGTGGCGCGCCTCAAGCTGGACGCCATGGACATCGGCATCGACGAGTTGACCCCGGAACAGAAGAAGTACCTCCAGTCCTGGGAGGAAGGGACGTAGCCCCCGGCAAAGCCTCAACCTTTAAGTCCCTTCCTAATCTGGATTCCTCTCTCCATCCGATCTGCTTGGGTTACAGTGATCTGAGAACAGCGAGGGGTGCGTCATGAGGAGGCATCTATCGCTATTGGTGGCGACGTGTCTCGCCGTCGTGCTGCTCTTCACGAACTTCACGGTGACCATCCAGGCGACGTCAAGGTCAGCGACCAATCTTACGTCCACCACGACGGCCTCACAGACCCAACGATCCTGAACTGTTCAGACGAATCCAGTGATCCGTCGCCGGATGGTGCGCCGCCTGCGGGTGATGGGACCCCCGAAGGCAGCGGCGAGCGGCAGCAGAACGAGCCCACGGTCGCTGTCAATCCGATAAGCCCGCAGTACATGACCGCAGGTGCGAACGACTACTGCACGGTGCAGACGATCGGCGATGCCTGGGCAGGCTTCTACTACTCGTCCGACGGCGGCGCGACCTGGACAAACAGCCTGGTTCCAGGCTATCCGACGGATACATCCACGGCGGGGCAGGCGTCGCCTCTCTATCGGTTTGTGTTGGGTGCGGGTGATCCCGTCCAGGCGTGGGATCGGGCTAATCACCTCTACTACGCGGGAATCGCCTTCAACCGAGTCCGACCAGTGAATGGCTCGATCTGGCTCGCGCGCTACCACTGGCCGTCCGGCGCGGCGCCGACGTACGAGTTCACGAGGCTCGTTTCACGCGGGACGCCGACGCCGTTTGGGATCGGGCACTTCGAGGACAAGATCGAGGTCGAGGCCGACAAGAGAGCGGAGAGCCCGTTCCAGGGCAACGTCTATCTCTGCTGGGCTCGATTCACGGGCGCCGGCAACAACTTCGTCGAGTTCGCGCGCTCGTCCGACGGCGGCCGCACGTTCTCGATCCAGAAGATCTCCGAGGGGATTCACGGTAACCAGTCGTGCGACATCGGCATCTCGCGGACCGGCGCCGTCTTTGTTGCGTGGCGTCAGTTCGACTTCACGCCGGGTCAGGACGTTCCGCAGAAGCAGCGCGATGCGGTAGCCTGGGTGAAGTCCACGAACGGAGGCCGGTCGTTCACGAAGCCGGCAGTTGCGTTTGAGTTCATCCATTGGGACATGACCGACCGGTCGCCTTCGGGCGCACGCCGCCGCGATTGCGGTGATGGCCCACAGGCCTGCCAGTCGGGCTATGCTTTCGGGCGTGCCGACAGCGGTCCGCGCATCACCGCCGATCCGGTCAGCGGCGAAGGCGACGAGGCCTACATCGTCGTGGAGGCGAGCGTGCCGGGTTCGCAGACGGCGACTGGCTCCACATACGGTACGATCGACCCCGGCACGGGAAGCCAGGGCTCGATTTACTTCAGTAAGACGGTGAATGGAGGGGCCACCTGGTCGACACCGAGTCGGGTCGATCCCCAGACGACGGGGCACCAGTTCTATTCTGACATCGACATCGACAATGGGCTGCTCTACGTCGTCTACCAGGACAGTCGCAATGACAATGCGAGCGGGCCGCCTGGAACCGTCGGCGATTATCGAACGGTCCCGTTCGGCAACCTATGGGTCGGCGGGGCCGCGAAAGCCATCGCGGGCAGAGGGCTCGAGACCTGGTACTCGTGGTCGACCGACGGCGGAGGGACATGGAGCCACGCGAAGGCTTCGGACGTGGCGTACCTTCAGAACTATGAGCAGTTCGGCAACCGGGACGTGCCGTTCTTCGGCGACTACAACTACGTCGACGTTGCCGGCACGACCGTTGCCATGGTCTAGACGGATTCGCGCGACACGGTCACAGGGACAGATCCACGGTATGACGACCCGGCGGTTGCCCCCGACGACGGCACGGACGGCTTCGATGTCTGGCAATGTCGCGTGTTTTCGGGAACCGCCTGGGGTCCCGATAATTGCGCCAACGCTGGTGGACTGGACCAGAATATCTACGGGCTGATTCTGGGGCCGTAACAGGGTCGACGCCCGCCCTGCACTGTGGAGGGGACCTGAACCGCTTAGGTCAGGTCCCCTCTTGTTCGACCTGATGCCCCGCGTGCGGCATCCCCAACGGATCACAGCCTCGGCATCGCGCATCGAGAGACAG
>DASSGA010000102.1:0-3544 GCA_035693805.1 bacterium | reverse complement strand
CAAGGTCCCTCTCGACGACCGCACCTATGTTGTGGTGATGACCCACAACTACCTGCACGACCGCGACCTGCTGCGCGGGTTCCTCGGCACGCCGGTCCGCTACATCGGGATGCTCGGGCCGCGGCAGCGCACGGACAAGATCCTCGACGACCTGGCGCGCGCCGGCGTGGCCGTGACCGCCGGAGACCGCGCGAGGATCTTCGGGCCGATCGGTCTCGACATCGGCGGCGACGGAGCCGAGCCGATCGCGCTGGCGCTGCTCGGCGAGATCCAGGCGGTCGAGGCGGGACGGCGCGGTGGTTTCCTCAGGGAACGCCAGGGTCCCATCCACGAGACGAAAGCGGTCGGTGGCCGTTCGTAGCCGGAAGCATCGCCGCACCCGCGCTCCGCGACGGCGGGTGGCGGCGGTCATCCTCGCTGCCGGCGGCAGCCGCCGCCTGGGTCGCCCCAAGCTCCTCATTCCATATCGCGGCGTACCCATGCTCCAGCGGGCCGTGGCCGCAGCCAGCGGGGCAGGGTGCGCCGCAGTCCTTGTAGTACTCGGGGCCGATCGCGAGCGATACCTCCCGCTCCTGCGGGGCGCGCCCGCCCGTGCCGTCGTCAACCCCGATCACCGGGAAGGCATGAGCAGCTCGATCCGCGCCGGGATCCGGGCCCTCGCCGCATCGGTGGAGGCGGCGATCATCATGCTGGCGGATCAGCCGCGCATCGACGCGGCGATCCTCCGCGCTCTGGTGACCACGTACGAGACGTCGGGGAAACGCATCGTCGCTTCCCGCTACGGGCCGGTGCTCGGCGCGCCCACGCTGTTCGATCGGGCCCTGTTCCTGGAGTTGCTGTTGCTGGAGGGCGATCAAGGTGCACGACAGGTCATGGAGACGCATCCGGGCGACGTGGTCGCGGTGGAGATTCCACCGCAGGCCGCGCTCGACGTCGATCTCCCCGAAGACCTCGCCGGCCTTCAGGGTCCCTGAGCGGGCTGCAGCTGTGCGGGCAGCACGAGCAGCGCGTCGGAGACCGGTCGCTCTCCGGTCTCGTCCGATGGCTGGGTCACCACCCGACCGTTGACGACGAGCGCCGAGGAGCCGCCGCCGTCGAGGTTCATCGCCTCGACCGCGCCCAGCCGCCGCAGCGCCATCGCCAGCTCCGACAGCGTCATGCCGAGACTATGCGCGGGCTGCCGGCCGTCCACGACGACCAGGACGATGCGGCCGTCCGCCAGCACCCCGATCGCGCTGCGTGGATGGCGCCGATCGGTGAACTCCGGCGTGAAGTTCTCGGGGGGCAGCCACACTCCGCCGCTGAGCAGTCTCGGTCCGCCGCCCACCGCATGCACGACCTGCCGCCAGTGGGGATTGCCCGATCGAGGTACGAAGACGGTCTGGACCCAGACCGGTGTGCCGGGCGCCAGCGCCCGCAGGATCCATTGCCGCCCCCGCCCGTGCCCCGAGAGTACGAACCCGTCCCGCGGGATGGCGGCGTTACCCCGCAGGTCGGCGACAGACACGACGGCGCCGTTCTGGATGACGGCCTCGACCCCCGCGTTGTTCGTCCGCGTCGTGGCGTCGTAGATGGGCCGGTACAGGATGAGCTCATCGGCGCGGCGCTCGCGGTTGACGCCGTCGATGCGGCCCGACGCCTCTCCGGCAACGGCCGTGACGTCGGCGTGCAGGCGGTCGAAGAGCACGGTGCCGTCGGCGGTGATCCCCGCGCACGAGCGCTGCGGATCGGGCTCGCTGATCAGTTCGCCGGCGATCATCAGACAGCCGAGCGGATCGCCGGAGGCCGCGAAGAAGCCTCCGTTGGTTGCGGCGAGCGCGCCGGCGCGTTTCGCGATGTCGCTGACCCGCTGGCGCCGCATCCGCCCGCCGTCGCCGACCGCCGGCACGAGCCGCACGCCTGAAACCGGCTCCACGATCAGCGCGGCCTCGCGCGACGGCCCTGCCAGTCCTTCGAACGAGGGCAGGGTCTGCAGCACCCAGGTGGCGTATCCCTCGCGCCCGAGCTGCTCCTTCAGCAGCTGCGCGTCCACGCCGCTCGTGAAGCTGCCCACGCGCACTTTGTAGAACCCATCCTGGAAATCGACCACGACGGGCAGGCCGCGGTCGCGCATCCGGCCCGAGAGGCGCTGCGCGTTGGCTTCGGTGGTGAATGCGCCGACCTGGACGCGCCAGACCGCCTGCGCGCGCAGCACGCCGCGCTTCTCGATGATCAGCTCCACGCCGCTCGCCACCGGGAGCGCGCTGCGCAGCCGCACGCCGTTCTCCACGGCCAGCAGCACCCCGGCAGCCAGGCTGGCCGCTTCCCCGCGCGTCATCGGCTCCGCCGGGCGGAACGCAGGGGCCGGTGGTTCCCGCAGGAGCGGTGGCTGGAGCGACGCGGCCACCGCGATCGCGCCGCGCTGCGTCTCCGGCAGTGAGCCGAGATCTTCCCAGGGTTGCGGCTGCATGGCCAGGACCGTGGCCTCGAAGGCGTACCCGATGGCGCGCACGGCGATGAGCACGGCGTCGATGCGGGTCACGGGGTTCTCCGGCAGGAAGGCCGGGGCGCGCGGGATGATGCCCTGCGCCAGTGCCGTCTCGACGAACGGCGCGGCGGGGTGATAGGGCGGCACGTCGACGAAGGAGGCCAGCGCCGGGGTGCGCACCGGGATCCCGGCGGCGGTCACGATCCAGCGCAGGGCCTCGGCGCGGCTGATCGGCTCATCGGGGCGGAAGGTCTGATCAGGGAAGGGCTGGGTGATGCCGCGGCGCAGCAGGAGCACGATGCGCTCTTCCGCCCAATGGCCACCGATGTCGGTCGGGCCGGGCGTCTGCGCGAGCACCGGCAGCGCGAGGGTGAGGAGGATGATCGAGGCGATGAGGCTGCGCATGGTGCTTCTGTTCCCTTCGGTTGTTCCCCCGCCCATCCTGCGGGGGAAAACATCCCGCAGGTGATGCGCGGAACAGGACGCAGCGCTGTCTGCCGCGGGAGCCCCCCATAAATTGTGGAGGATGCGAGCAGGAGAACTATATATGGTGGCGAACTAATGTCCGCGACGGCAATGAGCCGTCAATTTCCGCGCGGGAAGCGCAAGAGGGAGGGTGGTCAATGGCTAAGAAGAAGGCGGCCAAGAAGAAGAAGAAGTAGTAAGCCGACGCAGCTGTTCTGCGTTGATAACAAGAGACGGGCTCGCGACCGTCTCTTGTTGTTTTCGGATGCGCGCTAGGAGGCGGACTGCTGCTGCAGCAGGGCGGGCAGATCCACGGTGACATCTTCCAGGTCGACGCCGCCCGTGATCCGCACCGAAGTGTCCGCGGCGAGGTCGATCACTTCTTGCAGTTGCCCATCGCGGACCACCTGGACGCGCGGCCGATCCACGAACGCCTCCGAAGGCCGCAACACCAGGCCGAGCGCCCCGCTGCTCAACTCGACGAGGCTCCCCACGGGATGGATCCCCATCATCTGCAGGAAGACCTTGCCCGCGACGGGGTCGAAGATCGTGCCCAGCCCCGCCGCGATCCACTTCATGCCGAGCTCGGGTCTGAGCGGCCGCGTCGCCCCC
>DASSGA010000101.1:0-11351 GCA_035693805.1 bacterium | reverse complement strand
GTGGAATACATGTATTCCCTCCGGACGTTCGACTTGCACTCAAAACGGGATCTAAAGAGCTCTTGGATTGGACCCGGCGATTGGCCTCCAATCGGCTGCGAATGCTGGCCGACCGGCGCGATAGCCGGCTGACGAGCGCTGAGTGGAGCGGTGACGATCATCCTGAACCGTGGAGTGCCCGCAAAGCCGCCCGCCGGCTGGTCTATCACGAGCGATGCACCTCAACACTATCCGCCGCCTGCTGCAAGGATTCCGAGGCCGCGAGGTCTCAGGAGCGCAGCCATAGTCCCCTGGCCGCGGGGCCGCTACCTTCAGCTCGGCAGCGCAGAACCCCGCGCCATAGCCATCGACCGATAGCTGCTAGCGGAGGTGAACCTCGTTTCGGAGTTCTCTCTTGAATCCTACCTCCGCCTCCAACAGTTTTGCACGCAGCCCTCGGTGTTCTCGGGGGCTGCAGTCTTAAGGGGTTCTAAGCCGCCAGACGAACGCGAGTGCCGATGGTGTATACTTCTGACGAATGGGGTTCCCCGCTCCACCTCTTCTGATGATGCTGACGCGATTCATCCTCCCCATCCTCCTCGCCGCGGCCGTCTTTGGGCCCGCCGCCTTCCCGGTGTGGGCCGATCTCCCGATCAAGGTCATCTCCGTGACCTCCCCGGTGAAGCCCGGCGGCCCGGCAAGGGTCGAGGTGCAGACGGCGCCGGCCGCAGTCTGTGACATCGAGGTCGTGTACCGGTCGGGTCCCAGCCGGGCCGCGCCGCTGCGCCCGCGCCGCGCCGACGCGAAGGGACGCGTCGTGTGGCTCTGGCGGGTCGGGCGGCGGACGGCAACCGGTAAGGCGTCCGTCATGGTAGAATGCCTGCTCGGCGAGGACATCACCCGGGTGCGCGCGGAATTCACCGTCCGCTGACCGCTCCTGATCGGCTCCTGGAAGTTCCGTGGAAATTCTCCGGCAGGAGTCTGCTCCCGGCCCGTGCAATCTGAGGGGACTACCTCGTTGTCCCCATCCACGTCAAGGGAGGCAGGCGCATGAGATTTCCGGCAGTGCTGGTCGTGCTCGTCGCGCTCGTCTTGGCCGGCCCGTCCGCGGCACCATCGGCCACGACGTTCGACCATCTCGCCCCAGGCCAGACGGCGAATCTGGTGGAGCAAGTCCCCGTCCAGTTCGTCTTCGTCGGCTACGAACCGGGACAGGTGAGTCAGAGTGCATTCCTGGCCGGGCTCCCGAGCAAGGTCGACCCCGTGATCCGGTCGCGGCTTTGGTACGGGGTGACCGAAGAGCTCGGCGTGCACTACACCTTCGACTACAAGGTCGCCTACGCCGACGCGGCCTACGAGAACGCCTTCTTCAGTTTCCTCGCGTCCGAGGCCGTGCCTGAGGCATCGGTCGACGGCCGCGTCCGGACCCTCTTCCAGGATCAGTACAACGCGCAGGCCGGCAATGTCGTGGACGTCACCGACAACTACTTCATCGACGGTCCCACGGTGGAGAAGTGGCTCATCGACCACCCGATCTCCGGCGTGGACACCCGCCGCAACACCGTGTTCTTCGTCAACTGGTGGGGGCGCGCCGATTTCCGCTTCCACACCTACACCAAGTTCGGCGAGCCCGATCCCGACACGAACTACGATTTCGGGCGGAACCGCCAGACCCGCAAGGTCATCGCCTGGGGCGGGACGACGCCCGACGATGAGGAGACGGGGCTGGGCGCGCGCGGCATCCGCCGCATCTGGTTCTACGATCTTTCCGCGGGCCCGGAGTCGTGGACGGACAACTGGAACGTGACCGACGCGGACGTCGACGGCGATGGGCGGGCCGACTACCGCATGCCGCCGATCTGGGAGTACCTCACGGCGGGCGGCTACCGCGCGGCATCGGCGCTCACGGCCGACCTGAGCAAGGTCGCCCGCTACGTGGCGATCAATCTGCTGTTCACGCCGTCTCCGCTGTACCCGCCGGCGATCACGCCCCTGCGGCTGCCCGCAACCATCAACCTCGACCTGAACACCTATGAAGGCTGGAAGGGTGTGAACGCGTCCACCGCCTACCAGAAGCCGGCGCTCCTCGTCCAGGAGATCGGCGAAGTGCACCGGGTGGGATACAACAGCGATCTCCAGGATCTGGTGTTCGATGGGGACGCGAAGAACTGCTACACGCTGTGGCTGAATGACAACGGCTGCGATCCCTCCCGGCCGCAGTACCCCGGCTTCGCGAACCTCTTCCTCTATAACGCCTTGAACATCGCGAGCAGCTGGGACGGCGGAGCGGAGTATGAGGCGATGTTCTTCAACTACGCGACCGCGGACAACCGGGCCTCGGGATTCCTTGGGTTCGCCGACGACAACTGGGTCGACGGCACCCAGAGCTTCACGTTCAACTTCGTCAGCCCCGGCGTCGTGTCGCTCGGGTACGGGTTGACGACGACCCAGATCCACGAGTACGGCCATCACTTCGGGATGAGCCACCCGCACGACGGCTACGACTCCACGACGGGAGTCGACTACGGCCCCGAGGGCGAGTTCTATTTCGCCTGGTCGGGCGACGAAGTCAACTCGATGATGAGCTACATCGACCTGAACTGGGACTACAGCCAGTTCGATCGCGACAACGCGAACCGGTTCCAGGCCGCGGCGTACATCACGAACGCCAACGCCATCGCGGCGCTCATCCTCGGGAGCCCCAACGCCTCGGCCGCCCAGGCCGATCTGAAGAAGGCCGACACGGCGATCGGCGCGGCCAAGAGCGCCCTGGCCGGGCACAACTATGCGGCGGCGTTCACCTCCGCGAGGGACGCCTACCTCGCCACCCGGCAGGGAGCGGCGAAAGCCGGCGTCCAGGTGACGGCGAGCGCGAACGGGTGGTTCGTGCTCGATCCGATCCGGCCGGCGAAGAAGCTCAGCAAGCGCGCCTACGCGTACCAGGACCGGTACGGGCCCGAGACCCACCGCTCGCGGCCGTAGACCGTTCAGAGCATCAGGGGGAGGGGACCTCTGCGGTCCCCTCCTCTTGTCTGTGAACCCGTGCACGCCGGGTCCGTGTCGGGTCCGTATAATGGAGGTATGCATCCTCTCCTGCTCGTGCTGGCCGCCGTACTCGCCCTCGCGCCCGCAGCGGTCGCGCAAACACCGGCCGTGCGGACCATCGCCGTCGCCGATCTCGTCGACGAGAGCATGGACGGGGCGTTCATCGGGGCGGGCCGCCTCAACGCGGTCCTCGAGGGCATCCTGAGCGACCGCGCCGGGGGCCGCCTGCGTGTCGTCCCCACCGAGGACGTCCGGGCGGCGATGCGGGCGCAGGGCGTGACGGCGCGCGACCTCGTCTCCCCGACGAAAGCGATCGCCGTGGCCCAGGCCGTGGGCGCCGAGTGGATCGTCACGGGCCGCTGGACCCATCTCGACGTGGACGTGCTCACCCGGCCGGATCCCTCCGACCCGGCGCGGGAGATCGTCGTCCGCGTCAGCGGGCACAGTCTGCTCGAGCTGCGCGTGCTGGAAGCGGCCACCCGGCGCATCGTGCTGCAGGACAGTGTCGGGGGGGACAGTTTCGGCTTCACCCGGCTGCACGCGCTGATCCAGGCGGCGCGGGCCGCGCTGCTGCGAGCCGCGGACCGGCTCCTGAGCCTGTAGTCAGGGGGGAGAGATGAGCGCGCACATCCTCGACGGCAAAGCCCTCGCCGCGCAGGTCGAGCAGGAGGTCGCGCAGGACGCTGCGGCCCTGACGCGCCGGTACGGCGTGTCGCCTGCCTTGGCCGCGATTCTCGTCGGCGACGATCCGGCCTCGGCGATCTACGTCCGCCGGAAGGCTGAGGCCTGCGCGCGAGCCGGGCTGCGCTCCGAGACCTTCCAGCTCCCGGCGACGGCCAGCGAAGGCGAAGTGCTCGCGCTGCTCGACGACCTCAACGCCCGCGCCGACGTCCATGGGATCTTGCCCCAGCAGCCGATGCCCCCGCAGATCAACCCCCGCACCGTGTTCGAGCGGGTGGATGCGGGCAAGGACGTGGATGGCCTCGGGCCCGACAACATGGCGGCGTTGTTCATCGGACGGCCGCGGCTCGTGCCCTGTACCCCGGCCGGGATCATGGCGCTGCTCCAGCAGGCCGGCGTCGACCCCGCGGGCAAGGAAGCGGTCGTCGTCGGCCGCAGCGTGATCGTCGGACGTCCCGCCGCGGCCCTGCTCCTGAACGCGCACGCCACCGTGACCTGGTGCCACACGAAGACCGCGGACCTCGCCGCGCACACGCGGGCCGCCGACATCCTCGTCGTCGCGGCCGGCCGCGCCCGGATGATCACCGGAGCGATGGTGAAGCCCGGTGCCGCGGTGATCGACGTGGGCATCAACCGCCTGAACGGCAAGCTCGTCGGCGACGTCGACTTCGCCTCCGCCTCACAGGTCGCCGGCTGGATCACCCCCGTGCCCGGGGGCGTGGGTCCGATGACGATCGCCATGCTCCTGCGCAACACGGTGCTGGCGGCGGAGCAGCAGCTGCGCGCCCTGCACACGGTGTAGTCGCCGAGGTGGCATTGCCGGACGCCCTCGCGTTCATCGACGGCCTGCTGGCCCGCAGCCGGCCGTCCATCGCCGGGGACGAGCGCATCAAGCTGCGCCGCGCGCGGGCGTTGCTGGCGCGGCTGGGGGATCCTCATCGCGGCATCCCCACGGTGCTCGTGGCCGGGACGAAGGGGAAGGGATCCACCGCGGCCATGATGGCATCGGTGCTCCAGGCCGCGGGGCACCGGGTGGGACTCTACACGAAACCCCACTTGGTGGATTATCGTGAACGATTCCAGCTGGACGGGCGCATGATCGACGCTGAGGAGCTGAGCGACGGCGTGGACGCCGTCGCCCCACATGTCGAGGCGATGGCCTCGGGGCCGGATGGCCCGCCGACCTACTTCGAAGTCTCGGTGGCGATCGCGTTCTGGTACTTCGCGCGCGCCCGTGCGGATCTGGCCGTCGTCGAGGTCGGCCTCGGTGGCCGGCTCGACGCCACGAACGTGGCCGATCCATTGATGTCGGTGCTCACGCCGGTCAGCTTCGACCACATGGACGTCCTCGGGACCACACTGGGGGCGATCGCCCGGGAGAAGGCGGGCATCATCCGCCCGCGGGGCACGGTCGTCAGCGCCCCGCAGGTCCCGGAGGCCCTCGCGGAGATCATCGACGTGTGCACGCGGGCCGATGCTCGGCTCGTGCTCGTTGATGAAGTGATGCGGATCGAGCCGGAGCGCTCGACGCTGTACGAGCAGACCTTCAGCCTGCATGGGCCGTGGGGATCCTATGAGCATCTGCGGTTGCCGCTCGTGGGGGCGCACCAGCTGACGAACGCCGCCACCGCGGTCGCGGCCGTCGAGGTGCTGGCCGAGCGCGGATTCCCCGCCGGGAACGACGCGATCCGAGCGGGGCTGGCCGCCCTGCAGTGGCCGGCGCGCGTCGAGGTGATCCACGAGCGTCCCTATGTCGTGGTGGATGTCGCGCACAATCCCGCCTCGATCGGCGCGCTGCGCCAGACGCTCGAGGCGATGTTCCCCCGGCGCCGCATCATCCTCGTGCTCGGCATGGTCGCCACGCACGACCACCGCGCCAGCACGAGCCTCATCGCGCCGCTCGCGGACGTCGTGATCGTGACGACGCCGCAGCACGCGAAGCCGCTGCCCGCCGCCGTGCTCGCCGAGGAGGTGCGCCGGTACGTCGCGCGGGTCGAGGTCGTCGAGGACCGCCGCGCCGCGGTGGACCGGGCGCTGGCCCTCGCCGGCGACGAAGACGTCGTCGTCATCACCGGGTCGTTCTTTCTCGTCGGGGAAGCGCGCGACGCGCTGCACAGGAACGGTCGCTGGGTGACACGAACCCAGGTATGACCCGGAGGCCGCCATGTGGGTAGACCTCATCGTCGAGGACATCCTTGCCACCCGTCCGGCCGATCGCTACGTCGTGAACGACGCGAAGAGCCCCTCGGGGCCGATCCACGTCGGGTCGCTGCGGGGGGTCGTGCTGCACGACTGCGTGGCCCGCGGGCTGCAGGCCCGGGGGCGGCAGGCGCCGTTCCTATACGGCTTCGATGACTACGATCCGATGGATTCCCGCCCGGCAGGCGTGCCGGCCGAGTTCGACCGGTATCTGGGCATACCGTTGTCCGAGATCCCGTCGCCCGACGGTGGAGGCGCCAGTTATGCGCGGCACTTCGGGCTCGGGTTCGTCGAGGTGTGGACGAAGATCGGCGCGCAGCCGGAGATCTACTGGACGAGCGAGATGTACAAGTCCGGCCGGTTCAACGACGCGATCCGGATCGCCCTCGCCCGCGCCGATGAGCTGATCCAGATCGACCGGGAGATCAGCGGCAGCCAGAAGGCCGAGCGCCATCCCATCCAGCCGCTGTGCGAGTCATGCGGGCGGATCGGCACCACGGTCGTGACCGGGTGGGATGGGAGCCGTGTTGCCTACGAGTGCCGGTCCGACAAGGTCGCCTGGGCGCGGGGCTGCGGGTATCAGGGCCGGCGGTCGCCCCTGGACGGCGGCAGCAAGCTGCAGTACAAGGCGGAGTGGGCCGCCAAGTGGTGGATCCTCGGCGTCTCCGTCGAGGGCGCCGGCAAAGATCACATGACGAAGGGCGGCAGCCATGACGTTGCCGCCGTGATGTGCGAGCGCGTCTTCGGCCACCGGACGCCGTACCCGATCCCCTACGAGTGGTTCCTCGTAGGGGGGCGCAAGATGAGCACGAGCAAAGGAGTCGGCGTGCCCGCCGGAGAGCTCGTGGAGATCCTCCGGCCCGAGCTCGCGCGCTTCCTCATGGTGCGGCCGCATCACCGCCAGCAGATCAACTTCGACCCGTCGGGGGAGACCGTGCCGACGCTGTATGACGAGTACGACCGCGCCGCCGCAGCCTACTTCGGCCTGACGGCGGCGAAGACGGCCGCCGAGGCGGACCTGCTGCGCGACCACTCGCGCACCTTCTACTTCTCGCGGACGGACGCCGAGCAGGCGAAGGCGTACCGGATGCGCTTCGCCAAGGTGGCATACCTGATGCAGATGCCGTCCGTGAACGTGGAAGACGCGGCGGCGAAGGAGAAGGGCAGCCCCCTCACCGAGGCGGACCGCGTGGAGCTGCACGCGCGCATGGAGGACGCCCGGCGATGGCTGCAGAGCTACGCGCCCGACCACTACCGATTCCAGGTCCAGTCCCAGGTGCCGGCGGTGGATCTCACCCCCCCACAGCGCGAGTTCCTGGCGCATCTGGCGACGATCGTCGCCGAGCGGGACCACTGGGATGGGGAAGCGCTGCACGAGCGGATCCACGCCCTGAAGAATGAGATGCGCCTCCCGCCCAAGGACGCCTTCGGAGCCATCTACCTGGTCTTTCTCGGCAAGGCGTCGGGGCCGCAGGCGGGATGGTTCCTCGCCTCGCTGGACCGCGGGTTCGTGCTGGCCCGGCTGCGGGGGATCTCCGGCGGGGTGCGGGCGTGAGCGACCCGATCGTCGTCCTGGTGTTTGCCACGCTCGAGGAGCGCCACATCGCGCAGCTCCGGTCTGTAGACCCGCGGGTCCGGGTCGTGGCGGCGACCGATCTGGCCCGGGCCATCGAGCTCGCCCCGCAGGCGGAGATCATGGTCGGCTGGAACGTGCCGCGCGAGGCAGTTCAGCGCGCCCCGAAGCTGCGCTGGATCCACTCCACGGCGGCGGGCGTGGACCAGCTGCTCCACCCGGAAGTCCTGGAGCGCGAGATCGTCGTCACCAGCAGCAGCGGGATCCACCAGCCGCTCGTGGAGCATGTTTTCGCCATGGTCCTCGCGCTCACCCGGCGGCTGCACATCGCCATCCGCAATCAGGTGCACCGGCGGTGGGAGCGGCGCCAGGCCACGGGGGATGAGGTCCGTGGGAAGACGATGGGGGTGCTTGGCCTGGGGCACATCGGCGCGGAGATCGCCGAGAAAGCCCATGTGTTCGGGATGCGGGTCATCGGGACGAAACGCACCCCGGCGGATGTTCCGCACGTGGATCGCATCTACCCTCCCGACGAGCTCCGCGAGGTCTTGCGCGCCTCGGACGTCGTGGTCATCGCGCTGCCGCTCACCCCCGACACGCGGGGCCTCCTGGGTGAGGCGGCGTTTCGCGCGATGAAGCGGACGGCGCTGGTGATCAATATCGGCCGCGGTCCCATCGTGCAGGAGGCGGCGTTGGTGCGGGCGCTCCAGGAAGGGTGGATCGGCGGGGCGGGGCTGGATGTGTTCGAACGCGAGCCGCTCCCCGCGGACAGCCCGTTGTGGGGGATGGAGCACGTGATCATCACGCCCCACGTGTCGGGCGGATGGCCGGGCTACATGGACGCGGCCATCCCGCTGCTGTGCGACAATCTCCGGCGTTACCTGGACGGCGCGCCGATGCGCAACCTTGTCGACAAGGCGCGCGGGTATTAGCATGAAACGCAGAACCCCCCGCGACGTGAGGAGGCTGGTCGGTGAAGGCATCTCCTGCTGAGCGTATACGCAACGTCGCTGTCGTCGGCCACGGCGGCACGGGGAAGACCTCGCTGGTTGAGGCGATGCTCTTCCTGTCGAAGGCGGTCGACCGCCTGGGCAAGGTGGACGACGGCACGGCGACGACGGATTTCGATCCCGAAGAGCAGCGCCGCAGGCACACCATCAACGCGTCGCTGGCACCGCTGGAGTGGAAGGACCACAAGGTGAACCTCATCGACGCGCCGGGTTATCCGGACTTCGTCGGCGAGGTCGTCGGCGCGCTGCGCGTCGTGGAGGGCGCGATTGTGGTCGTGGACGCCGTGGCGGGCGTCCAGGTCCAAACGGAGGTCGCCTGGCGGCATGCCGGCGCGGCGGATGTCAGCCGGATCGTGGTCGTGAACCGGCTGGACCGCGAGAACGCCCGGTTCGACCATGCCCTGGAGTCCCTGCGCGCGCACTTCGGCACGAAAGTCGCGCCCATCCAGATCCCGATCGGCTCCGAGGCCTCGTTCGCCGGGGTCGTGGATATCCTGGAGATGAAGGCGTACACGTTCAAGAACGGCGAGGCGACGGTGGGCGAGGTGCCCGCCGACCTCCGGGCCGCCGCGCAGGCTGCGCGGGAGAAGCTGGTCGAGGCCGCCGCGGAGACCGACGACGCGCTGGTCGAGAAGTACCTCGAGGCCGGGGAGCTGACCCAGGACGAGCTGATCCACGGCCTGCACGCGGGGGTCAAGGCGGGCACGCTCATCCCGGTCCTGTGCGCGGCCGGTACGCGCCTCATCGGCGTCCCGATGATCCTCGACGCGCTGGCCACGCTGCTCCCGGGGCCCCTGGAACGGGCCGAGATCACGGCCACCGACGCCCGGCAGAACGCGGTCACCCTGTCCCCGAAGCCGGACGGGCCGCTCGCCGCACTCGTCTTCAAGACCGTCGCCGACCCCTACGTCGGCAAGCTCTCGTACTTCCGGGTCTACAGCGGCACCCTGCGGTCAGACCTGCCGCTCATCAACTCGAACAAGGGCAAGCCCGAGCGCATCGGCCAGGTGTACTTCATCCGCGGCAAGCAGCAGGAGGCCACCTCCCAGATCGGCGCCGGGGACATCGGCGCGGTGGCCAAGCTCGCGGAGACGGGTACCGGCGACACGCTGTGCGGCAAGGAGGCGACCCTCGTGCTGCCGCCCATCGCGTTTCCGCAGCCGGCGATCTCGATGGCCATCGAGCCCAAGAGCAAGGGCGACGAGGACAAGATGGGCAGCTCGCTGCAGCGCCTCGCCGAGGAGGATCCCACCTTCCGCGTCCACCGGGATCCCGAGCTGAAGCAGACCGTGATCTCCGGGATGGGCGAATCGCACCTCGAGATCATGGCCGACCGCCTGCGGCGGAAGTTCAGCGTGGACGTCGTGCTGCATCCGCCCAAGGTGCCGTACCGCGAGACGATCAAGCGCAAGGCCAAGGCGCAGGGCCGCTACGTGAAGCAGACCGGCGGCCGGGGTCAGTACGGCGTGTGCTTCCTCGAGCTCGAGCCGCGCGAGCGGGGCGCGGGCTTCGAGTTCGTGGACAAGATCTTTGGGGCGGCGATCCCCAACCAGTTCATTCCATCGGTGGAGAAGGGCGTGCGGAAGACCCTCGAGGAGGGTGTCCTGGCCGGCCATCCGGTCGTGGACGTGCGCGTCACCCTCTATGACGGCAAGTACCACGATGTCGACTCGTCGGACATTGCGTTCCAGATCGCCGCCTCCATGGCGTTCAAGGACGCCGCCACGGAGGCGGGGGTGGTCCTCCTCGAGCCGATCGTCGACCTCCGGGTCCGGGTCCCCGAAGAGCAGATGGGCGACGTCATCGGTGACCTGAACGCCAAGCGGGGCCGGATCCACGGGATGGAGCCCCAGGGCGACGGCCACACCGTCGTGGTCGCCCAGGTCCCCCAGGCGGAGCTGCTCCGGTACGCCTCGGACCTCCGCTCGATGACCGGAGGGCGGGGGACGTTCGAGATGGCCTTCTCGCACTATGAGGAAGTCCCCCCGCAAGTGACCGAGAAAGTCGTGGCTCAAGCCAAGCAGCACAAGGCCGAAGCCGCCACCCGGTAAGCCGCTGCCCCGACAGGCCGCCTCCGGACAGGCCGGGAACCCGGGCGGGTGATGTCGCGTCATATCCGGGGAATATCGCTTCTCCCCGGAGCGTTCGGCAGGAGGCTCGGGCGGCATGCCGAACGTAATGAGGGCCAACGCCGTGGAGGGCCTTATCTCCGCTGAGATAGGGCCCTCTCAACTTCCCCTGAGGATTCATGCGCGGGTACCTGTCGGCCGATATCAAGGACGAGATTCGCCGCCGCGTCGATCTGGTCGACCTCGTCGGCAGTCATGTCACCCTGAAGAAGACCGGTCGCTACTACAAGGGTCTCTGCCCGTTCCACCAGGAGAAGACCCCCTCGTTCTACGTCGATCGCGAGAAGGGCCTGTGGCATTGCTACGGGTGTCAAAAGGGGGGCGACATCTACAGTTTTGTGATGGAGACGGGCAACCTGGCCTTCAGCGAGGCCGTAGAAGTCCTCGCCCGGCGGGCCGGGGTGCAGCTCGAACGCTCGCCAGAAGGGCTGAAACAGGCCTCGGAGCGCGACCGGATGTACCGGGCCCTCGAGGCCGCAGCGGTGTTCTTTCGGGAGCAGTTGGCTGATTCCGCCCGCGGAAAAGCGGCCCGGGAGTACCTGGCGCGGCGGGGAGTCGACGCCGCCACGGCAGAGCGCTTCCGCCTAGGCTACGCGCCGAACGCCTGGGACGAGCTCCTCAGGGCGCTGGGGAACAAAGGCTACCCCCCGCCGTTACTGGAGAAGGCGGGGCTCGCTCAGCTGCGTCAGGGTGGGGACGGGCACTACGACCTCTTCCGCCACCGGGTGATGTTCC
>DASSGA010000100.1:0-22474 GCA_035693805.1 bacterium | reverse complement strand
GCCCGATCGTCAGTCAGTCCACTCAGTTCCTCAACAAGCTGGGCGTCGAGATCCTGAAGATAGGCGTCGAGGTGCTCTTTCGACTGCTCCAGGGCCCGCTGCCGCGACCGGGCGCTGAAATCCATCGTCCCGGTCTGCAGGGCGAGGAGATAGCAGGCCTGGATGTCCCCGAGATGGCGGATCTGCCGGGCAAACGTCCCAAAGTCTGGGTGCGGGGAGAAGTTCATCACGGCATACGGCAGCGAGTGCAGGAGATCGAAGGTCAGCGCTCGCGTACCCTGCCATTCCTTCGCCCACTGCGCCAACGCATCGCTCGGATGCGCTTCACCCGTCACGCTCTCGCCTGTTCGAGTGCGCGCGCCGCAGCCCCTGCCGCAGCGCCTCCGCCTGGTCGATGTAGTCGGGGATGCGCAGGATTTCTTCCACGACCGCCGCCATGAATTTGCGTATCCCCGACAGTGGTGCCCAGGAACGAGCGGCTGAGGCCTCACCCCCGCCGCTGCGCGCCCCACCGGACCGCTCGTAGGCTATCGCGTTCCGCATCACGTCCACCTCCATGCTTAATCACTGATTACTCACTGTAGGGACGGAGGCGGAAGGAGGCGACGAAGGACGTCACAGGCCGGATGTCACGCAAATCACAGACCGCCTGGATGGTGGCGGCTCGGGTGAGGAGATCCATGCGGTGATAGCGGAGGTTTCAGGCCCCGGCGCGGCGGAGGTGGGCGGCGAAGTGTTCGCGGATGAGCTCCCGTGCGCTGTCCGGATCGAAGTCCGGATCGTACACCTCATCGCGGGGAATCGCGAAGGGCTCGGTCAGCTCCCACCCTCCCGTGAGGCCGGCGTGGATCGCGCGGGCGTCCTCGACGACGTCGACCTCCGCCCCTGGGGCGAGCTCCCGCGCCACGTCCATGATGATCTCCTGCAGGCGCTCGATCCCGAGCAGATTGTGCATGACCTCGAGGGCCCGGTCGCGGGCGTCGGCGGCGCTGCGCCCCCGCACGGGGGCGCGGGTGAGGGCCCGTCCCGTGGCGATCTCGCGGATCGTCGCGCTGAAGCGGCGATCGGCGTCCGGTCCCTCGACGGCGAGGGCGAACCGCCGGCCGAAGGCGACGATCTCCTCCGCCTTCGCGTCAGGCATCGCGCAGGAGTCCCGTCATCGCCTCGACCGACGCGCGGAACCACTGCTGCAGCTCGGGGATTATGGGGCGGAACGCGGCGAGCCCCGCCTCGCCGCCGTCAGGAAGGATGCGCCATGAGACGCGCGTGGCGGCGCCGTCCTCGATCGCGGTGAGCTCCGTGGTGAACAGGGCGACACCGAACTCGCCCTTCCCACGGTGACTGAAGTACCGGAAGGGCCGCCAGTCCAGGATCTCCTCCTCCACGACGGAGGCATCTCCGTGCACGCAGTGGTTGGTCGTCCCGAGGCCGCGGGCGCCCTGCGTGAACTCGTCCACGCGCTCGGTGAACGGCTGCCAGCGCATCCGCTGGCTGGGCGCGGTCAGGAGATGCCAGACACGAGCGGGCGGGGCGGGGAGGTCCGCGTCGAGCATCGTGACCCCCTGCCCCTCGGCCACGTGGACGGCGTGGTGTTCCTGGTCGCGCTTCCAGCGCTCCTCGAGGTTGAGCACGTGCGCGGCGACCTCGCCGACGTCCTCATAGGCCTCGATATGCGCGGTCATGCCGAGGGCCTCTGGATCCAGGCCGAACCGCCGCAGGCAGGCTTCGGTGAGCATCGCGTACCCGCGAACGCCGCTGCGCTGCGTGAAGGTGCTCTTCAGCATGCGGTGCACGAGGATCACGTCCCGCCCCATGAGCTCGCGGCTGCCCGCGACGTCGTGCAGGACGAACTCGCCGTGGTGCACGAGGAACTTCAGGTCGAGGGTGGGGATGAGCCGGCAGGCGTTGCACTCGCAGGTCGTGTGGCGGTCGATCGTCTGCCGCCGGCGCACGAACGCCACGTAGCACGATTCGAGCATCGCGAGCAGCGTGGAGCCGTCCGCGCCGCCGTCGTCGTGGTCGTAGCAGAAGACGGCGTCGCCCTCCAGCTTGGCCAGGTGCAGCAGCCCCCGCATCTGCCCGGCGAGGACGTTCAGGAGATCCGACAGCACGTCCTGGGAGTGCTCGAGCTCCACCCCGGCCAGGTACTTCGTGTAGCCGGTGATGTCTCCGATGGCAAGGCAGCCCCGCCGAACAGTGGCCATCGTCGTGGCTGATTCGGTTCCACGGTTCCCGGGAAGGCCCCTGCCCGCGGGGACGGGAACAGTCCCCATATGAGCGACCGCCCCACCGTCGCGGTCACGATCGGCGATCCGGCCGGCATCGGACCTGAGATCGTCGTCCGCGCGCTCGTCGAGGAGCCCGTGCGCCGGGCGGCGAGCGTCGTCGTGGTGGGCGACCGGGGGATCCTCGAGCGCGCCATGGAGGTCACCGGCGTGCGGCTGCGCTTCGGCGAGGACGCCGGCCTGATCGACCTGGGCAACGTGCCCGCGGGGCTGCGCTGGGGCGCGATCCAGCCTGAGGCCGGGCGGGCGGCGGGGCAGTACGTCGAGCGGGCCGTGCATGAGGCTCAGGCCGGGCGCGTGGATGCGATCGCGACCGCCCCGCTGAACAAGGAAGCGTTGTGGGCCGCGGGCTATCCGCACCCCGGGCACACGGAACTCCTCGGCGCGCTGACCGGCGTGGCCGACCCCCTCACGATGTTCCAGGTCCGGGGGCTGCGCATCTTCTTCCTGACACGGCATCTGTCGCTGCGCGAGGCGATCGCGCGCGTCACCCGCGCGCGAATCCTGGAGATGCTCCCGCGGATCGCCGCCGAGCTGGTTCGGCTGGGGTTCGCGCGCCCGCGCATCGCCGTCGCCGCGCTCAACCCCCACGCCGGAGAGGGTGGAGCGCTGGGGATGGAGGATCGCGAGGAGATCGCGCCGGCCGTGGCCGAGGCGCGCGAGCGGGGGCTCGACGTCTCAGGACCCGTGCCAGCCGATTCCGTGTTCGCGCAGGCGCTCGAGGGGCGGTATGACGGCGTGCTGTCCCTCTTCCACGATCAGGGGCACATCGCCGCCAAGACGCTGGACTTCCACGGGACGGTGAGCGTGACGCTGGGGCTGCCGTTCATCCGGACCTCGGTGGATCACGGCACGGCCTTCGACATCGCAGGACAGGGCCGGGCCCGGGCGGACAGCATGGCGGCGGCGATCATCGCCGCAGCCGATCTGGTCCGCCGGACACGCCTGGCGGCGCGCTGAGCACCCCGGCCCGCGTACAGGTCTAAAGGCCTCCCGCGTGCGGCACCCTCCAGACAGAGGGGAGGGATCGACGATGCGAGGCTGGATCAGCACGGTGGTCACTGCCGCGATGGTGGTCCTGACCCTCAGCGGTGCCTCCGCCGGCCAGGCCGGCTGGAGCACCTTCACCCACCCCGCGCTGGGATTCTCGCTCGCCTACCCTGACGGGTGGAAGGTGAGCAGCGAGGACGGACCCATCGCGTTCATGGTCATGGGGCCCCCTCCGGCGGGCGTGGCGGACCTCCGCCTCAACGTCAACGTGACGACCGACCGCGTCCCGGCCGACATGACGGTCGAGCAGTTCGAGGCCGTGAGCGAGTCCCGCCTGGGCCTGCTGTTCAGCGGCTATCAGCGCCTGCGGACCGACCGCACGGTGATCGGTGGAAGACCGGCGATCCTCCGCTATTACACCTGGAAGCGGAACGACGGGCTCGAGCTGTACCAGATGCAGCTGTACCTGGTCGCGAGCGCCCGAGCGTATGTCATCACGGGCACGACCGCAACGCGGTCCAGCCAGCTGCAGCGCGAAGTCGGCCTGCTGCAGCAGATCATCCAGACGTTCCGCCCGTAGCGGCCGCCTTCACATTTCTGGAGAAAGCGGAGCAGGAAACTCCGGTATCCCGCGGAACTAAGAGCCCCGTTTTCCTGTGGGGCGATGATCCGACTCACGTTCATCCTGGTCTGCACCGCTCTCGCGATGGCTGTGCCGCCGCGCGTCGACGCGGAGGCTCCCTTCTCCGTCATCGGCACCGCGGCGCCTGAGGTATCGCTCACCGATCAGCACAACCGGCCCGTGCGCCTGAGCGCCTTCCGCGGGCGCCTGGTGCTGTTGACCTTCATCTACACGCGCTGCCCCGACGTCTGCCCCCTCACGACCGCCTCCCTGGCCCGCGTCCAGCGGGCGGCCAGGGCACGAGGCTGGTGGGAGCGGGATGCCGTCTTCCTCACGGTCACGACCGACCCCCGGCACGACACGCCGGGCGTGCTGGTGGAATATGCGCGGCGCTTCAAGGCCGATGTCCCGGGCTGGTACTTCCTCAGCGGACCGGCGGCCCGGGTCCGTGGCGTGCTGAAGGCGTACGGGATCGAGGTCCGCGCGGCCCGCGGCGGATTGCAGGAGCACACCCTGCCGACCTTCGTCATCGACCGCCGGGGGATCGTCCTGGGAGCCTATGGGGCGAATCCGGACCCCAACGACGTGTTCTCCGATCTCGAGCACCTGCGCTAGCGAGAGGAGGTTGGGATACAGTAGGCAGCCTGTGACATCGTTACGAGGAGGAATGTCGTGAATCGAAGCATGGCTGTGCTCGTCTGTATCGTGCTGCTACTCCTCTCGCTGCCGGTCGTTCCCGCCCGGGGCGCGGGGGGGCGGTCCTGGACCGTCATCGCCGGAGGCGTGACGAAGGACATGGCCGTGTTCTTGAACGCTTTCTTTCCGCGCTCCATCGATGTGGCGGTCGGCGACACGGTGACGTGGCAGTTCGAGGGCTTCCACAACGTCGCGTTCCTCGGTGGGACGCCGATGCCATCCCTCGTGCGTCCCGAGGGCACGTCGCTGGTGTTCAATCCACAGGTCGTCTTCCCCGCCGGGGGGCGAGCGTACGCGGGCACGGGTTATGTGAACTCCGGCCTCCCGCTCGACCCCGCCAAGCCGTTCTCCTACGCGCTCACCTTCACCAAACCCGGCACGTACCGGTACGTTTGCGTCGTCCATGGCCCGGGGATGGGCGGCACGGTCGTGGTCAAAGACAAGGTCACTGCCTCGCCGGCGGCCGTCGCCCAGCAGGCCCGCCGGCAGCAGGCGGCGGCGATCGCCGGGGGCCAATCCCTCTGGAAGAAACACAGGGTGTCCCGCCGGGGCGGTGACGTCGTCGTCCCCCTGATCGGTGATCTCCGGACGGGGGCCTCCATATTCCGCTTCACACGCGAGCCGCTCCGGATCCCCGTGGGCACGACCGTGACGTGGACCATGCAGGATCCGTTCGAGATCCACACGGTCACCTTTACGGGCGGCAAGAAGCCTCCCGGCTTCGAGGTCGTGCAACCCCAGGCGCAGGGACCGCCGAAGGTCCTGGTCAACCCGCTCGCGGCGATACCGACAGCCCACCGGAACTACGACGGCACCGGCTACGTGAATTCGGGCATCCTGTATCCCCCGATGGCGCCGGCGAATCTCCCGAAGAGCTACAGCCTGACCTTTCTCAAGGCCGGCCGGTACGAGTATTGGTGCATCACGCACGCTCCGTACGGGATGAAAGGCGTCGTCATTGTCCAATAACGTCTGAAGTCTAGGCGGTCGGGGCGCGGGCACGGGAGAGATGTGCCACGCGTCCTGACCGCCGGCGTTGCCATCGCCCTCGTCGCCGTCGCCGCCCTCGGCCCATGGATCTCCAGCGGGCCGGAACCGGCGAGCAGCCAGGAACACGCGCCGGCGGCTGCTGATGAGGCTCCGATTCCGCCCCGCCCCGTGCGGCCCGAGGTCATCAAGGCCATCTATCTAACCTCATGGAGCGCGGCGACCCCCTCGCGCGTGACCCGGGCCCTCGAGCTCATCGAGGGTACCGAGCTCAACGGCGTCGTCATCGACCTGAAGGACTACACCGGAACCGTCGTCTTCCGCACGGGCAACCCCATCATCGGAGGGATGCGCTCCGAGCAGTCCCGGCTGGATCTCGCCGCGCTCGTCCGGCGCTTCCACGACCGGGGCATCTACGTCATCGTGCGCATCGCGGCCTTCCAGGATCATCACCTCTCGAAGGCTCGCTCCGACCTGGCGGTCCGGGATGCGAACGGGGCCGTGTGGCGGGACAACCAGGGGCTGGGCTGGGTGGACCCCGCCTCCCGCGAGGTCTGGGCGTATCTGGTCGAAGTAGGCCGGGAAGCGGCCGCGGCGGGCGTGGACGAGCTGAACTTCGACTACATCCGCTTCCCCTCGGACGGGAACCTGGACGGCCTGCGGTATCCGTTCTTCGATGAGCAGGGGGGGAGCCGGCGGCATACGATCCAGCAGTTCTTCGAGTACGTGACCTCGGCGCTGCGGCCGACGGGCGCGGTGCTCTCCGCAGACCTCTTCGGGCTCGTGACGGTGGCGGTCGGGGACCTCGGGATCGGGCAGATCCTGGAGGACGCCCTGCTCTACTTCGACTACGTCTCGCCCATGGTCTACCCGTCGCACTACTCGCGCGGCTTCCTCACCTTCAAGAACCCCGCGGCGCATCCGTACGAGGTCGTGCGCTACTCTCTCATGCTGGCGGAGGCGAAGCGCGACCGCTTCGCGCGATTAATGGAGACCTTCACGACAACCTCGCAGCCGGGCGAGGCAGGCCCGCAGGCTGGAGTCACGCTGGCCCGGCTGCGTCCTTGGCTGCAGGCTTTCGACCTCGGGGCGCCCTATCCGCCTTCGGCCGTCCGCGAGCAGATCCAGGCCGTCTACGATACCGGAGGATCGTCCGGATGGTATCTCTGGAGCCCTGCCAACACCTACGACGCGGCCGCCCTCGAGAAGTAACCGGCTAGCGCGCCCCGGCGGCCATCTTCTTGAACAACTGCATCTGTCCCAGGTGGTAGGCGGTGTGCGCCATGGAGTGCAGCAGCGCCCATTGCCGCGTGACGCTGCGGGTGCTTCCCCGGAACGGCACGTCCACGGCACGCGACAGGTCGGCGGAGGTCAAGCGGGCGAGCACATCCTGCACCTCCCGCTGCGCCCGACGCAGGTCGGCCACGAGGGGAGCCTTCGTCAGAGGCTCGTGCTCGAATTCCGCGTCCCGGTTCCGGGGGACCTCGCGGCCACCAACCACCTGCACGATCCAGTAGCGTTCCGAGCCGGCGACATGCCGCAGGAGGATCCCGAGCGTATTCGAGAGGCTCGGGTGCTTCCAGTTGATCTCGCCGTCCGAGAGCGGCTCAACCGCCTGGTAGATGTCGTCGTGCAGCCGGTCCAGCGACTCCGCGAGCGGGATCACGAACGCTTCCATGCGCGCCTCCGTCAGGGGATTGTAGGTAGGTTCGCCCGGCAGGAGCGCGGGCCTGCCTCACCTCAAAGGGAGGGTAAGCGGGTGAGGAGGGAGCGCATGAGTCTGAAAGCAGCAGGAGCCGGCGTCCCGAGGCGGCGCGTCACGCTCGAGGCGGGGACATCGTTCGAGACCACCTTCGTCAGCGGGAAGCACGTCAACCTGATGGTGGCGCACCGGCCGCCCGGCTATCACTCGCGCCCCCACGCCCACGACGCCGAGCAGCTGAACTACGTGCAGGACGGCGAGGTCTGGTTCTTCGTCGCCGACCGCGGCTACCACCTGAAGCAGGGGGACTTCTTCCGTGTGCCGCGGGGCGCCGTGCACTGGATGTGGAATCGCACAGCCCGGCCGCTGGTGCTCATCGAGGCGCACGCCCCGTCGATGGTGGAGGATCCGCTGTTCGCCTCGTTCGCCGTGCGCCTCTTCGACGCCGCGGAAGATCCGCGCCTGCCGGAGGGCGCGGTCAACCGCATGGTGCAGGATCACGACCCCGCGCCGATCGAGGCGAGGTACCCCGATTCGAGCGGGCCCGGAGAACCGTAGCGCGGCTAGGGCCGGTAGCCGAGCAGCGGCCAGTACACGAAGGCCGCGAGCCAGGTGAGGGCGAGCAAGACGATCGAGGCGGGGATCCCCGCGCGCAGGTAGTCGCGGGTCGTGTAGTACTCGTAGCCGATCGTGATCATCCCGGTCGGTGTCTGCGTCGGCAGCAGGAACCCCGGACCCGCCGTCATCACCACGACCATCCCCATCCACAGCGGGCTCAGCCCCCAGCCCTTTGCCAGCGTGAAGGCGAGCGGCAGCCCCGCCGCGATCATCCCCAGGTTGTTCACGAAGCCGATGCGGATGAGCAGGACGAGCGGGGCGATGATCAGGGCGACTGCGACCGGGGACGGGTGCGCGACAATGCCCAGCGTACCGGAGGTGAGCCAGGCGCCCGCACCCGAGGAATCCAGCGCGTTCGCGAGCGCGAGCGACACGCCGAAGAGGATGATCACGTTCCAGCGTACCGCAGACATCGCGCGTTCCCAGGAGAGCACGCGCACCCCCGGCATGAGCAGCGCGATGGCCCCGATCATCCCGGCCTGCGGGGTGGTGATCCCCCAGCGCGGGCCGATCACCCACAGGAAGAAGATCACCGCGAACACGGCGAGCATCTTGCGCTCCGGCGTGGCCAGCGCGCCCAGCACCCGCAGCTCCTGCGCGACATACTCAGCGCCGGCGGTCGACTCCCCCTGCTCCGGCGGATACTGCCACAGCAGCAGCCGCCACACGACGAACGTGAACACGGCCACGAGCGGGTAGAAGGCCACGAGCCAGGCCACGTACGTCCAGCGCACGTCGATGAGGTTCCCGAACGCGCCCGCCGCGTAGACCGTGGCGCCGGCGGCCGTCATCAGGCCGATCCCCACCATGATCGAGACATGCGAGGTGCCGATGAGCATCGCCTTCGCGAAGCGCGACGAGGGCGGGATCCGCGCCGCCTCGATGATGCCGAGGACCACGGGCAGGATCATCGAGATGCGGCCGGCCGCCGTCGGCACCATGAAGGCTAGGACGAGCACGGCGCCCAACAGCGCGAGCAGGACCATTGCGGGCCGGCCGCCGGCGCGGTGTAGCAGGGCGAGCGCGATGCGGCGGCCGAGCCCCGTGTCGGCCATCGCCTGCGCGAGGATGAACGTCACGACCAGCAGCCACACAAACTCGGTGCCGAAGCCGGCGACCGCGCGCTCGAACGGCATCACCCCGAGCAATGAGAGCAGGGTGATGATGAGCAGGCCGCTGAGGGACGGATCCTGCACCCCGCTCGCCCAGAACACCACGGCGGCGACCAGCCCGGCGAGGGCGTAGGCCCCGCCGCGCGTGAGCGCCGCGGGACCGGGTTCGGGGAGCGGAAGGAATGCGGCCAGGAGGAACGCCGCGATGAACACCGCCCACGGCGCCCAGGAGAACGAGAGGCGCGAGGCGGCGAGCTCGTCCGGCGGGAGCCGGGATTCGGAGACGGCGGGCATCAGGGTGCCGGCCGGAGCGAGCCGGGGCGAGGCCTCACAACTTCAGGTCTCCGTTGTCGAGCAGCGTCGTCCGGTCCAATCGCAGTGTCGGGCGGAACATCATGCCGTCGAAGTGCGCCACGGCACGGGTGGCCCCGCCGAGGTTCGCACTCGTGCCGATCCCGATGTGCACCGTCCCGAGCGCCCCGTGGTCGGTCCAGCGGCCGGTCAGGGTGAGAATCGAGGGGTTCAACCCTATCGCCAGCTGCGCGATGTTGTACACCGCGGCATCGCCGAGCGAGGCCCAGACCTTGCGGATCATGTCGGCCTCCGGTCCGCCCTCCACGTGGACGATACGCCCGCCCTCCACGGTGCAGATAACCGGGCTGCGCAGCAGGCCGCCCAGGCGCAGGTTCGGGATGCTCCCGTCGAAGACGAGGCGCCCCTCGACTTTACCGTCGACGGGAGCGATGTTCGCCTCGATCCACGGGAAAGCCGAGAACTTCCCGGGACGGTCGAGGACGCAGTCGTGGGCGTTCCCCTTGCGGCCCCGCAGATCGAAGGTGCAGTCAGTTCCCGCGGGCGTCCGTAAGGACGCCGAGGAGGCACTGGTCAGTCGCTCGGCAACCGCGCGGCACAACGGCGCCTGCGCCTCGAAGTCGGCCTCGGGGCCGCCCCGGGTCAGCATCTCCGGGTTCACCATCGCCGGCAGCGCCAGGACGCGGGTCCCACGCGCCAGCGCATCGTGCACGGCCGTGGAGTGGCTGATCGAGTAGCTGACCGGGAGCAGCGCCACGTCCGCGGCGGCGAGCGCCGCGGCGACGATCGCCGGGGGCTCGTCGCCATCCACGTCGCGCGGGGTCATCACCGTCGTGACGACCTCCGACGTGACCTCGAGCGCCGCGGCCGCGAGCGCTTCCGCGACGGCCAGGCTTACCGCCGCGGTGTCGGTGACCACGGCGACTTTCTCCCCCGACCGGATACGCGCGCAGACCCGCACCACCTTGCGCGCCCCCTCGATCAATCCCGCGATCTGCACCGGCCTGCCTCCCTTTATGCCACCTCGGGAGCCGGCGCCGCCGCCCGCCGCCGCAGCAGGGACGACAGCACCAGCACCAGGGTGAGACCAAACAGCAACGCGGCGAGCGGCCGCGTCACGAAGATCAGCAGGCTGCCGTGCGACAGCAGCAGCGCCTGGCGCGCGGACTCCTCGAGCGTGTTGCCGAGGACCAGCGCGAGCACGAGCGGGGCCGGCGGATAGTCGAGCTTCATCATGAGGTAGCCGAACGCCGAGAACAGCAGCGCCAGCCAGACCTCAAAGAGGTGATTCTCGAGACTGAACGTCCCGATCATCGCCAGGGCGACGATGGATGGGAACAGCACAGCCTTGGGTAGGCGCAGCACGCTCACGAAGAGCGGGATCGCGAGCAGGTTCACCAGCACGAGCATGAGGTTGCTCACGTGCATGCTGGCGATGATGCCCCAGGCGAACTGCGGATGCTGCTCGAACAGCAGCGGCCCCGGCCGCAGGCCGAAGAGCATGAGGCCGCCGAGCATCACCGCGGTCGTCGCCGATCCGGGCAGCCCGAGCGTCAGCAGCGGCACCATGGCGCCCACGGCCGCCGCGTTGTTCGCGCTTTCGGGACCGGCCACGCCTTCGATCGCCCCGCGGCCGAAGCGGTCCGGATCGCGCGCAACCCGCTTCTCGACGGTGTAGGAGATCATCGACGCCGCGGTCGCGCCCGCCCCGGGCAGCATCCCGACCACGAAACCGACCAGGGTCCCGCGCACGATCGCCCAGCGGCTGGCGAGCCAGTCCGCGGCCGTGGGAAGCACGCCGCGGAGGCTGAATCTCGTCTCCGGAACCTGGTACGGCGCGGCCTGGGACGCCGTCGCGAGGACTTCGGCGATCCCGAAGAGCCCGACCGCCACGGGGATGAACTGCACGCCATCGAGCAGCTTCAGCTGACCGAACGTGAAGCGGGGCAGACCGGTGATCAAGTCGACACCGACGACGGACAACCAGAGCCCCAGCAGGACCGAAATGACGCCCTTCAGCTTGTCGCGCCCCGTGAGGTACACGACCAGGCTGAACCCGAGCACGAGGAGGCCGGTGAACTCGGCCGGCCCGAAAGCCAGCGCGAGCGTGGTGAGCGGCTGGGCCAGGAACATCAAGGCGATGATGCCGAACGTCCCCGCGATGAACGAGCCGAACGCCGCGATGCCGAGCGCCGCGCCCGCGCGTCCCTGGCGGGCCATCTCATAACCATCCAGGGTCGTCATCACCGAGGAGGACTCCCCCGGGATGCGCAGCAGCACCGAGGTGATCGTGCCGCCGTACATCGCCCCGTAGTAGATGCCGATGAACGTGATCATCGCCGTGGTCGCGTTCAGGCCGAAGGTCACGGGCAGCAGGATGGCGATCGCGGCCGAGGGACCGATCCCGGGCAGCACGCCGATGATCTGGCCGATCATGACGCCCGCGATTGCCGCCAGCAGGTTCACCGGCTGGAGCGCCACCTGGAACCCGTTCAGCAGGAGGCTCAGCGTTTCCATGCCTCAGAACCCCCAGGGCCCGACGGGGATCGGGACAGCCAGCCACCGGACAAACATGAGGTAGAAGGCGAGCGGTACGACCACGCCCGTCCCCACCGCCGATCGCCACGATCCCCCGAGGAGCTTGACGAGGGCCAGGAGCAGCAGCGCCAGCCCGGCCAGCATCCCAACCCGGGGGATGAGCAGCATCACGGCGACCGCGGCTGATGCGATCTCGATCGCGAGGATGAGCTCACGCCTCGCGGCGATCCGCTCGTCCGCCGAGCGCGCGGGGGCGCGCGGGGCGGCCGGGGGACGTCGAACCAGCAGGAGCAGCGCGCACAGGGCCAGGCCCGCGCCGATCCAGATGGGCGCGAAGCCCGGCCCTGGGATCCGTCCCTGCCAGTACCCAAGCCGCACCGCCGTGCTCATCGTGTAGACCGCGAACGCGAGGACCAGCCCTCCCGTCAGACGATCCCAGCGGCGCATGATACTCTCCCCCGCCGCGTGATCACGGCGGCGCAATCCTTCCCTGGTTACTTGATCAGCCCCAGCTCCCGGTAGAAGTCGACGTAGCGCTGGGCCACGCTCTCGACCGTCCGCTTCCACTCCGCCGGTCCCTGGCACATTGGGACGAGGACGTTGGTTTCGATGTACTCCTTCTGCCACTTCTGGCTGCGGCACAGCCGCTGGAACGCGCTCCACATCGTCTGCACGGCTTCGTTCGGAACGCCCGGAGGCATCGAAACGCCGCGGTACTGGTCCCAGACGATGTCATAGCCTAGCTCGCGGAACGTGGGCGCGTCGGGCAGGATCGCCAGCCGCTTCGTCGAGGAGACGGCCAGCGCTCGGACCTTCTTGGCCTTCAGCTGCTCGAGGCCTTCCGCCGGGTTCAGCCACACGGCCGAAACGTGCCCGCCGAGCATCGCGGTCAGGGCCGGTCCGCTGCCGCCGAAGGGGACGTAGGTCATCTTGATCCCCGCGGTCTTCTCCAGCATCGCCGTCACGACCCGGTCATCCGAGGCGATCGCCGATCCGCCGACGCTGATCGCCTCAGGCGTCGCCTTGCTGACCTTCACGATGTCGCCGATCGTGCGATACGCCGATTCGGCCCGCACGACGAACAGGAACGTGTCCAGGGCGAGCCCCGCCACGGGCGTGAAGTCGGTGACCTTGAACGGGGCCTGCCCCACCAGGGGCGTCGTCCAGAAGCTGCCGCTGATCGTCGTCAGCACGTACGGATCGCCGCGCTTGCTGAGCACGTAGCTCCAGCCGACGGCACCGCTCCCCCCGGGCTTGTTGGAGATGACGATCGGCACCGTGACGATGCGATCGTCTGTGAGGACCTTGGCGATCATCCGGGCGAGGATGTCGCTCCCGCCGCCCGCGCCGAACGGCACGACGAACTCGAACGGCTTGCTCGGATAGGCCTGTCCAAACAGCGGCGTCCCGCCGGCCAGCAGGCCTACGACCAGCACCGCGACCAGGCACATCGTCATCCATCGTGTCCGCATTCTGCCCACCCCCCACTCGGTCTGCAGTCGCATCATCTCACTTCCACCAGCATCGTGCGCCGGTCCACGATCCGAGCCCCGTCGACCTCCACCGTCGGGTTCAGGATGATCGCGTCGACGTGGATCTGGCTCTCGATCAATCCGCCGATCGTATGGCTGTCGCCGACCCCGATGTGCACGACGCCGAGCAGCACCTTGTCCTCGGCCATGTTGCCGCGCAGGCGCGAGTTGGGGTTCGTGCCGATCGCGAACTCGGCGATGTTGCCCGCATTGGCGTCGGTGGCGATCAGCGTCCGGAAGACCTCCGCGCTGCGGCCTCCGTCGACGCGCACGATGCGCCCCCCGCGCACTTCGCACCGGATCGGTGCGTCGAGGGTGCCGACGTTGTCGATCGCGTGATCGAAGACGGCGACGCCCTCCGCGCTGCCTTCGACCGGGACG
Source organism: bacterium (assembly GCA_035693805.1). Lineage (GTDB taxonomy): Bacteria > Sysuimicrobiota > Sysuimicrobiia > Sysuimicrobiales > Kaftiobacteriaceae > Kaftiobacterium. The sequence continues at coordinate 8,699 of DASSGA010000100.1, read as the reverse complement.
ATCGCCGCCTCACCGGTCGGGAACGGGGTGAAGGTCCCCGGCTCCGTGGAGAATCCGTCCAGGGCCAGCGCCGAGCGCCCGTCGATGCGCAGGCGAAGATCGGTGCCTTCCGGCGAGGTGACGTACACGGTCTTCCCCCGCGTCAGCACCTGGGCGATCTCCTTCGTCAACCGGCGGACCGCGGGGTAGTCCGCGGTCGCGGCGCCCTGCGTCATGCTTTCCACGGTCACGCTGCGCAGGACCACGGCCCGTGCCCCCCGCGCGCTGGCCTCCTTCCGCGCCGTGGTGTGCGTGATGGAGTGCTTCACCGCCATCAGCATCACGTCGGCAGCGAGCATCGCCGCGGCGAGCACCTTTGGCGGATCGTTGCCGTGTTGCGCGCGCGGCTCCATGATCGCGAGCACGACGTCCCCGCCGCCCTCCCGGGCCGCTTCGGCCAGGACGTCGGCGATCTCGTCCGTCGTCGTGTCGCCGACGACGAGCACGTGCTCGCCGGGGCGTAGCGCCACGCAGTGCTCCACGAGCATGCGCGCGGTGCGCTTTACCTCCTCGCGGCTCACGCCTTCACCCCCCACCGCCGGCGTCCTACAGGGTTCGTACGAGCCCACCGTCGACGACGACCTGCTGCCCTGTGATGTAGCTCGCCCGAGGCGATGCCAGGAACACGACCATCGCCGCCACTTCCTCCGGCTCCCCGTGCCGACCGAGCGGTACGTCGGCGGCATCTTTCGCGAACGCCTGCTCCACCGATACGCCCCGCGTCCTGGCCTCCCCGGCCAGCCGCTCGCGGCGGCGCTCGGAGAGCACCCGGCCCGGGGCCACGCAGTTGACCGCGATTCCGCGCGGCGCGAGCTCATCAGCGAGGCTCCGTGTGAGGTTCGCCAGCGCCGCCTTGGCCGCGTTGCTCGGCGACTGGCCGAGATGCGGCTGCTTGCCGGAGGCGGCGCCGACGAGCACCACCCGTCCCCCCTGAGGGATGGACGGCAGGGCCAGCCGCACCAGCCGGACGGCCGAGAAGAAATCCACCTCGAACGCCTCGCGCCATGTCTGCTCGCTGACCTCGAGGAAGCTGCCGCGGTAGCTGCGGCCCACCGCGTCGATGACCGCATCGAACCGGCCGAGGAATTCATGGGCCTCGGCCACCATCCTCGCGGCCTGGCTCTCGTCGGTGACGTCGGCCTTGATCTCGCGCACGGCGCCGCCCCGCTCGCGCACGGCGTCGGCCGCCGAGCGCAGCGCGTCCGCGTTCCGCCCGACGAGCGCGACGCGGGCCCCTTCTGCCCCGAGCAGCTCGGCCGTCGCCCGGCCGATCCCCCGCGTCCCACCGGCGAGGAGCACGGCTTTGCCGCGCAGGAGGAGATCCATCAGGCGGAGGTGGACGCGGACGTCGCCAGCATCCGCTCGCGGCGGTCGTCCCGAACGCGCCGGATGATCGGCCAGAGCAGGGTGAAGATGGCAAACGCGAGCAGCCCCGCGGAGATCGGGCGGGTGAAGAACACCCACGGATTCCCCAGCGAGATGAGCAGCGAGCGCCGCAGGTTGGCCTCGACCATGAAACCGAGCACGAGGCCGAGCACCATCGCCAGGATGTTGTAGCCGTAGCGACGCATGCCGTAGCCGATCAGCCCCGTGACGAGCACGACCCAGACCTCGAACATGCGGTTGCTGATCGAGTAGGCGCCGACCAGGACGAGGGCGAGAATGCCCGCGTACAGCAGGGGCGGGCGCACGTTGACGATGGCGATGGACGGCCGCAGCGCCAGGTAGCCCAGGACCAGCATCATCACGTTGGCGATCAGCATGCCCACGAAGAGGCCGTAGACGATCTCCGGCGTGCTCTCGAACAGCTGCGGCCCGGGCCGGATGCCGTGCAGCAGCATCGCCGCGAGCATGATCGCCGCGGAGTTACTGCCCGGGATGCCGAACGTCAGCAGCGGGATCATCGCGGTCCCGGTCACGACGTTGTTCGCGGTTTCCGGGGCGGCGACGCCCTCCAGGGAGCCGTGCCCGAACTCCTCGGGATGCTTCGACCAGCGCTTCGCCTCGTTGTACGAGATGAACGCCGCGATGGCCCCGCCCCCCCCCGGCAGCAACCCTTCGATCGTCCCCATGACGATGCCGATGAAGGTCGCGACGCGCAGCTTCCACAGCTCGAGGAGTGTGGGCAGATCCGTCTTGTACTTCCCGCGGATGCGCTCCCAGTCCCCGCCCTCCGCGAACCGGGAGAGGATCTCGGAGACGGCGAACAGGCCGATCATCCCCGCCACCATCTCGACCCCGCCGAGCAGGTCGAGGGTGCCGAACGTGAAGCGCGGCGTCCCCGAGAACGGATCCATCCCCGCCGTGGCAATGATGAGGCCGAGCACCGCGGAGACGGCGCCTTTCACGAGATCGCGGCCGACGAAGCTGCTGATCAAGGCCAGGCCGAACACCCCCAGGGCGAAGTACTCGGGCGGCCCGAAGGCGAGGGCGATCTTGGAGAGCGGCACGGCGAGGGCGACCAGGATGAAGACGCTGACGATGCCCCCGATCGTCCCGGTGATGAGCGAGACGCCCAGGGCCTTGCCGCTCTGGCCCTTCTGGTGCAGGGCGTAGCCGTCGATGACGGTGGCCGCGGCGCCGGGGGTGCCGGGCGTGCTGATCAGGATGGCCGTGATCGAGCCACCGTACATCGCGCCGATGTAGACGCCGGCCAGCATCATCAGGGCCACCGCGGGGTTCATCCCGAAGGTGAGCGGCAGCAGCAGCGCCATGGCGATCGATCCGGAGATCCCCGGCAGCGCCCCGCCGATGATCCCCCAGCTCACGCCCAGGAGCATCATCAACAGGGACAGCGGATGGAACGCGATCGTGGCGCCGAGCGCGAAGCGTTCAAGCATGCTGCGGCCCTCCCCTGCCGGTCATCGCAGCGGCCCCATCGGGAGCAACACATGCAGGAAGCGGCCGAAGAAGACGTAGAGCACGGCGGTCACGCCGAGCGCGGTGCCGACCAGCGACGCCCAACTGCGCAGGCCGAGCAGCCAGATGACCGCGCCCAGCAGTACCGGCGTGGTGAGCAGGAACCCGGCGCGCGGGAGGAGGAGGGTGTACGCCACCAGGAGCACGAGCAGACCGGCAAACACCCTCAGCCGCACGGCGGGCGGGTGGGACGGATCAGACCGTCCCGACACCGCCCGCACGACAAGCGTCGCGGCCAGCGCCGCCAGGGTCAGCGCCAGCAGCCGCGGGAAGAACGCGGGGCCGAGACGGTCGGAAGCGAACCCGCGCGTGATGGCAAAGGATTGCTCGAAGTAGACGCCGGCCAGCACCAGCAGCCCCAGACCGACCAGCAGGTCCGCTCGCCTCATGCCATCCCCCCGGACATCGCGGGCGCGGCCGCCCCGCGGAGTTACTTGATGACCCCGATCTCCTTCATGTAACGCCGCAGCGTCTGGTTCATCCGGTGCAGGTACGCGTTGTACTGGTCGTGCTCCATGTAGGAAGGCAGCAGGAAGACGGACGTGTAGTACCCCCGGTAGGCCGGCTTGGCCAGGGCGCGCTTGACCGCCTGCTCCCAAAAGGCTATGGCCGCGGGATCCATCCCCTTCGGACCGAGCAGGCCGCGGAACTTCTCGACGACGATCTCCACGCCCTGCTCCTTCGCCGTTGGGATCGTGGTCCCAGCGAGCCGCTGCGCGGTGAACGAGTTGATGACGCGCACCTGCCCGGCCTGCACCTGGGAGGCGACCTCCGCATACTCGCCCACGCCCAGGTCGACGTGGCCGCCGAGCACGGCGAGCAAGAGGTCGCCGCCGCCCTCGAACGTCACCGGCTGCACCTGGATCTTCGCCACCTTCTGGATCTGGTGGGCGATCATGTGCTCCACCGATCCCGGGGTGGCAGCGCCGAAGCGAATCGTGCCCGGACGCTGCTTCGCGGTGTTGACGATGTCCTGCAGCGTCTTCCACGGCGAGTCCGTTTTGACGTAGAGAATCATCGGGTCGAAGAACACGTTCACCACGGGCTGCAGGTCAAGGAAGGAGTGAGGCGTCCTGGTGAGGATGGGTGTCTGCAGCATGGTCGGGGTGCTCCCATAGAGGATGTAGCCGTCGGTCGGACTGGTCGCGACGTAGGACACCGCCCGCGCCGAGGCCCCGCCGCTGCGGTTCTCGACGACCACGGGCACGGTGACGATCCCTTCCAGATGCCTGGCCAGGTTGCGGAGGAAGATGTCTCCGCCGGCGCCCACGCTGCTGTGGGTCACCAGGGTGATGGGTTTATTGGGGTAAGACCCCTGCCCGATGGCGCCGACGGTCATCACGAGGACGATCGCCAGGACCAGCACTGCGACTCTCGTCTTCACTGTCATTGCGCTCCCCCTTTCGGTCGTGGGCCTTCTCCTCATGCGTCCTTCGCGAACACCGGATCACCTGCATCGAGCACGATCTGGTCGTCGAGCACCACCGTCGGGCGCAGCAGCATGATGTCCAGGTGCACCGCGCTCTCCACGGTCCCGGCGAGGCTGAGGTTATCGCCAAGCGCCACGTGCGCCTGGCCGAGTCGCTTCTTGATCTCGCGGGACTTCGGGATGAGGCGGCAGGCGGGGTTCGTCCCCAGCGCCAGCTCCGCCGCGAAGTTGCGCGCGCCCGGATCCTTGCGGGCCAGGATCGCGCTGAGCTGCTGGGCCTGCGCCCCACCCTCGACGCGCGCGATCTGCCCCGAGCGCACCTCCATCCGGAAGGGTTCAGTCACCTGGCCGATCTTCTCGATGAGGTACGGGCCGATGAGCACGCCGTCGGTGCGGCCTTCCACCGGGGCGATCGCCGCCTCGCCGTCGGGCAGGCCGGAGAACTGTCCCGGCTCGCGCGCGAAGCCCGACAGCGCGAACGCCGGGCGGCCGGTGAGGTCGAGGGTGAGGTCGGTCCCTTCCGGCGTCGTCACGCGCGCCCGCGTCGCGGCGGTGAGCAGGGTCACGCCCTTCCGGGTGATGCGGTCCACTTCGTCGTAATCGGCGGTCATCCCGCCATGGACCATCATCTCTTCGTCCACCTCGCGGATGTTGCACACCCGCGCTCCAGCCTTGAGCGCCTCTCGCTCGGCGTTGGTGTGCGTCATGGAGTGCGAGGTCTGCACGATGATGCAGTCCGCCTCACGCATCGCGGCCGCGACGGCCGGCGGCGGTTCCTCGCCGCCCATCTCCCGGGAGGGCATCATGACCACAACGGTCTGCAGGCCGTACAGCGCCGCCGTGGTCGTGAGCAGGTCGGTGATGGAACGCGGCCGCTCGAAGTCCGTGACGATGACGAGGCGCTCTCCCGCTCGGACCGCGAGCACCTGCTCCATCATCCGGCGGGCCGTCCCCGCCATGGCCGCGAGGTTCACCGGATTCCCCTCCCCCCCGCGCTCCTCCCCTGAACGTGCTTCCCCTGCTGGATCAGCTGGACACGAGCCGCCCGCCAGGCGTGCATCACGTGCTGCTCGACGAGCGTCCGCGCGCCGTCGGCATCCCCGCGCTCGATCATGCGGAGGATCGCTTTGTGCTCGGCGATCGACCGCGAGCGCCGGCCGGGGTACGACAGTGACTCCACGCGCAGCAGCACGATGCGGTCCCTGAGGTTGGTGATCAGGGAGTGCAGCAGCTCGTTGCCGCAGCCCGCGGCGATCTCGTCGTGCAGGGCATTGTTGGCCTCGAGCACGCCAGCAGGATTGCGGCGGGCCAGCGCGCGTTCGGACTCCTTGATCAGCGCCCGCAGGCGCTCGATCGCCATGGCATCCGCGCGTTTCGTGAACAACGCCGTGGCCTGGCCCTCGAGGGCTGCCCGTGTCTCGTAGAGCTGCCGGGCGCTGTCCGGGGTCGGCCGCGTCACCGTGGGGCCCTTGTAGGGGACGGTGGTGATGAGGCCTTCCAGCTCGAGCTTGCGCAGTGCCTCGCGGATCGGCGTCCGGCTCACGCCCATGCGGCTCACCAGCTCGCGCTCGCGGAGCCGCTGGCCAGGCTGGAAGCGCCCGATGAGGATCGCCTCGCGCAGCTTGCGGAAGACGAGCTCCCGCGCCGGCAGATTGTCCGTGACGAGCAGATCCGTCATGCGCGCAGGGCCTCCACCACCGCATCACCGACCTGCGTCGTCGTGCCGCGGCCGCCGAGGTCCGGCGTCCGGACCTCGGCGCCGCGCACGACCCGACGCAGTGCGTCAAACACCGCCCCGGCCGCGACGGTCTCACCCAGGTGCTCCAGCATCATCGACGCCGTCCAGATCGCGGCCATGGGATTCGCGATGCCCTTCCCCGCGATGTCCGGGGCCGAGCCGTGCACCGGCTCGAACATCGAGGGCGCCGCGCGCGTCGGATCGAGGTTCGCGCTCGCGGCGAGGCCGAGGCTGCCCTGCAGGGCCGCGCCGAGATCGGTGAGGATGTCCGCGAAGAGATTCGAGCCGACCATGACGTCGAACCAGTCCGGGTGCAGCACCATCTGGTAGGCCGCGGCGTCGACGTGGAGCTTCCGGACCTGCACATCCGGATAGCCGCGGGCGACGTCCTCGGCGACCTCATCCCACATGACCGCCGTGTACTGCAACGCGTTCGACTTGGTCACGTGCGCCAGCCGCTTGCGCCGCGCTCGCGCGGCGTCGAACGCGTACGTCAGGATGCGTGTCGTCGCCCGGTGCGTGAACGCCGTCGTCTGGAGGGCCACCTCGTGCGGGGTCCCGGCATTCAGCCGGCCGCCCAGCCCGGAGTACTCGCCCTCGGTGTTCTCCCGCACGAACAGGATGTCGACGTCCGCGGGCGTCCGGCCGGCCAGCGGCGAGGCGATCCCCTCCAGCAGCCTGATCGGGCGCACGTTGGCGTAGAGGTCGAAGGCTTTGCGGATGCGCAGCAGCAGCCCCCACAGCGACACATGGTCCGGTACCCGCGGATCGCCGATGGCCCCGAGGTAGATCGCGGCGAAATCCCGCAACGTCGCCAGGCCGTCGGCGGGCATCATCTCGCCGTGCTGCAGGTAGTAGGCACAGCTCCAGGGGAATTCGACCGTGTCGATGCCGAAGTTGAAGCGCCGGCCCGCCGCCTGAAGCACCTTGATCCCTTCGGGGATGACCTCACGGCCGATGCCGTCCCCGGGGATGACGGCGAGGCGGTAGCGTCTCACGGCGCGGTCCCCACGAGCATCGGCGTGAGGTCGGGAACGCGATCGATCTCGCGGATCGCCCACAGGTGCTCGAGGGCGGATTCGGCCTGCTGCGAGGTCATCACCAAAGCAGCGCAATCCATGAACTTGTCGCGCAGGTCAGATCGGTTCATCGGCTTCTTCGGATGGCCCTTTGCTTTATCCGCATACCCGGAGAGCTTCCGGCCGTCGTGCAGCGTGATGTGCACCCTCATCCGCATCTCGTTGTAGCCGAGGGCCTCGATCTCAGGATCGACGTACACGTGGACGCGCTCCATCATCGCCCGGGTCCGCGGCTCGCGCACCTTCGCGTCAACGAACTGGGCGATGCCGGCAGCGCGCTCCAGAACGCCGATCGACATCTGGAACTGGAGGCTGAACTTCCCCTCCAGCGCCGTCGTCGGCCGGGTGTGGATGAGGGCGTTCGGGACGTGGGAGTTGACCCCGACGTCGATACGCTCCACCTGCTCCGGCCTGATGTCGTACTCACGCACCAGGTCCAACAGCATGTCCTGCGCCGGGTGCGACAGCGACCCCGACGGATAGGGTTTGATCGAGATCCCCGGCTCGATGAAGAAGTACGGGGCGCCAAGCTTCCCCTCGATCTTCGCGGGGTCATATCCGCCGGAGGAGGCGCTATAGAAGCCGCGCTTCGCTTCGAGGATGTCCCGGGCCGCCGTCCATCCCCGGCGGGCCAGCAGCACCGCGAACAGCCCGTTCTCGGCGGCCCGGCCGGCGTGGAACGGCTTGGTCATCGTGCCGAAGTTTTCGCGCAGCCCCGCGCTCATGCTCGCCGCGAGCCCGAAGGCGCGCAGCGTCGTGTCCAGGTCGCAGCCGAACAGGCGCGCGGCGGCCGCCGCCGCGCCGAAGCCCCCCATCGTCGCCGTGGAATGGAAGCCGTCGCGGTAGTGGCGCGGATTCACGGCATCGGCCACGCGGCAGGCCACTTCCACGCCGATGACGTAGGCGTCCAGCAGGGCCGCCCCGGAGGCTCCGGTCCCCTCGGCCGCAGCCAGCGCCCCGGCCAGCACCGGGACCGTGGGGTGGGTGAGCAGGCCATAGACGCTCTGCGGATCGGTGGCGAGTTGCGTGTCGTCGTAATCCATCGCATGGCCGGCCGTGCCGTTGGCCCATGCGGCGGACTGCAGCGGGGCGCGGAGGGTCGCACCCAGGACCGTGCCCTGTTCTTTCCCGCCGATCTCGCGCAAGTGCGAGCGGACGAGCCGCCCGCTCTCCTCCGTGGCACCGGCAAGCATCACGGCGATCCCATCGACCAGGTGATTGGTGCCGAGACGGCGGACCTCGTCGGGGATGCGGGTGGTCTCGAGCGTGAAGCGCGCGAGCTGCTCGGTCACTCCCATGCCGGCACCTCTGCACAGCGGGGACAGCGGGGTTGGTATACAATATACCTCGCCCGGCCGAGAACTCCTTCACTTGGGGGGGGTAGCGATGTCGAAGCTCGCGGTCGTGATCGGCGATCCCACGGGGATCGGCCCGGAGGTCCTGGCCAGAACGCTGGCCGACCGGCCCCCGGAGGATGACCTCCTGCTGGTGGGTG
>DASSGA010000099.1:0-2941 GCA_035693805.1 bacterium | reverse complement strand
CGCAGGATGGTGTCCTTGTCGAGGGGCACGAGGGTGCGTACGTCCACGACCTCGGCGTCGACGCCGTCGGCGGCCACCATCTCCGCGGCCTGGAGCGACTCGTGGAGCATCCAGCCGTAGGCGAAGATGGAGAGGTCCGCGCCCTGGCGCCGTACGACGCTCGGGCCGATCGGGGTGGTGAAGTCGCCCTCGGGGATCTCGCCTTTCACGATCCGGTACATGCGCTTGTGTTCCAGGAACAGCACCGGATCCGCGTCGCGGACCGCCGATTTGAGCAACCCCTTCGCGTCGGCCGGCGTGGAGGGCGCCACCACCTTGATCCCCGGGACATGCGAGTAGAATGCCTCGATGGACTGGGAGTGGTACAGGGCCGTGCCGTGCGAGCCGCCCCACGGCGCGCGGAAGACAACGGGGCAGCCGAAGGCGTTGTTGGAGCGGTAGCGCATCCGCGCCGCCTCGCTCACGATCTGGTTGAACGCCGGGTGGATGAAATCTGCGAACTGGAACTCGGCGATGGGCAGGAGGCCGTTCGCGGCCATCCCGATCGCGACCCCGGCGATGGACGACTCGGCCAGTGGCGAGTCGATGACCCGGGCCTCGCCGAACTTGTCCAGCAGGCCCGCCGTCGCCCCGAAGACGCCGCCCTTGCGGCCGACGTCCTCGCCGAGCACCACCACCCGCTCGTCACGCGCGAACTCTTCGTGGTGCGCCTGGTTGATCGCGTCGATGTAGCGGATCTCGGCCATGGCAGCGCTCAGTCCTTCTCGAAGAAGACGTAGCGTGCGGCGCTTGCGGGATCTGGGGAGGGGGCGCGATCGGCGGCATCGGTCGCCTCGTCGATCTCCCGCTTGATGCGGGCGGCAACGTCCGTCCGCTTCGCCTCCGTGAGCAGCCCCACCCCGTCCAGGTAGACGCCGAAGACGCGCAGGGGGTCGCGCGTCCGATCGGCCTCGATCTCCTCCTTCGTCCGGTAGCGCTCCTGCTGGTCATCGCTGCTGTGCGATCCCAGCCGGGGGACCTTGAACTCGAGCAGGGTCGGCCCATCGCCGCGCTTCGCGCGGTCGTAGGCCTCCTTCGCCACGCGGTAGCATTCCAGCACGTCGCTGCCGTCCGCGACCACCCCCGGGAAGCCGTACCCGGCGGCGCGCGCGGCGACGCTGCCCCCCGCCACCTGCTTGTGCAGGGGCACGGAGATCGCGTAGGCGTTGTTCTCCACGACGAAGATCACAGGGAGCTTGTACACGCCGGCCCAGTTCAGGGCCTCGTGCACGTCGCCCTGGCTCGTTCCGCCTTCGCCGATCGCGGTCATCGTCACCTCGCCGGTCTTGCGGATCTTCGCGGCGTAGGCGATGCCGGCGGCGTGGGGGTACTGGGTCCCGACCGGGCTGCTCGTGCTGAGGATCTTGACCCCGGGGTGGCCGTAGTGTCCCGGCATCTGGCGGCCGCCGCTGCTCGGATCGTTCGCGCGGGCGAACAGGCCGAGCAGAAGGTCCGTCGGGCTCATCCCTTTCACCAGGCACGCCGCGATGGAACGGTAGAAGGGCACGAGCCAGTCGCGCGTACGGTCCATCGGCCACACCGCCGCCACCTGGCAGCCTTCGTGGCCGGGGCCGGAGATGACGAACATCGCCTTGCCCGCCCGTTGCAGCACCCACATCCGCTCGTCGAGGGCCCGGGCCAGCGCGATGTAGTAGTACATGTCGAGCACGTCCTGGTCGCTGAGCCCGAGCGAGGTGTGACGCGCCGGAGTGACGCGGGCCTTGGCCTCCATCGCACTCATCGATACCTCCCGGACCTACGTGTGGATGACGCGGCCCATCGCGTCCAGCGCCGCTTCCTTCACCGCTTCGGCCAGCGTGGGATGGGAGTGCACCGCCGCCCCGAGTTCCGCCACGGTCGCTTCGAGGTATTTCGCGACGACGCCTTCCGCGAGGAGCTCGGTGACGGAGGGACCGATCATGTGGATCCCCAGGATCTCGCCGATCTTCGCGTCCGTGATGATCTTGACGAACCCTTCGCGCTCGCCCTGGATCACGGCCTTGCTGTTCGCCTGGAAGTTGAACCGCCCGATCTTGACGTCGAGACCCTGCTCTTTCGCCTGCGCTTCGCTCAGCCCCATCGTGGCGACCTGGGGGAAAGAGTACGTCGGCCGCGGCACCGCGTCGTAGTTCACGGGATGAGTTCCGGCTCCGGCGATGCGCTCGACCACGGCGATCGCCTCGTCGCTCGCCACGTGGGCGAGCCGGTATGGGTGCTGACCGGTGATCACGTCCCCGATCGCGTACGTGTTCGCGGCGGTCGTCTGCAGGTGCTCATCAACCTTGATCGCGCCCTTCTCCAGCGCGACGCCCGCCTCATCCAGGGCCAGTCCCGTGGTGGCCGGCGAGCGGCCGATCGCCACGAGCAGGTATTCCGCCTCCAGCGCCTGGGTCTCCGTCCCCCGCGCGAGCGTGATCTTCACCCGGTCGCCTGCGGGCTGCGCACTCTTTGCCGTCGCGTTGGTGGCCGACTTGATGCCGCGGCGCGCGAACGAGCGCTCGAGGGCCCGCCCGATCTCCTCGTCCTCGAGGGGCACGAGGGTGGGCAGCAGCTCGATCAGCGTTACCTCACTGCCGAACGCGCGGTACAGGCTGGCGAACTCTACACCGACCGGCCCCGCGCCGAGGATGGCGATGGACTTGGGGATCGTGGTCAGCGCCAGCGCCCCGGTGCTGTCGAGGATGCGCTGATTGTCGATGGTGATCCCGGGGATGCTGCGCGGCGCCGAGCCCGTCGCGATGACCACGTGGCGGCCGACGAGCTCCGTCTCCGAACCGTCGGCCAGCGCGACGCCCACCTTCCCCCGGCTGAGGAAGCGGCCTTCACCGGTAAAGACGTCGATCTTGTGCTTACGCATCAGGAACTGCGTGCCCTTGTAGAGGGTTTCCACGACCCGCGCCTT
>DASSGA010000098.1:0-9302 GCA_035693805.1 bacterium | reverse complement strand
GCCGACGCCGGCGGGAGCGATGATCTCGATCGGCCGGTCCGGGAACGCCGGCCCCGCGCCGCCTACGCCTGCGAAAGCCGTGAGCAGCGCCACGATCAACAGCGCTCGCAGTGCGGTTCGCATGAACTCCCCCCTCTGGATCCGGGAATGATATGAGATTTCTCGCGCGGGTAGAGCTTCCCTTTACCGCATGGCGCGGAGGTCAAAGGTGAGGGTCCCCAGGACGCGCCCGCTCTGTCGCACCGTCACCCGGATCGTATCGGAGGGACCGATCCCGTCGCTCAGGGCGAACTGCACGTGGAAGCGGGTCGTATACCCGACCGGCTGGCCCCGGCGCAGCAGTTCGCGCGGGCGGCGCTCCACCGTCATCGATCGGGGTTCCAGCGTCTTCCCGGCCGGGGTGACCAACTCGACGTACGGACGCGCGGGGATCGGTTCGACCGACGGGTGGGGCAACTCGACGTACAGCAACAGCGTATCGGCGAAGAAGAGGTTGATCCGCTCGACGATGATCGGATTGAGATGCTCCGCCTCGGTGTGGTTGTAGTGGGCGATGTACTCGTCGGCGGCGATCCCCATGCACAGGCGGATGAAGGGCGTGACGACCATCACGAACCCCGTGTTCCCCGGCAGGGCCTGAGACCACTCGGATGGGTAGGGCAGGAAGTCCGAGGCGATCCACTTGTAATGCGTCTGAGCCTCGCGCACAAGGGCTGGGGTGAGCGCAGGGGCGTAGGCATGTCCCGGCGCAGCAGGCACCAGGACGGCCGGGATCGCCATGAGGGCGGCGACCAACAGGAAAGCAGGGCGCATGCGGTGTCGCATGGCCCTGCTTTACTTGGATGCCGGGACGGCTAACTCATTCCCGAGATCGGCGAGCCGGTCAGGGCAGCGCCGCGAGCGCCTGTTTCAACTGGTCGGACACGACCTTCGCGTAGGGCTGCACCAGGTCGACGTCGTTGCTCTGCAGCGCCGTGGTGATGAGGGTGTGGGCCGCGCCGACGAAGAGCAGGGCTCTAGCGGCCCCGCCCACGCCCGCGGCTTCCGCGGCCCGCAGGTCGGGGATGAGCCCGTTGCCCTGGCCCTGGCATGGGTAGCCTGGAGCGGCGTTGAAGTTCTGTCCGCGCGGTCCCTCCAGGCAGTTCATGGTGTGCTGCATGTGCGTTTTGGAGGCGGCCACGGCGCCGCCGCGCTGGGCCAGTTCGCCCGAATGGAAGATGGCGGTTTCCAGCTGTTTCTTGGCGTTCGCCAGCGGGCTCTGCGCCGGCGCGGATGGCGCGGCGACGAGCGTCGCGAGCACCATGAAGGCCACGAGCGTCATGATCGTTCTCACAAGGGGTTCCCTCCTGTATCGAGATCACGATTATCATCACTGTGGAGTGTAACGAACGTTCAACGGGCGCGAGGCGGCGTGGTAAAGGCGAAGACCCCGGTCGCCCGGGGTCTTCGCCAGGTCACGGATCACGGTGTCCTTACTGTGTGGGGAACCAACCCTCTCCCGAGGGCGTCCAGGGCTGCGTCGGAGACTGGCCCGGCATCTCGGGCATCGCCGGCGCCTTCTTCGGAGCCCTCTTCTGCGCGGTGGTCCGCTTGCGCGCCGCGGGCTTCTTCCGGACGGTCTTAGCCCGGGTGGTCTTCCGCCGCGTCGCTTTCTTCCTGGCCGGTGCCTTGCGCTTCTTCGCCGCCTTTCTCGCCACGCTCAGTCCCCCCTTGATCGAATGAATGACTCCTCCGCTCAGGGCCCATGTTCAAGGTGGCGGACCCTGGGTCCTGCTCAGCCCGTCGTTTTGACGCCTACTTCTTCAGGCCGAAGGCGGCGTAGTTGAGGCCGATGTACGACTGCCACTGGTCCGGGACGCTGCCATCCGGGAAGATGGCCGTGACGGGGCAGACCGACTCGCACGCTCCGCAGTCGATGCACTCCTCCGGGTGGATGAAGAGCATGGCCCTCAATTGCTCCTTGGTGATGCCGGTCTCGGGGGGGACATGGGTCGCCTCGCCCCGCGGGATCACCTGCTTGTCGATGCCAGCTCCCGTGGAGGGGTCCGGGACCACATAGGCGCCAACGTCATCCACGTACTCATAGATGCAGTCCACGGGACAGACCTCGACGCAGGCCCGGTCCTTGACTCCGATGCAGGGCTCCGCGATGATGTACGTCACCTTTTCACCTCCCTGGTCCAGCTGAATCCAGCGTAGCATCGGCCCTGTGGGAGCCACAAGGGGAGGGAGGCTTCAGCCGTACGAATCCGAACTAACTCTAAGTGTAGGACAAAAACAGAGTATCCAGGGCGATATCCATAAATGCAATCCGCGCGAGAGAGGAACGAGGTGTGGGCATGAACGCAGAAGGGCGCGAGGCGGAGGTACGTGAGGTCCTGCTGGGTCCGCCGCCCCAGCGTGAGACGATCGCTGATGCGGTCCACCGCCGGCTCCGGGAAGCCGTCCTCACGGGTCGGATCCCCATGGGTGCGCGGATCAACGAGCTCGAGCTGGCGTCGGCGTGGCAGATCAGCCGCACCCCCATCCGTGATGCGCTGCGGCGCCTGGGGGCCGAAGGTCTGCTGCAGGCGGCCCCCGGCCGGGGGATGGTCGTTCCCATGCTGCGGCGGCCCGACCTCGAAGAGCTGTACGGGCTGCGCGAGGCACTCGAAGGCATGGCCGCGCGCCGGGCCGCAGAGCGCGCCACGCCGGCCTTCCAGGTGCTGTTGAACACCTTGATCAAGACCTACGGCGGCGCACTCAAGCAGGAGGACCTCGCCCGCGTTGTCGCGGCGGACGACGCCCTGCATGAGGCCGTGGCTCAGATGGCGCAGAATCGCCGGCTGGAAGAGGCGATCAACGTCGCCCGGCAGCGGGTGCGCCAGTTCCATGGGAAGAGCTTCCGGCTCCGCGGCCGCGCGGGGAAGACCTTCCGGGAGATGGCCAAGCTCGTCGCCGCGATCCGCACCCGCGATGCGGTGCGCGCGGAGACCAGCATGCGCGAACACCTCGCCAGCCTGGGCGGTGAGATCGCCGCGGCCTACGACGAGCTGCTGGGGATGCCGCCGCTGTGAGAGACCCCGATGTATACTGTGGTCGACGCGTGCGCGGAGGGATCCACGATGGTTGATGCGCCGGCGGGCGTCACGCCCCGCGGGGTGGCCGCCCAGGGCTACGAGGCGATCGATGCCTCGGTGCTCGAGACGTTCCCGTACGAATATCCCGGCAAGGCGACGGCGGTGGACATCGATACCGACGAGTTCACTGCGGTCTGCCCCTGGTCGGGACTACCCGACTTCGGGACGGTCCTGATCCGCTATCTACCCGGAGCGAAGATTCTGGAGCTGCGCTCACTGAAGTTCTACCTGCTCTCCTTCCGCAACGTCGGCATCTATCAGGAGCACGCGGTCAACCGGATCCTGGAAGACCTGGTGCGGGTCGTGGCGCCGCGCTGGATGGAGATCACGCTGGACTACAAGATCCGCGGGGGGATCCACACGGTCTGCAAGGTGTCATGGGGCGACTCAGACCGGGCGCAACCATAGCCGAGGTGGGCGTCGTCGCCGCCCTGTACGCGGCGCTGACCGTCGTCCTGCAGCCGGCGAGCTACGGCCCGCTGCAATTCCGGGTGGCGGAGGTGCTGAAGTCGCTCGTCATCTGGGAGCCGCACCTCATCGCCGCGTTCGTCCTCGGCAACTTCCTCGCCAACCTGGCCAGTCCGTATGCCGGTCCCTGGGAGCTCGTCTTCATGCCCTTCGCCAACCTCATCGGGGCGTGGGGCTGCTATGCGCTGGGACGGCGCTGGCCGTACGCCGGCGCCGCCCTGTACGCGCTCGTGATCGGCATCGCGGTCAGCCTCATGCTGTCGGTCCTGCTCAAGCTGACCTTCTGGGGGCTCCTCCCGCCGCTGCTGGCGAGTGAAGCGATCCTCATCGTCGGCGGGGTGCCGGTGATGCGGGCAGTGCTGCGCACGGTGGAGCGCACCCGCCGGCGATGGCGGCCGCACCCCGAGAGCTAGGCGCGCGGGGCGCTCGTGCCGCGAGGGTTCACTCCAACCGGTCGTAGGCGACGAGGGTCAGGAACTCCGTGAAGGGCTCGCGCAGCGCCACACGCTCGAACACCGCCTGGGCGTCGGCGAACTTCATCCTCGGGAAGTGCTCCCCGTAGGCGTCGCGCAGCTTTCCGAGCTCCTGGTCCTCGATGGTCCGGACCTGCTGCGCGCTGAACTTCTTGTGGTGCACCCACTGCCAGACCTGGGAGCGGGCGATCTCCGCCGTCGCGACGTCCTCCATCAGGTTGAAGATCGCCGCCGCGCCCGTCCCGCGCAGCCATGACTCGAGGTACTGCATCCCCACGCTGACGTTGTTGCGCAGGCCCCCGTCCGTGATCTCCGCGCCGGGCACGCGCACGTCGATCAGATCGCTCGCCTGCACACGGACGTCGTCGCGGAGCCGCTCCAGCTGGTGCGGCCGGTTGCCGAGCGCGTCCGCGAAGACCTCCATCGCCACCGGCACCAGGTCGGGGTGCGCTACCCACGTGCCGTCGAAGCCGTCCGTGGACTCGCGGACCTTGTCCTCACGCACTTTCGCCAGCGCGATCTCGTTGATCTTCGGATCGCGCCGGCTGGGGATGAAGGCCGCCATGCCTCCCAGCGCATGCGCGCCCCGCCGGTGGCAGGTGTGGACGAGCAGCAGCGCGTAGGCGCGCATGAACGGCACCGTCATCGTCACCTGCGCGCGGTCGGGGAAGATGAAATCGCTGCTGCCCCCGAAGCACTTGATGATGCTGAAGATGTAGTCCCAGCGCCCCGCGTTCAGGCCCGCGGCATGGTCCCGCAGCTCGTAGAGGATCTCGTCCATCTCGAAGGCGGCCAGGATGTGCTCGATCAGCACCGTGGCCTTGATCGTCCCGCGGCCGAGGTCCAGGCGGTCTTCCGCGTAGCTGAACACGTCGTTCCACAGGCGCGCTTCGAGGTGGTTTTCGAGCTTCGGCAGATAGATGTACGGGCCGCTGCCCCGGTCCAGCAACCGGCGGCCGCAGTGGTACAGGAACAACCCGAAGTCGAACAGGCTCCCGGAGACGGGCGCCCCGTCCACCAGCACGTGTTTCTCCAGCAGGTGCCAGCCGCGCGGGCGCACGATGAGGACGGCGGTCTCGTCGTTGAGCCGATACACTTTCTCCGGGGTCTGGAGCGTGATCGTGCGTTCCACGGCGTCGATGAGGTTTGCCTGCCCGGTGACCATGTTGCCCCACGCCGGTGCGTTGGCGTCCTCGAAGTCGGCCATGTAGGTCGACGCGCCGGAGTTGAGGGCGTTAATCAGCATCTTCCGGTCGGTGGGGCCCGTGATCTCCACCCACCGCTTCTGGAGATCCTTCGGCGTTGGCGCGATCTTCCACTCGCCCTCCCGGATGTGTCGCGTGGCGCTGAGGAAGCCGGGGCGGGCTCCCTGGTCGAGTTCCTCCTGGCGCTCCCGGCGCCGCCGGAGCAGCCGCTCCCGGATCGCGTTGAACTCCCGCTGCAGATCCGCGACGAAGCGCAGCGCCTCCGGGGTCAGGATGCGCTCAGCGCCTTCGACCCTGCTCCCGCCGATCTCGACGCCATGAGTGGCTGCCATCCCGGCTTCTCCCCTTCCGATGGGACTCAGGCCGCGCGCACGCCGATCCGGTGGCGGGCGGCGTTCATGTAGCCTTTGAAGTTCCAGATGAGGGCCGGGTTTTCCGGCTGGCTCCCGCCCGCGGTATCCGTTGCGCGGACGATCAGCTCATGGGGTCCGGGAGGCAGGGCCAGGGACGTTTCCCAGAACCGCCACGCCCAGCGCTCCGATGGTCCCTTCAGCGCGGCCGGTATCCACGTGGCGCCCTCGTCGATCGAGAGCTCGACGCGCGCCACCTCATGCCGGCCGCTGAGCGCATACCCCATGCAGGTGAGGGCGCCAGCCCGAACCGTCTCGCCGTCCAGGGGACGGCAGATCACCGCATTGATGCCCACCTCGCCCAGCACCACACCTGTGGCCCAATCAACGATGTCAGGAGTGACCTCCGGCGGAAACAGCTTGTACGAGTGTGCCTGGAAGTAGTTCTCCGATGGGTCGGCCCGCACGGTGATGGCCTCCAGCCACTTCACGCTGCGGGCGCCGATGTAGCCGGGGACCACGACGCGGAGGGGGGAGCCGTGGATCGGGGTCAACGGCCGGCCATTCATCGCGTGGGCGATGAGGACCTCGGCGCCGAGCGCTTTGGCCAGCGGGATGGACCCGCCGAACCTTTCCTGGCGACCGCCGCGCTCGATCGCGTCGAGGCCGAGGAACGCGACGTGCGCCCCCGGAGCGGCGATCCCCGCATCCTCCAGGACATCCCGCAGCCGCACTCCGGTCCATTCGGCCGTGCCGATGGCCTGCGCGTCCCAGGGTATCTCGCCGTCGATCGGCCGTACCGCCATCAGTTCCTGCCGGCGGTTCCCGGCGCACTGTAGTGTGGCGACGACGGTGACGTCACCGAAGCGTGCCCGCAGCTCGTCCGGCCGGTACGACCCCGCCCGCCGCACCAGGCCGCCGACGCTGACGCGGTACGCGCCGGAGTCGACCACCGGCGCCGCGCCGTGGGTGCGCACGAAGAAGAGCGGGACCGGCGTGATGAACGAGTGACGGAGGAGCTCCCGCGGCGGCTCAGCGTTGAACGGTTCCTGCGACCGCACCAGCAGGCGCGGATCCTTGCCCGCGATCACCGGTGCTTGATGGACACGACTTTCGGCTGCAGGAAGTACAGCAGGTAGTCGGGCCCGCCGACCTTCGCGTCCGTGCCGCTCATGTTGAAGCCGCCGAAGGGGTGGACGCCGACCAGGGCGCCGGTGCACTTCCGGTTCAGGTACAGGTTGCCGGCAAAGAACTCGCGACGGGCCTGGGCCAGCTTCTCCGGATTGCGGGAGAAGACGGCGCCGGTGAGGCCGTATTCGGTGCCGTTGGCGATGGCGAGGGCGTCGTCGAAGTCCTTCGCCTTGGTGACGGACACGACCGGGCCGAAGATCTCCTCCTGGGCGATCCGGGCCTTCCGGTCCACGTCGACGTACACCGTGGGCTGGATGTAATGCCCCGAGGGATCGCCGGGCTCCCCGCCCGCGGCCAGCCGACCTTCGGACTTCCCGATCTGGATGTACTCCATGATTGTCCGCTTCGCGCCTTCGTTGATCACGGGTCCCGCGACGTAGTTGTCCTTCGCCGGTCCCTGCTCGAGCGCGCGGACCTTCTCGACGAACGCCTCGACGACGTCCTTGTAGACCGCCGCCGTGGCGACCAGGCGCGACCCCGCCGAGCACTTCTGCCCCTGGAAGCCGTAGCCGGACACGACGGCCGCGGTGACGGCCTCGTCCAGATCGGCCTCATCGTCGATGATGACGGCGTTCTTGCCACCCATCTCGGCGATGCAGCGCTTCAGCCAGATCTGTCCCGGCGAGACCTTGGCCGCCGATTCGTACAGGTGCAGGCCCACGTCCTTGCTTCCGGTGAAGGCGATCATCCGCACGCGAGGGTGCAGCACGAGCGGGTCCCCGACGCTGCCGCCCGAGCCGGTGATGATGTTGAGGACGCCCGGGGGCAGGCCGGCCTCCTCCATGACCTCCAGGAAGACGTAGGCATTGGCCGGCGAGTCCGAGGACGGCTTCATCACGACCGTGTTGCCGGCGGCGATCGCCGCGGAGGCCATCCCCACGGGGATCGCCAGCGGGAAGTTCCAGGGCGGGATGACGGCCACGACGCCCAGCGGCACGTACACGTACTCGCTGAACTCCTGCGGGTGCGGCGCCATCGGCCGGCCCTGGGCGTACCGCAGCGCTTCGCGCGCGAAGAACTCGAGGTGATCGATCGTCTCCGCGACGTCGCCGTCCGCCTCGCCCCAGTTCTTGGCGACCTCGAACACCTGCCAGGCCTCGGCGTTGAACTTGCGCCGGCGCAGCCGCTCGGCCGCGCGCAGGACGATCGCGGCGCGCTCCTCCGCGGGGACGCGCGACCAGGTCCGAAACGCCTCGTCCGCCGCGGCCACGGCCTGCTGCACGTGGTCGGGCGTGGCCTTCTGGCAGACCACGACCACTTCGTCTTTCTGGGACGGGTTGGTCGAGGTGAACTTGTCCTTCGTGGTCACCCGCTTCCCGCCGATGACGAGCGGCAGCTCCTTGCCGAGCTCGGAGGCGACCGTCTTCAGGGCCCCGAGCATCGCGGAGCGGCCGGGCTCGGTCGTGAAGTCGGTGAAGGGCTCGTTGCGGAACTCAGGAAGCGCCATACCTGCACCTCCACAGGCGAATGCAAGCGATCAGGGGTGGGGTCTCCCCATCCATTATATCGATGGTCTAGTTGGTGAGGGATGGGACGCGCTCCTGGTCGGGTATCCCGGGGCGGCGGACCTCGAGCGCCAGGTCGTTCGACCCCGAAACAGCGCCTACGGCATGATGACGCCTTCGGGCAGCACGCGATGATACGCGGAGTGGATATGGCCGCGCACGACGACGTCGGCGCGTCCATGCCCCAGCATCCGGCAGCGGGGGGCTGTCCTTCCTGACATGTGGCGCTCCGGTCGAGCCCGCTAGCCCGCCGGTCGCGGCGCCCCGGTTTCGGAGCTGCGCGGCGACCAAACGGACCAGACGATCAGGGCCATGCACGCGACTTCTACGGTTGCGAAGAACACGTAGTGGAGATCCAGCGACCCACCGCCCACTACGAACACAGTGGTAATCACCGCTGCAACGGTATTCGCCCAGCGGTTGGCCCCCCGTTTCAAGATGCGGGACACGAAGATCATCGCAATCGGGATCTCTAGGAGTATTGCGAACCCCAGCAGAAGCCCCTGAGTGACTTGAACGCCCGCTTGTCCGGCCCACAATCCCTGCAACGCCCCAGGCTTGATGAAAGTCAGAATGTCCGCGAAGACCATGTTGAACATGACCACAACCCAGAGTGTCGAGAGTCTCGTCCCAATGTCGTCCATCACATCAGCTCTCCTGATCGCAGCGTCTCGCTTTCAACGAATCAGATTGCGTCACATCCCAGCTGTGATGGGCGAGGGCTTGAAGCCTAAGACGACGAGGTAGATGCCCAGCGAAAACTCCCACAGCGCGATCGGGAGTGCGGCGAGCGCCGACGCCGGGGACACCTGTCCCAAGAGGCCGAACAGCGTTCCGGTCCAGGCGGCGACGAGCAGGGCTGCTCCGATGAATCCCAGCACGGGAAGAGCCCGCGGCACTAGGCGTGACTGGTACATCAGGGAGCCCCAGCAACACGGCGTTCACGGCCGGAAGGAAGCTTTGTCCGAAGAGGAACGTCCAGTAGTACTGG